>NC_013960.1:983750-1311666 GCF_000024725.1 Nitrosococcus halophilus Nc 4 | reverse complement strand
GAGGCAGCCGATTCAACCGGTGCAATATCTTCATATTCCACTACCTTGGGTAACTCTCGGTCGATTAGTATAGTTACTCCAGCCCGGTAAATAGGGGTCATGAGAAAGCTGGCGGTTATCCCTGCCGTGGCCACAATGAGAAAAAAGGTCAACACCATCCACTTCCGGCGAACCAAAATCCGCCACAGATCGAGAAGATTGATTTCACCCTCATCGGGATGACTGTAATACACTCCAGACTGAGGGAGAGTCACAGACGAAGGCGGACGCTTGGCGAGTGCGCCGTCTGATTGAACGTTGGGGGTCGGAAGATGGGATTTTTCTTCGTTGTTCACTGGGCTCTCCGCCTAATGTCCTCTATCAAAGACTTTGGTTTTCCGGCAACCAATAAATGCAACAACCCTAAATGGGGACTGAATGCAAATTTCATCTTCCAAGCCCTAACCACTGGGACAACCTTCTACCCATTCCCCCCGGTTTTGCCTCTGCCGGATACCCTCCGTTCAATGCCGGAGGCTGAGGGACAGAATCAGGAGCCTGATTGGCTAAGACCGCTTGGGGTCGGCCCTCGACCAATTGCCTGGCCTCTTCGGCGCTTACCCACTTTTCTGCGGCCATCACTCCTTCACTCAACAAAGGCGGACGCCGCCCTAAACCATGGGCATCGGTCGCAAGCAAATGGACCAGTCCTTCATCCAACATACGCTCCCCCCAGTAGCGAGCACGGCGCCCAAAGCGACCGCTGAGACTGCCTGCTGTCACCTGCATCCAAACCCCTTTTAACGCCAGTTCAACGAACAACTCATAATGGTCGCCAATCCAAGTCAACCGTTCAGGATGGGTAATAATCGGCACATAGCCATAGGCAGACAGGTTGAATGCCAGCTCGGAGAAACGGGGAGGACAAACATGATGAGGCGGTTCAAATAGAAAATAACGAGAGCTATTCAGCGTAGGCACTTCGCCGGCCTGCAACCTTTTTCTCAGATCCGGGGTAATCTGGATGTCTGCCCCCATGACCAATTCCAGCTCGATATCCGCCGCCGCCAGTGCTTGCCGCAACCGTTCCATTGCCGTCTGGATTCCCTCTACGGTGTTGTCATAGAGCCCCAGGTAAATGTGGGGAGTACAGGCGATGGTCGTGATCTGATCACTGACGGCTAGGCGTGCCATGGCCAAAGCAGTTTCCAGATCAGAGGCGCCGTCATCGATCCCCGGCAAAATATGGCAATGCAAATCAATCATATCAATATAATTTATAAAGTCTTAAGCACGCTACCGCCCTACCGTATACATTTTGTTTGCACAGCAAGGATCTTTATCGCTTTTTAGAATGGATGATCTGTCATCGATAGAACATCTTAATTTTTTATTTCGCTGCTCTCACAAGCCATTAAAAAATTAGTACTGCTTTTAAGCTAAAAATGCTAAAAATTTTTTGGAGTTAAAGTTTTTTAAGGGCAGCGTCTATAGCTTCCCTTTCAAGACCCAAAAGTTTTTAGCTCTGGCAACAGAATACGGATTTTTTAACTTGCGATTAACACGCCACCGGGGATTGGGGAAATGACGTGCATTTAAGGAAGGTATCTGGGAAATGTCCCCTTCAGATACGAGGATTCATTAATTTTTTATGACATGTTGCCAAGGGCTGGGGCAAACATGCATTACCCGGAAAGTGTAATAAAGAAGGAGAAATTGTCAAGCCTTTAGAAATAAAAAATATGAAGGTAAATTAGTATTACTCAAGAAGCGCCCTACAGTGACTGACGGAGTATCAAAAAATTTCAATTTCATAAAGCTATTTCTCAGATAGATTGAACTTGAAGGACGGGTGAACTTAGCCCAAGATAAGCTTCGACTCCGCCATCCCGTTCTTTGATAGTAAGCCTAGCTCCCACAGGTGGCAACAAGGATTTGACTAACCCTAACCCCGTACCGAGTCCTTGTCCCGAAACAAAATCTAATTCCTCATTCAAGCAAGCAGGTTCATTGCGGATCAATAACTCGGCGCTCTTTCCCTGGGTGCTTGCTGTTAACCATATCCGAATCTCTCCGCTCTTGGTATCACGATGCTTGCAAGCATTAAGCACTAACTCATTCACAATAAGGGCGACAGGAACTGCTTCCTGTTCCACAATAATAATCGGGGTGTCTAAAGCGACCGTACCATCATCAAAATGAATCGGGCAATTAGCAACTCTGCCCGCATTATGGCAAATGGCTCCCACCGTCTCCTCTAATTTTATCTGGCCCCCTTTGTTAATCGCTTGGAGACCATGAATAGCTGCCACCGCTGCAATCTGGCTAATTGCCGCTTGCATTGGCTGAGTCAATTCAGGAAAATGATGGATATACTGTTGCAACAGGCCCACCAGTCCCTGGAGATGGTTTTTAATCCTATGATGGACCTCGCGAATTAACGATTCCCTTTGGGTCAGCCATCGCATCTCCCGTCGCTTATATTCAGTAATGTCCGTCGCCAATCCCATGATGAGTCCAGCACCCTTGTTTTCCTCCATCAAAATGGAACAACGCAGACTAATCCACCGCGTTTTACCGTCAGGAACCAGAACACGAAATTGCTCTTCGTGAATAGAAGTTCCCTTTTGTTTTTGCAAGAAGCCAACATCAAAAATGCTTCTGGCCTGCCCTCCCTTTTCAGGAAAAGCATTTTTGAGAAAACCTAACGGATCGCTAGACATTGCTTTTTGTGAACAACCCCACATTCGCTCAAACGAAGGACTCACATATAATAATTTCAGCCTATTTCCTTCTATTGACCAAAAAATCTCGGGAATTTCTTCAACTAATTCCGCAAGCCTCTCCCGCCGTTGGGTCCTCTGTCTAAGCTTGTTGCTCCGTTCAATAGCGGCCGCTAGAATCCCTGCAACCAGCCGCAACACGGTAGCCTCCTCGCTTGTCCAGTAACGCTCTGTTTGTTCGTAGCAAGCCAAAAACCCCCATGGTTTTCCATCCACGGCAAGCAAAGCAACCAGTAAAGTGCCCCCCCCCATTGAACCGAGCACCGCCCGGACTTCCTGGGGAAAATCACTCATACTCGTCGACAATAGGCTTTCTTGAGCTAAACGCCCCCACCAGCGATTTATCCCTTCCTCGCTCCCTAAAAAGTTTCGGTTTTTTTGCTTGCCAAGAGGGCACCTCCAACCCGGCTTTGTCCATTCGGCACGAATGGATATCCGCAACTCGAAGGTTTCTTTAGTAAGGTTTTCTGCCAAATAGACGCGACTAAGGGCAAATTTTTTGCCAAGGCGTTCTAATACGCCAACCACTCCATCGAACCATCCTTCATCTTGGCACATCTCTTTTGCACAATCGGCAATCAAATTAAGGATAGCTTCGTCTTTAGACGGTTTCTGTTCTACCCTAGGAATGTTCACACCTCCTCACCTTACCACTGATACAATTAATCTGCTCGCCAGCGTTTATAACGTCCCGAGCTAAGTGGTGCAACTTGCAACGTTGCGCTCTGGCGTGGGATCGGAGACGTTCAAAAGCCTCTCTCTCGGTGAGGCGATAGCGTTCCATAAACAACCCTACCGCGATACTAATTTCCCGACTTCCCCTTAATGCCACATTTAATTGCTCTTCCGATTCCTTAAGCTTTTTAATTTCTTCAGCACGCTCCCTGGCAGCATGGAGAGCTGGCAACAGTTGAGGCACATCAATAGGCTTGACAAGATAACCTGACGCGCCTTCTTCGATGGCCATTTTTACTGTCTCGTCATCGTTATAGGCAGAAAGAAAAATGAACGGGATCCCTTGTTCCCGAAACCAACGACCCACCTCTATACCCGACATCCCCGGCATACGAATATCCATAATTGCAATTGCAGGTTTCACATCTTCAGCAAAAGTCATGGCTGCCTGACCGGAAGTGGCTTCGAAGACTTGATAACCCGCATTTCGCAATCCCTGTGCCAACGTCGAAAGAATAAATCGCTCATCATCGACTAATAGTATCTTGCATGGGTACATCTTATTAACGCCTCTTTACTCTGCCATTCTCTACATAAAAGTTCAGGCTAATGCAAAGGTAACTAGGGTCTACTTGAAGACCCGATCAATCTAGTTTCCCCATACTCATTCAAAGCAACAAACCATATAAAAATAGCCAGCCCCCTCTATAAATTAATGAGTGACTAGTTCCTGTTGGCATTTCACTTGCCATGTTAGGCCCATTGGGTATGGAAATACTGCGACTAAGTTTGCGTGATGACCAATGGGAACGGGTTGGGCGCATGCTTCCGGACATATCGGCAGCGATAACTGGACGAAAGTGCCCACAGAATGCTTAAAAAAACGCCGTTCTTAACCCTTATGCGATGTAGGTGGATATTCAAATATCATGCCTTATTAATAAGTCTTTGTTTTGTTTTAATTTTTATAAATAACCAAGGAATAGCACCGTGCTTTAATGACGCAATTTAGCGACGGAACAAATTATGAGAAGGCAATGAAGAGGGTTTTAATGGAAAATATCAAGCCTGGCTTGGCCCAAGAAAATTAAATAAAAGTTTTAAAAAACAATGGAATATATAGCTAGAAGCAGGAGTTATTATGGCGGAGCCGGCGGTATAAGTCAGTTGTCGCTAAGGTTAATTCCAATATAGCTTTTCAAGCTCAAACATGGCATCGGATATTAAAATAATCAATTAAAATCAAAAATTTAATTCATTATTTTGGACTGGAGGGGAGCGCTATAATCCGCAGCAAAAACCAAAGCAGTAACAAAGGAAGAAGTATCGTCTGCAGAACAAAAACCACGATTAGATCAACGACATGTTCAGCAATTTCTTCCGATTTCTCCTTTAGTTGCTCAATTTCTGCTTCAAAATTAAGCGAGCTTCGCATGTCACCCCACAACGCAGAAAATTTATCGCGCCAGTTTTTTTTCTGTACCTCTTCCTCTTTTGAAGGTATTGACTCACCCAATTGCTTGAGTTCCCTACTTTTCTGTTCCAAGGCGCTGACGGAAGCTCGTTGCTTATCCTCGATAAAATTTTCAAACACTTGACTACTCAAGGAAGCAATTACAGGCATGGCAAGATTAAGGAACAAAGTCAATAGCAGTAATTTATCGATAAAAAAAGGTAAATTCCAGCGTGATAGTAGAGGTAACCACAAACGGGCGATAAACAATAAAACGGACCCCAATAACAACACCTGCATGCCCCACCAGCCGGTCATTTCTAGCAACAATTTTTGTATGCCTAGAGAAGTGGTGCTAGCCAACATTACCCAAGAAAAACGCTCAATGAGATCATTGACCGGGTCCAGAATTTCTCCCAGGGCAAAATTCACACCCACACCGGTGGGCTCAACAGCCAGTTTTGTCCCCTGGGCTACAGAGATGATACCGTTCAAGGTTCGCGCCACCGCAAATGTGGTCAAAGCCTGTTTGAATATTCGGTCAATGTAGGCGCCCCCCTGCTCATTCAAGCCACCCTCCCAAGCCAAGATGGCCAACCAGAGGATAAAAATAGTCAGCCCCAGCTTTTTTAGGGGGGGGCTGAAGTTTGGAGTTGTTGCACTCAATATTAAAGTATATAGTTGAGACTAAAAGACTACTTCAGATAATGCCCACCATGGAGACGCGGCATTGCGGTTCCGCTAATACGGTGGTTCCGGTAATATTAGGCCTCACAGTAACTCATAATAATATCCTAATGTGCGCTTAAATTAGGAAAACAACGGCGCCTCCTTTCAAAAATGATGGGCTCTTATAATATAAGTTGCTATTCTATCGACAAGGCCTACCAGGATTATATCCTTCCTGGCGTCTCCCGCACGTTCGCACTCACCATCCCCCAGCTTCCCCCGAAGCTGCAAGAGGTGGTGGCCAACGGCTATCTGCTGTGCCGCATCGCCGATACTATTGAGGACGAACCCAGCCTAAGCATCGATCAAAAGAAATTTTTCTCCAACACCTTTATTGCCGTCGTCGCGGGGCAAGCCTCGGCTAAATTCTTTGCCCGGGCCCTATACCCCCTGCTCTCCGAACATACCCTGGCCACGGAGCGGGAACTTATTCAAAATACGCCGAGGATCATCCGGATCACCCATAGCTTTACTCCCCGCCAACGGGCCGCCCTTGAGCGTTGCGTGCGCATTATGTGCGACGGTATGCCCCGCTTTCAGAATACCGCCAGCCTGCGGGGCCTAGCCGATATGGAAACCATGGACCGGTACTGCTACTTCGTCGCTGGCGTAGTGGGGGAAATGCTGACGGAGCTTTTCTGCGACTATTCCCCCGGGGCCAACCGCAACCGGGAAGCCCTCCACAGTCTGATGATCTCTTTCGGCCAAGGTTTACAGATGACCAACATCCTCAAGGATATCTGGGATGATCGGAAAAGGGAAATCTGCTGGCTGCCACGCAGTATCTTTGAGCAAACGGGTTTTGATTTGGATAAACTCACACCAGGCCACTATCAACCGGCCTTTGGTGACGGCCTGCAACACCTTATTGGTATTGCCCATGCCCACCTCCGCAATGCCTTAACCTATACCCTGCTAATTCCACCCAATGAGGTCGGTATCCGGCGTTTTTGCCTCTGGGCCATTGGCATGGCCATTCTCACTTTGCGCAAACTACACCGGCACCGGGATTTTTCAGCTAGCCAACAGGTCAAGATCTCTCGCCGTAGCGTAAAAACAACAATAATCTTAACAAGTATTGCAGCAAGTCACGATAAGGTATTAACATTCCTATTTAATCTTGCAGCGAAAGGTGTGCCTTTTATACCACTAGAGGCAACCAGAAACGACAGCAAAGCAACACCTGTACTGCAAGCATCGCCAGAAAAATAGGCCTGATGGGATTAAACGCGAGGGGATCTCACTATGACCCGTGCACTTCGACAAGCTCCGGAATCCGCCGGCGCCGTAGACATCGCCGCCGCTTCTCCGGCAACCGAAGCCTTACCTCAAGGTATTCACCGTACTGAACTCAGTGCAGCCATCACCGCTGCTCGGGACGCCTTGCTCAAGTTACAGCACGCGGATGGCCATTGGTGCTTTGTGCTGGAAGCGGATGGCACTATCCCCGCTGAATATATTCTCTGGACCCATTTTACGGGCGAGTTGGAACCTGAAATCGAGCGCAAACTGGCCGCTCGTTTACGGGCTAAGCAAGCCGACCATGGGGGCTGGCCCCTTTACGAGGGGGGCGATTTGGATATCAGCTGCTCCGTAAAAGTCTATTATGCTCTCAAACTGGCTGGTGATGATCCTAGCGCGCCTCATATGGTCCGAGCCCGCGAAGCCATCCTGGCCCGGGGAGGCGCCGCCCAGTCTAATGTCTTTACCCGCCTTGCGCTGGCCATGTTTGCTCAGATCCCCTGGCGTGGAGTCCCCTTTATCCCTGTGGAAATCATGCTCTTGCCAAGCTGGTTTCCCTTCCATTTGAATAAGGTTTCCTACTGGTCGCGGACAGTTATGGTGCCCTTGTCCATCCTCTACAGCTTGAAAGGGCAGGCCCAAAACCCCCGGGATGTGCATATTCAAGAACTGTTTGTTACCCCGCCAGAGCAGGAACGTCACTATTTTCCCATCCGCTCGCGCCTCAATAAGGTTTTGCTTTATGTGGAGCGTACGGCCCGTTTGCTGGAACCGCTTATCCCCTCAGCCCTGCGGCGCCATGCCATGAAAAAAGCGGAAACCTGGTTCACCGCTCGCTTAAATGGTGAAGATGGCCTCGGCGGCATTTTCCCCGCCATGGTCAATGCCCATGAGGCACTGATCCTGATGGGTTACGGTCCTGACCATCCCTTGCGGGTCCAAGCTAAAAAAGCAATTCAGAACCTGCTCGTGGATGAGGGAGATTCAGCTTACTGTCAACCCTGTCTATCACCCGTTTGGGACACGGGCCTGGCTTCCTTAGCGCTCCAAGAAACCGAAGGAGGACATACCACTGCACCGGTCATCCGTGCCCTTGACTGGCTCAAGGAGCGGCAAATCTTAGAACAGCCCGGAGATTGGCAAAAACAACACCCCCATCTCAAAGGGGGGGGCTGGGCTTTTCAGTACAACAACAGTTATTATCCAGACCTAGATGATACTGCGGTGGTGGCCTGGGCGATGGATCAAGCAGCAGCACCGGAGCACTACGGAGAATCCATCCAGCGGGCCTGCGATTGGCTCTGTGGGATGCAATCCCGTAATGGTGGGTTTGCCGCCTTTGATTCCGACAATACTTATTATTACTTAAATGAAATCCCCTTTGCTGATCACGGGGCTCTGCTGGACCCGCCCACTGCGGATGTCAGCGCCCGTTGTGTGGCGCTGCTAGGACGTTTAAACCAGCCCCAATACGCCCAATCCCTAAAGCGGACCCTGGACTATCTGCGCCAAGAGCAAGAGTCCAATGGTTCCTGGTTCGGGCGTTGGGGAACCAATTATATTTATGGGACTTGGTCGGTGCTGACGGCCCTGGAACAGGCGGGCTTTGATCCCCAAGAAAGTTTTATTCGCAAGGCGGTGGACTGGCTGAAGCAGGTCCAACGTTCAGATGGAGGCTGGGGGGAAGACAACTATTCTTATTTTGACTCCTCCCTGGCTGGCCGCTATCAGGAAAGCACCCCCGTGCATACCGCTTGGGCCCTGCTTGCCCTAATGGCCGCCGGAGAAGCAGACAGCGAATCAGTTAAGCAAGGCATTATCTACCTCCTGCAAACCCAGCAAGGAGACGGATTATGGGATCATCCCGCTTTTAACGCCCCTGGGTTTCCCCGGGTGTTTTATCTTAAGTACCATGGCTATGATAAATTTTTTCCCCTCTGGGCCCTAGCCCGATACCGTAACCATCTCAATCGCCAGTGTTGATCCTCGGTTCTGGCAGTGGAGTCAACCAAGCGGCAATGGCACCGCCATTACCTTTCATTCGAGCCGGTGTGGTGGCAGCCTTACCTGCGGAAGGGCGTTGCCTGACCAAGCAGAAGCTGCGCCCTGGCAGTGATGTCTCCTTGGCCGGTGCGCTTCGCTTACAGCTGTCTGGTATCGGCCCTGAGCATGCTCGCCGGGCTGCTGAAAACCTCTTGTCTACAGGCGCCCAGGCTTTAATCAGCTGGGGCGTCGCCGGCGGGCTGGCACCTCATTTGGAAGCGGGAGTCCTGCTCTTGCCCCAGCGAGTGCAATACCTAGAGGGAGAAGAATACTGGGTTGATCCCCACTGGCGGCAATGCCTTCTGGATCGCTTAGAGGACAAGCTAACCCTCTCCAGTGCCCCACTTCATCATACAGAGACCGTTCTTTCCTCGCCGGAAGAAAAAGCCCGCCTCTACCGTCACAGCGGATGCGTGGCAGTGGATATGGAAAGTGTCGCCGTGGGTAAGGTGGCTAATCAGGCGGGTGTCCCCTTCTTGGTGATCCGGGCAATCGCCGATCCGGCTCAAATTGCCCTGCCTGCTACCGCCCTCAGCGCTCTGAATACCCAAGGTCGGCTGCAACCGTTGGCCCTGCTAGCAAGCCTGTTCTCCCGTCCCGGGGATGTCCTCGGCCTGTGGCAACTGGCCAAGCATTTTCGGGCTGCAAGAGCTACCTTGCAGACCGTAGTGGCCCAGGTGGGTCCAACCCTCCTCGCCCCCTAAAGCCATGCGTGCCCTTATTCTAGCCGCCGGTAGAGGTAAACGCCTTGCAGACAGCCATGACCATCCCAAATGCCTGTTGGAATTTGAAGGTCAAAGCCTACTTGAGCGCCATCTACTTATTCTGACTCAGCTAGGCGTTCAAGACATTGCCATTGCGGTAGGCTATAAGGCTGAGCAGGTGGAACAAGCCCTGGACACCTTGATCTTCCTCCCCCGCCCTCAAACTGTATGTAACGCCGATTTTAACCAAGGCAGCATTGTCAGCCTCTGGACTTTGCGGGATCAGCTACGCGCCGGGGGAGAGATTTTCTTGATGGATGCGGATGTCCTTTATGACTACCGCCTAGGGCAACGCTTATTACAATCCCCCCATAGAAATTGCTTCCTGCTCGACCGCCACTTGGAACCCGGCGAAGAACCCGTCAAGCTCTGCCTTCGGAATGGAGTTCTAGTGGAATTTCGCAAACAGGTCCCCACAGGACTACGCTACGATATCATTGGAGAATCGGTGGGATTCTTTCGCTTCTCGGAAGAGGTCGCCCATCGACTCGCTGATCGCTGCCAAGACTATATGGACCAATCACGTCATGAGGCCCCCCATGAAGAGGCCATACGGGACCTTCTATTAGAAACTCCAGAGCGCTTTGGGGTTGAGGATATTACCGGCTTACCCTGGATAGAAATTGATTTTCCAGAAGATATTCACCAGGCCCAAAATATTATTTTGCCCCAACTGGAACCCCTCAAGTCATCACCGTTATCATAGTTAAAAAATTAATCTTCGATACGGAAAACCCTAATCCTGAACCTATGAGTACTGTACCCCTACCCACCACTACCGATCTGAAACGCCAGCCGTCAAAGTTTGCCCAATTACGCGACTTACTGGAATCCAAGCAAACGGAATTTCTAATGGAAGCCCACAATGGCCTGAGTGCTCGCATTGTTGAAGAAGCTGGATTTAAGGGAATTTGGGCCAGTGGTCTTGCTATTTCTTCCCAGTTTGGGGTGAGGGACAATAATGAAGCCAGTTGGACCCAGATAGTGGATATGCTGGAATTTATGTCCGATGCCACCCGCATTCCCATTCTCCTAGACGGCGATACGGGATACGGAAATTTTAATAATTTGCGCCGACTAGTGAGGAAACTAGAACAAAGGGAGATTGCAGGGGTTTGTATTGAAGATAAAGTCTTCCCTAAAACCAACAGCTTTATCTCCGGTGAGCGCCAGCCCTTGGCTGATGTGGATGAATTTTGCGGTAAGATCAAGGCGGGCAAGGATTCCCAAAATGATCCGGATTTCTCCATTGTGGCTCGAGTCGAAGCCTTAATTGCGGGTTGGGGCCTAGATGAAGCTTTGCGCCGTGCCGAAGCCTACCATGGGGCGGGCGCCGACGCCATTTTGATCCATAGTAAACTGTCCCAAGCCGATGAGATCCTGGCCTTTGCCCGGGAATGGGCGGGGCGGGCGCCACTGATTATTGTCCCCACCAAATACTACAGTACCCCCACCGAGGTATTCCGCAAGGCGGATATCAGTGTCGTGATCTGGGCCAATCATTTAATCCGAGCCGCTGCGGCGGCGATGGCTGAGGTAGCGCGGGAAATTTATGGCACTGAGACCCTGGTTAACATTGAGGATCAAGTGGCTCCAGTCAGTGAAATCTTCCGCCTCCAGGGGGCCGAAGAGTTACTCGCTGCTGAACGCCGCTACACCGCGTCACCAGATGCCGAGACCGGGGCTATTGTCCTGGCGGCAACCCGAGGGGAAGGACTGGAAAGTATGACCCAGGAACGCCCCAAGGTCATGTTACCGGTCGCTGGGGTCCCCTTGTTACGCCGCCTGGTAGATAAGTTTAAGCGTCAAAACATCAATCACATCACCACGGTCACGGGCTATAAACCAGAAGCCATTGATGTGAAGGGCATATCCCTGGTCCATAATCCAGACTACGCCCTGAGCGGCGAGCTCTCCTCCCTCACCTGCGCCCTTGAAGCCTTGTCCGAGGATACCATCATCACCTATGGCGATCTCTTGTTCCGCAGCTATATCTTAAGAGATCTGCGTCACATGCCTGGAAACATTGTAGTGGTAGTAGACTCCGCCATGCCCCCTGGGAAAAGGGAGAATATCCGCGACGCAGCCTTTTGTTCCCAACCGGATGACCGCTCCTTGTTCCGCCAGGATGTGGAGCTGCTTCGGGTTGAAACCCAAAGAGAGAAAATCCACGGGCGGCCCAGCGGCCGCTGGATCGGAATGGTACGCGTGGCGGGTGAGGGCCACCAATGGCTGCTCAAGGGCCTCCAAGCATTGCGGCAACAAGAGAATTTTCCCCAACTGGGGATGCCGGATCTGCTGAATCATCTGGTGGCCAGCGGCCATCCCATCAAGGTTCTCTACATTAACGGCCACTGGCTGGACGTAAATAATATGGAGGATCTGACCCGCGCCGGCGATTTTGCCCACGGTCACCAACAATGATAGAAGCTCATCAATTTATTGACAGGGCCCGTGAATTTGGGTTTGGCTGTTATGCGGGAGTCCCCTGCTCTTTCCTCACACCTTTTATCAATTATGTCATTGAGCGCAATGATTTAAGATATATTTCCTCAGCTAATGAAGGTGACGCCGTGGCCCTAGCCGCCGGCGCCCATTTGGGAGGGCAACCGGCTATCGCCATGATGCAAAATTCCGGCCTGGGTAATGCGGTCAACCCACTCACCTCCCTGACCTACACCTTCCGCATCCCTATGCTTCTCATTATTACCCTGAGAGGGGATCCCGAACTGGGGGATGAACCCCAACATGAACTCATGGGCCGGATAACGGGATCGCTGCTGGAAACCATGGAAATTCCCTGGGAGTATTTTCCCCTGGAAAATGACCAAATTCGCCCTGCTCTGGAGCGGGCCAGCCAGCACTTAAAGAACGCCAAACGGCCCTATGCCTTTATTATGCGCAAAGGCTCTGTGGCCCCCTATGGCTCCAGCGGTAGCAAAGTCCCCCAGCGGGCCTCCCCTAATCCCCTGTTACGCCGCCATTATCAGGCCACTTCCCTTTCCTCCCGCACTGAGGCCTTAACCTACCTCCTCTCTCGAACGCCAGAGCACAATACCGTGATCATTGCCACCACGGGCTACACCGGCCGAGAATTGTGTGCCCTGGAGGATCGCCCTAATCAGCTTTATATGGTGGGCTCTATGGGCTGCGCCTCATCACTGGGCCTGGGACTCTCCCTTGCCCGCCCGGATCTACGAGTGGTCGTCATCGATGGTGATGGCGCCGCATTGATGCGCATGGGCAACTTGGCAACGGTGGGGACTTATGGCGGCCCCAATTTTATCCATGTGCTGTTGGACAATGAAGCCCATGACTCCACCGGGGCTCAAGCAACGGTTTCCAGCAACTTCTCCTTTGCCCAAGTAGCCAGCGCCTGCGGCTATTCTCTGGCCCTAGAAGGAAATGAAGTGGCATTACTGGAGGAATTGTTAAATGCCCCCCTCCAGAATGGTCCCCGTTTTGCCCAGCTCAAAATTCATCCGGGCGCTCCGCGGGATCTTCCCCGCCCCCAGCTTACCCCCTCTGAGACTAAAGAACGGTTAATAGCCCACTTGGTGAGGATTCCATGATTCTGCTTAATCCAGGTCCCGTTAATCTTAGCGAGCGGGTGCGAGCCGCTTTGCTAGGTCCCGATCTCTGTCACCGGGAAACTGAGTTTGCCGATTTGCAAGACGAGATCCGAGAACGACTATTAGCCCTCTATGATCTTGATCCTGAGCGCTGGGCAGCCGTGCTTTTAAGTGGCTCCGGCACCGCTGCAATGGAGGCCATGGTGAGTAGTCTGGTTCCCGCTCAAGGAAAATTGCTGGTCATTGAAAATGGAGTCTATGGGGAACGACTCTCTAAAATTGCCCAGATTTACGGCATAGCTCATGGAACCTTGCACCATCGCTGGGGGGCGGAGATTGATATTCAGCGGCTGGAACAAACCCTCAAAGGGGATCCCGCCATCACCCACGTGGCCGTCGTCCACCACGAAACCACCACCGGGCGTCTCAACGATCTGGCAGCCATTGGCTCACTTTGCCGCCAACACCAAACCCAGTTACTCGTCGATGGTGTCAGCAGTTTCGGTGCCGAAGCCCTGGCTTTCGAGAATTGGGGAATCAACGCCTTGGCGGCTACCGCCAACAAATGCTTGCATGGCATCCCCGGGGCTGCTTTTGTCGTGGTGCGCCGTGATAGCCTGCCCACAAACTCCCCCCAACGCAGTCTTTATTTAGACCTTGCGGTTTACTGCCGGGAACAGGATCGGCGAAGCACTCCCTTCACCCCCGCAGTCCAATCTTTTTATGGGCTGTTAGAAGCCCTCCGTGAACTGGCTGAGGACGGCAATTGGAAGGCCCGTGGAGAACACTATCGCCAATTGGCTGATTTAGTCGCTGACGGACTTAACTCATTAGGTATCGAATCCCTGCTGCCCCGGGAGTCATCCTCCTGTGTCCTCCGGGCCTATCATTTACCCGCAACCCTCAACTACCAGGAATTGCACGACCAACTCAAACGCCAAGGCTTCGTTATCTACGCTGGACAAGGAGGATTAGAAACCCAAATCTTCCGGGTCTCCACCATGGGGGCTGTATCCGTACAAGACATGAAACGTTTTGTCACTACTATTGAAAAAATATTAGAACAAAAGTAGGTAGAAATACCTACTTTTTTCCCTTGTGCTCTTGGGGGGATAGGCGTATGCTTTTGAGCTGTTCGACCTCTGATTTTTATTCCTACCGCTTGCTTTCAGATACGCTGCGCATCGGCCAGGGATAAAAGGCTAGCGAACTAAAATTGGAAAGGGTTCTTTGGCTTTAAGCTGCCTCGTTCCCTGCGCAGCGCCTTTAGCTAGAAAACCCTCTTGATTGAAGAAGGCCCTAGGGCATACTTGTAACCTTAGGGCAGTCGATGTCTTAGAGTGATTGAATATGACTTCCATTTACGTAGGAAACTTGCCCTTCCAATGCTCCCAAGATGAAATACGGGAATTATTTGAGCCTTTTGGCGCAGTAAATTCCGTAAAATTGATTTCTGATCGAGAAACCGGGAAACCTCGCGGTTTCGGTTTTGTGGAAATGGACCATGACGCCGCTGCCGAGGCCATTGAACAGTTAAACGGCACCGACTTTAAAGGCCGCCCGCTGCGTATCAACGAGGCTCGGGAACGTACTTCCCGCCCCCCCCGTCAGAGTCGCCGTTTCTAAAAAGTAAATGCTACTATTTACGCCCGTGGATCGACTCTTGATCCACGGGTTTTTTTCTTCACTTTCCCCTATTATTTAAACAGCATAATTGATTCTTGATAAGCAAGCCTGGGAGAAAAATTTATGCTAGAGATAGAAGCCCCCACCTCCCCCCAAACCATTTACCTAAAAAACTATAAAATTCCTGATTATCGCATTGAAACGATTGATCTCCATTTTGAGTTGGGGGAAAAACAAACCACAGTTCGTTCCCGGCTTGCTATCTCCCGCCATTCAGAAGCTCAAGCTTCCCCTCTAGTCCTTAATGGGGAAGCTTTAGAATTACTCTCTATCAAATTGGACGGCCAAATCTTAGATAAAAAAGATTATCAACAGAATCCAGAATCACTCACTCTTTTCCAAGTACCTGAACGCTTCACTCTAGAGATCGAAACCCGCATTTATCCCCAGGACAATACCACCCTCTCAGGGCTATATACTTCAGGCGGTAACTTTTGCACTCAATGTGAAGCGGAAGGATTTCGTCGCATCACCTATTTCCTTGACCGCCCCGATGTAATGGCCCGTTACACCACTACGATTGTGGCGGACAAGAAAAAATATCCGGTGCTGCTTTCCAATGGCAACTTGGTTGCTCAGGGCGAAGAGGATAACGGCCGCCACTTTGCTAAATGGCAAGATCCTTTCCCCAAACCTTCTTATCTTTTCGCCCTCGTGGCCGGCGACTTAGCCCGTATCGAAGATGAATTTGTCACCCGTTCAGGCCGTAAAGTAACCCTCCACATGTACGTACAATCCCATAATCGGGACAAATGCGAACATGCCATGGCCTCCCTCAAACGAGCGATGGCCTGGGATGAACAAGTTTACGGTCGAGAGTACGACCTAGATATCTACATGATCGTCGCCGTGGATGATTTCAACATGGGCGCCATGGAAAACAAAGGCCTTAACATTTTCAACTCCAAGTATGTGCTGGCCAAACCGGAAACAGCCACTGATACGGATTATGAAAATATCGAAGGGGTGATCGCCCACGAGTATTTCCACAATTGGTCAGGTAACCGGGTCACCTGCCGTGACTGGTTCCAATTAAGTCTCAAAGAAGGTTTTACAGTCTTTCGGGATCAGCAATTTAGCGCTGACCAGGGTTCGCCCGCCGTCAAGCGAATCCAAGACGTCAACCACCTGCGCACCTATCAATTCCGTGAAGATGCTGGTCCCATGGCGCACCCTGTCCGCCCGGAAGCCTATGTGGAAGTCAATAACTTCTACACCATGACTGTGTATGAAAAGGGCGCCGAAATCGTGCGCATGCTTTACCATCTCTTGGGACCAGAGGGCTTCCGCCAAGGAACTGACCTCTATTTTCAGCGCCACGATGGCCAAGCGGTCACCACTGACGATTTTGTCAAAGCCTTGGAAGATGCCAATGCTATCGACTTCTCCCAATTCCGCCGCTGGTATAGCCAGGCAGGGGCCCCAGAACTCCGGATTAGCCGCGCTTATGACTCGGAGAAATCCACTTATACCCTTAAGGTAAAACAGACCTGTCCCCCCACGCCGGGGCAACCCCATAAGGCGCCGCTCCATATTCCCCTGGCCACCGGCTTGCTGGATTCCGAGGGACAGGATTTGCCCCTGCGCCTTGCCGGAGAAACCACCCCAGTCACCGGCACGCGAACCCTTGAATTACGCCAAGAAGAAGAAACTTTTGTCTTCCATGACATTCCCTGCGAACCGGTACCGTCCCTGCTGCGGGGTTTTTCAGCCCCAGTCAAACTTTACCTGGATCTTAAAGATGAAGAACGTTACTTTCTTTTAGCCCATGACAATGATCGCTTCAACCGCTGGGAAGCCGGCCAACAACTGGCGGTCAAAGTCCTCCTAGAACTGGTGAAAGATTATCAGCAGGGAAGGCCCCTCGTTCTCGACTCCGCCTTTATTGATACAATTGGCAAAATCCTCGAAAGCGATGAGCCTGACCAAGCTTTTGTGGCTCACATTTTGGCCTTACCCTCCGAACATTACCTGACTGAGTTCATGGCAGTCATCGATCCCGATGCCATTCATGAAGCTCGTTGTTTCATCCGGCAAAGTCTTGCCAAAGCCCTCCGAGAAACTTTTGCCGCCACTTACAAAGCGCTTACCGAGACCGGCGCTTACCGCCGAGATCCTAAAGAAATGGGCCGGCGTAAGCTACGCAATACCTGCCTCGGGTATCTTATGGAACTGGATGAGCCAGATATTCGCGGTCAATGTCTCCAGCAATTTAACAGCGCCGACAACATGACCGATGTCATTGCAGCCCTCTCTAGCTTGGCCGATATAGATGGTCCTGAAAGAAAGATTGCCCTCCAAACTTTTTATGACCGATGGCAGGAAGATTCTTTAGTCATTGATAAATGGTTCACCCTCCAGGCCCTTTCCCGGCGTCAGGATACTCTCGCAATAGTGCAAGAACTCACCCACCATCCCGCCTTTAAGCTGACCAATCCGAACAAGGTCCGGGCCCTCATCGGCGCTTTCAGCCAGGGCAATCCCGCTCGTTTCCATGATCCCAGCGGCAAGGGCTACCGCTTTCTTGGAGATTATGTCCTTAAGCTTGATCCTCTTAATCCGCAAGTGGCTGCCCGTCTTGTGAGCGCCTTCAATCTTTGGCAACGCTATGACCAAAATCGGCAAGGGCTGATGAAGGCGCAATTGGAACGCATCGCTAAAACACCGCAGATTTCTAAAGACGTCTATGAGATCGTATCGAAAAATCTGGCCTAAGCGGAGGTTGAAGCCTACCTTTATCGATAGTTATCCACCAATCCAAATTCTTGCCTAAGTATCTTGCAAAAGTTTCGAAGTATTGTGGAGCCAGGGGACAAGGAAGTCCCCGCAAACCCTTTTTTCAGGGAGGAAAAACGGGTTTGCGGAACACCACCGGCTCGCTCCTAAGATATCTCATATTTTATTCATAGGTACTTAGTTCGTGGCACCCAACATGAGAAACAACTTAAACAAAAGTCTGCTATTGAGTTTGTTAAGTCTGCTCCTGTTGGCAGCTTGTGCCACTTCTCCCACGGGCCGCACCCAATTGGAGTTTTTTCCCTCTAACCAAATGGCCCAAATGGGAGAGGCGGCCTATCGCCAAATCAAACAAGAAACACCGGCTTCCCAAGATCCCGCTATCAACCGCTATGTGCACTGTGTCGCTGAAGCCGTCACGGCGGTGGCCCCTCCTCCCCAAAGTGGAGACCAGTGGGAAGTGGCGGTATTTAAAGCCGACCAAGTCAATGCGTTTGCTTTACCAGGAGGCTATATTGGCATTTACACAGGCCTTCTCTCAGTGGCTGAAAACGCCGATCAACTTGCTGCGGTTATCGGCCATGAAATCGGCCACGTCATCGCCCAACATGGCAATGCCCGTTTGTCTACCCAATACGCCACCCAGGCAGGCCTCCAGCTTGTCCAGATTCTAACCGGCACCCCCAGCAGTGCTACCGGCCAACAACTCATGGCCTTACTGGGGGTAGGGGCCCAAGTGGGCATTGTTTTACCTTTCAGCCGCGCCCAAGAAAGCGAATCCGACATCCTGGGCTTGCGCTATATGGCCCGCGCCTGTTTTGATCCCCGCCAGAGCATTCAGCTTTGGGAAAATATGATGCAAACCGGTGGTCCCCAACCTCTGGAATTCCTCTCCACTCACCCCTCTGATCAATCCCGTATTCGTCATTTAGAGCAGTCCTTACCTAAGGCCCTGGAGCTCTATCAACAAGCCCTCGATCAGGGCCGGCGGCCGAAATGCAAATTAGAAAAAAAGCAGTAGCTTCAACTACAGGCGCAGCATTCGGCGCACGACTCGATCATTGCGGAAAGCGTGATACAGGGCCCCGCTGATGTGCACCGCTGCCACGGCAAGGAGTGCCCAGCAAGTCCAGAGATGAATATCCGAGAAAAAGATATTAAGCTCTTCATCCTCCCACCCCCAGTTAGGGAAACCGACCGTCCACCACCAGGTTGTCCCCCAGCCGCTAAATGAAGAAGAAAGATATCCGCTGATACAGACGGCAAAAATCAGGAGATACAAGATCACATGATCGGCAACAGCGAGTCGGTGCATCCAACGGGGATACTCCTTGGAAATCTCCACCCGAGGGCGGTGTTTAAAGCGGACATAGAGGAGTAAGCCCAGCAATAACACCAGGGTAATCCCGATGTTCTTGTGTAATTGGAAGGGGAATGCCCGATAAACCAAATCCTCGGATGGCAGAGGCAAGGCTAACATCCACCAGCTGGAAATGAACAAAAAGAAAATTGAAACCGCCAGTACCCAGTGGATGATAACGGCCGTCCGACTGTAACCTTCTCTTTGCATATTGCCTCGCAGCTTTTTTTATCGATATGACTGTCTACTCGACTGAATCTGACTCTGGCGGCCCACAATGGCACCTACCGTCATCATGAGATGAATGAAGAACCAGAGCAGAATGTCCCAAAGGTACATGCTCCTTAATATGGGCCCGGTATTGACCACTGCGATAAAACCGACCACATCAATAACGGCTAAAGCAGCGAAGACCAACACGGCGGTGGTCGGTGCCCAACTGCGATAATGGACCAATGCCGCACCGATGATAATTGACCCGAAGGCAATGAGAGTACCGGCAAAAGCCAATTTCATTTGAAAGCTAAAGAACCAGTCCGGTGCGGACAAAATGAAATTCTGGACATTCGCCACCATCTGCTCGCACTCAGCCAGCGAAAGCCCCTCTTCTTCCAACTCATCCTCGGGACACTCTGCGGCGGGGACAACTCCGCTGGCAGGCGTAGCCTGGACGATGACCCCCTGCTTCATCCATTCGTTGCCATGAACCGCAGTCAGCAAAACACCCAACACAATCGCTACGGCACCCAAACAACTGGCCCATGTGGGCCCTTGAGAGGGTGAATGGGGGGTGGGGTTGGAAAAGGATGTGGCCATGCAACACCTAACGTTTTTTTGATATTGGGCTTTACCAAAAACTATTCCTGCAATGGCAGCAGGCCTGGGGGGCAAAGGGAGGCAAGGGGTGGCGAGACGCCATAAAGTTATACCAATTTAATCAAAGAATGCAATTTATTAAGATCTCAAATGCTTGTTTAAGCTGAATTTATACAATGCAAAATTAGATGAAATTGGTATTAGCCGCAAATTAACGCCCATGATAGCCAGGTGACCGGGGAGAAACCCAACCACCCAGCTATTTATCACGGACGACAATGCCTACTCAAAAAAGAGGCATTTGTTCCAAATATCGCTTTATTTGGTTACTTATTAGGTTGCGGAGTCATCCGCAGGTAGGGCTTGATTTCTTTGTACCCCTTGGGGAATTTCTCTTTAAGAACCTCTGGATCTTTTAATGACGGAATAATGACGCACTCGTCACCATCTTTCCAGTTCACAGGCGTTGCCACACTATAATCATCGGTCAACTGCAGGGAATCGATGACCCGCAGGATTTCATCAAAATTCCGGCCTGTACTAGGTGGATAAGTGATCACCGCCCGGATCTTCTTGTTGGGATCAATAAAATAGACCGAGCGCACCGTCACCGTTTCACTGGCGCCAGGATGAATCATGTCATAGAGCTCGGAGACCTTCCGATCCGCATCAGCGATGATGGGGAAATTCACCTGGCATCCCTGGGTTTCGTTGATATCGTTGATCCACCCCTTATGGGACTCCGTGTCGTCAACACTCAGGGCAGCCACTTTAACATTGCGCTTTTTGAACTCATCTGCCAACTTGGCGGTAAGCCCGAGTTCCGTGGTGCACACGGGCGTGTAGTCGGCAGGATGGGAATAGAGTACCACCCAACTGTCACCAATCCACTCGTGGAAGTTGAGCGGACCAATTGTGGATTCCTGGGTAAAATCTGGGGCGACATCGCCGATATGTAGTGCCATGACGCTTCCTCCTCTAAGTTGTTTTGTAAATAACGAATAATACCGAACAGGCCTAAAGATCGCTACCGCTCTAGGGTGGCTTGCAATTAGGCACTTTGTACCACCTTCTCGGGCCGAACCTCGTGGAACTCCCGTCCCGCCCTGACTTCATCAACATAGCCCATCCGGATCACAAAATCTCCAAAATGTTCGCCTTGTTGCCGTTCCCGGGCATAATGTTCAAAAATGGGCGTGAGCACCGCAATAATTTCCTCCTCGGTTAAGGATTCCCGGTATAGCTTATTCAAGCGGTGGCCGGCAAACCCTGCTCCCAGATAGAGATTGTAATGACCTAACGATTTACCCACCAGCGCGATTTCGCCTACGTAGGGACGGCCACAGCCATTGGGGCAACCGGTGATACGGACCGTGATGGGTTCATTACTCAACCCTAACTTTTCCATGACCGCCTCCAGGCGGCTGAGAAATCCGGGCAGGATGCGCTCGCTTTCAGCCATAGCCAAGCCGCAAGTAGGCAATGCCACACAAGACATGGCATCACGCCGCACAGCACTAAACCGATCAGGCAAGGGAATGCGATATTTTTCCAATAACGCCTCAATGCGGGGCTTATTGGTTTTGGAAATATTGGCGATAGTCAAATTTTGGTTGGTGGTAAGGCGAAAATCTCCCTTGTGGATCTTGGCGATTTCCCGCAGTCCGGTCATCAAAGGCTGATCCGGGGTGTCTTTGATACGACCACTTAACAGGCACAGGGTAAGGTGCCAACGACCCTTTGAATCCTGGGCCCAACCAAAACGATCGCCATTATTTTCAAAGTGGAATGGACGTGCCGGTGGCAAAGACCAACCTAGCCGCTGGTTAAGTTCCGCCTTGAACCAATCGATACTACGACTATCGATAGTGTATTTCAGCCGGGCCTGCTTGCGGTCGGAACGATTGCCAAAATCACGCTGAATTTTAAGGATGTTTTCTGCAACTTCCAGTAATTGGCTGGGGGTACAGAAGCCGATCACATCCCCTAGGCGAGGATAGGTCGCCGTCTCGCTGTGAGTCATCCCCATGCCCCCACCAACACAGACGTTGAAACCCGTGAGGCGGTTGTTTTTCCCAATAGCAATAAAACCGAGATCTTGGGAGAAAACATCAATATCATTGCTCGGCGGAATAGCCACGCCTATTTTGAATTTACGGGGAAGATAAGTCTTACCATAGAGGGATTCCTGGTCTTCAGGCAGCGTACCGGCAACTTTTTCCTCATCCAGCCAGATTTCGTGATAAGCTCGGGTCTGGGGCAAGAAATGGTCGCTCAACCGCTTGGTCCACTCATAAACCGTCTTATGGAGAGGGGAAAGGTAGGGGTTATTGTGGCAGACCACATTACGGTTGACATCGCCACAAGCGGCAATGGTATTCAACAATGCCTGATTAATGCCCGCAATGGTGGCTTTAAGATGACGCTTAACCACCCCATGAAATTGAAAAGTTTGCCGGGTGGTAATACGCAGGGAATTATTGGCGTACTGACGCGCCAATTCATCCAATTGCAACCACTGCTTCGGCGTGCAGACCCCCCCTGGCATCCGTACCCGAACCATGAAGGAATAGGCGGGTTCCAATTTCTGGCGCATCCGCTCGGTACGTAAATCCCGGTCATCCTGCTGATAGGTACCGTGGAATTTAAGTAGCTTGGCATCATCTGCGGTGACGGCGCCCGTCACTGGATCAGCCAGGCTTTCCTTAATCGTTCCACGCAGATAATCGCTCCCTTCCTTGAGCTTTTCCTCGGCACTAAGTTTGCCTTTTTGCTGCAAATCGTGAGTCACTGTCCCGACCTCGTCAATATACGTCTCGTTGGTAGCGCCTGCTCTGCTGCAGATCCCTTACATACTCCACTGCCTTTTCCCTGGAGACCCGGCTTTCCTTCTCCACAATAGAAAGCAATGCCTCATGCACATCGGGCGCCATATACTCAGCATCACCGCAGACATAAAAATAGGCCCCTTCTTCTAACCAGGCATAGAGCTCCCGGCTATTTTCAAGCATCCGGTGCTGAACGTAAGTTTTTTTCTCTTCATCCCGGGAAAAAGCCACATCAATTCGAGTTAATAAACCATTCTTGCGGTAATCGAGCCACTCCCGCTGATAAAGAAAATCGGTGTGAAAATGCCTATCCCCAAAAAATAGCCAATTCCGACCAGAAGCTTCAGTCACTTCCCGTTCTTCTAAAAAAGCACGGAAAGGCGCCACCCCGGTCCCCGGCCCTACCATAATGATAGGCGTAGCCGAGTCTTCCGGAAGGCGAAAGTTTTTATTACTGTCGACATAAACAGGCACTGTCCCATCCTCAGGCACCCGTTCCGATAAGAACGTGGTCGCCACTCCCTTGCGGGAGCGCCCATGGCTTTGGTAGCGGACCACCCCCACCGTCAGGTGGACTTCATCAGGATTGGCCTGATAGCTAGAAGCGATAGAATAAAGCCGGGGCGGTAGCTTTCTCAGCAAACCGATAAATTGCTCGGCCGTGATTCCCCGCAGGGGGTAGCCCCGAACGACATCGATGATCTCTCGACCATAAATGAAATCCCGCAGCTGGGCTCGGTTCTCCTCTTGCAACAACCTGCCAAGCTCCCGGGACTCGGCAAAGGTGGCATATTTCTCTAAAAATGGCCGAGTAATGGTGGTGATCTCATAGCTATGGGATAACGCTTCTTCCAAAGTGGTGGTTTCTTTCTTGGCATCGGAAACAACCGCCTTGGGATCGAGACCGGCCACCTCCATAAGTTCAGCAACTAATTCTGGACAATTACTTGGAACAATTCCCAGGGAGTCTCCAGGCTCAAAAGAGAGGGAGGAACCTTCTAAGGACAGTTCCACATGCCGAACATCTTTGCTAGACCCCCGCCCCGTAATCTTAAGGTTTTCCAATAAGGCCGCAGGAAAAGGATTTTTTCTAGAATAACTAGAAGTGGTGGCGGGTACCGCCACCGCCGAACCGGTGGTCACCGCCGCTGGGGTGCTCAATTCATCGGAAAGGGATTTCAGAATGCCATCGATCCAAGCCTCAGCAGAATCATCGTAATCCACGTCACAGTCCATGCGCGGATAGAAGCGCTGTCCTCCTAAAGCCTCTAGGCGGGTATCAAAGTCCTGGCCCGTCTTACAAAAATGTTCATAGCTACTATCCCCAAGGGCCAACACTGAAAACCGAAGGCTGTCCAACTTAGGTGCCTTTTTGCCATGCAGAAATTCATGGAATGCTTCGGCATTATCCGGTGGATCGCCCTCGCCATGGGTGCTTACAATCACAAAAAGGTAGTCTTCACGTTTCAGTTGCCGCGTCTTGTAACTTCCCATGTTTTGTAACGTAGGGGTAAAACCCGCTGCTGACAGTCGCTGGCACAGCATTTCCGCAAGTTTTTCAGCATTTCCAGTTTGGGAGCCAAACAACACCGTGACAGCCCTAGCAGGGCTAGCATCCGCTACTGGCTGCGCCATAGGTTGCGCCGCACTCCCCGCGCCCTGCCTAGCGGCATTAAAGCCGGCGAGATAACCGCCAAGCCAAGTCAATTGCTCAGTGGTCAGAGCTGGAATTAGACGGTTTAAAGTCTCTGCCTGCTCCGCAGTAAGCGGGCTATTTTGAACGCTAAATAAATCGTTTCCCATGGCAACGTATGTCAGCCTCTTGGCCATCCTGTTTACTCACCAGAACCGCGATGTTCTGGCAATTATGTCTTAATGAACCAAGAAAATTAACAAATACTCCTTATAATGTAAAAAAATAAAAAATTATTTATTATTAATTTTCATTATATCAAAAATAGCAGGATACTTTACTCGATCCAGAAAGATATTCTAAAAACAACCACCCCGGATTTTATACTAATCCCAGCAATTAACCCTCTCTTCTACTCCTTCTCCCCTCGCAGAGAAAGCGAGGATAAGGGGGTTAACAAAGAATTTTTTATGGAAATGGGTATTAGGAGCGTATATTGCTAAAACTCCATAACTAGCTGCTTGAGTCTATTAATTAACCTGTATTAAGATTATTTTTTTTGATCAAAGGGAGCAAGATTCTATGCAAATCGATGTATTCGATACCTATGTCACCACAACGGAAGGAAAGCGGCTTCATTTTGATGTCTTTCTTCCCACGGGTAAGGAAGAAAAACTAGCCAAGCAGTATGCGAAAGAATGGCTTGAAAGCATTGGCATCCAGGTGAAAGACGTCCAGCAGGAATCTTGCATTTATTGTCATAGCGAAGCGGCCAATCCTGCGGTCCAACAACACATCGAACAGCACGGATACTTCATTTATCAGATGGAAGGCTGTCCTTCGCCTGCCAGATAATTCTTAAAACAGCGCTAGTCCTGTTTTATATCCACGCAACCTACACCTCACTTGAATTTAAGGACCTGGTCACAAAGGCACCAAGCATTGACTAAACAGCGTCAAAAAAAGCTTGGTGTCTTTGTGAAATTTCATCATTCTAGGTGTCTTTTTGCGCTCGCAAAAAGGCCTCTGCCATTGCGCCTTGGGGTTGTGGAGACGATTTAGCTTTACTGCGCTTAGGCTTCCGTGCTTGCCCAGCGGCAGCCTGCGGTTGTTTTCCTGCTGCTTCCTTGAGACGCATGGTTAGACCAATGCGCTTACGGGCTTTATCAATTTCCAGAACTTTTACTTTAACGATATCCCCCGCCGAAACAACCTCATGAGGGTCCTTCACAAAACGGTCTGCTAATGCAGAGATATGCACCAATCCATCCTGATGCACGCCTATATCGACAAAAGCGCCAAAGGCAGTCACATTGGTCACTACCCCTTCTAACATCATCCCAGGCCTGAGATCCTCCAAAGTTTTCACATCTTCCTTAAATGTGGCCGTTTTAAATTCGGGACGAGGGTCCCGTCCTGGCTTATCAAGCTCCTTGAGGATATCTTGAATCGTGGGTAGACCAAACTGCTCATTGGTAAACTGGGCCGGATCCAGTGATTTCAAAAAATCCGTATGACCAATCAAATGGTGTATGTCGTGCCCCGTGGCATCCATGATTTTTTCCGCCACCGGGTAAGCTTCAGGATGGACTGCCGAAGCGTCCAAGGGGTTATCGCCCCCCCTGATACGCAAAAAACCGGCTGCCTGCTCAAATGTCTTAGGACCAAAACGAGGAACCTGCTTGAGGCTCTCGCGGGAGGCAAAAGAACCGTGGGCATTACGGTATTCCACCATGTTGCGGGCCAAAGTAGGCGTAAAGCCGGACACATAGGACAAGAGTGCGGAAGAAGCGGTGTTGAGATCAACGCCCACGGCGTTGACACAATCTTCTACCACATTCGCTAAGGTGCGCCCCAACTGAATCTGATTGACATCATGCTGATATTGACCGACACCAATCGATTTGGAATCGATCTTGACTAGCTCCGCTAGAGGATCTTGCAGACGGCGAGCAATGGAAACAGCGCCACGCAAGGAGACATCCACTTCCGGCAACTCCTGGGCCGCGAACTCAGAGGCGGAATATACGGAGGCTCCCGCTTCACTGACCATCAGCTTTTGCAGCTTGAACTCCGGCTCTTTTTTTAACAGTTCCGTCACCAGCTGCTCCGTTTCCCGAGACGCCGTGCCATTACCGATACTGATCAACTCCACCTGATGTTTTTTCACCAGCCCGGAGAGGGTATCCATGGAGGCCTCCCATTGCTTCTGGGGCGGGTGGGGATAAATCGTGGCCGTTTCCAGTAGCTTCCCGGTCTGGTCAATGACCGCCGCCTTCACACCGGTGCGGAAGCCAGGGTCCAAGCCCATGACCGGGCGGGGGCCCGCAGGGGCGGCAAGCAGCAGGTTGCGCAAATTCCGCGAAAAGACGCCAATCGCCGTTTCCTCCGCCTGTTCTCGCAGACGGGATTTAAGCTCTGCCTCTAGATGGGGATAAAGCTTAACTTTCCAAGCCCAGCGTACCGTTTGCAGCAGCCAAGTATCCCCCGGCCGCCCTTGCTCCTCAACGCCAAAATGTTTGGCTACCATGGCTTCACAGGGATGACACCGTTCCCCCTCTTCGGTGGGAATGTCTAATGTCAAGCTAAGCACCCCTTCGTTCCGGCCTCGGAAGAGGGCTAAGGCACGGTGGGAAGGAATCTTATGAATAGCCTCCCGGTAATCAAAGTAATCTGCAAATTTGCTGCCCTGCTCTGCTTTTTCTTTCTGCACTTTGGCGTTCAATTCACCCTGTTGCCACAGATATTCCCTGAGCTGGCCTAGCAAGCGAGCATCCTCAGCAAAGCGCTCCATTAGAATCCGTCGCGCACCCTCTAATGCTGCGGGGACCTCTTCGATGCCCTTATCCGGATTCAAATAATTAGCGGCGATCTCTTCTGGATTGAGTTCTGGATCTTCTAACAGTTGCAATGCCAGTGGTTCAAGCCCGGCTTCACGCGCTATTTGTGCTTTAGTGCGGCGCTTTGGTTTATAAGGTAAATACAGATCTTCCAGCTCAGTTTTGGTCGTCACGGCCTGGAGCTGTTGTGCTAACTCCCCCGTTAATTTACCCTGCTTCTCAATGGAGCGCACAATAGCCTCTCGCCGCTCTTTAAGTTCGCGCAGGTAAATTACACGGTTTTCCAGGTAACGTAGCTGGGTATCATCCATCCCGCCGGTGGCTTCCTTGCGGTAGCGGGCAACAAAGGGAACCGTTGCTCCCTCATCCAACAGGCCTATGGCAGCATCCACCTGCTCAGGTCGAATTCCCAGTTCCTGGGCAATCATGTTTGCAAGCTTCATGGGGATTTTTTCTAAAATTGGGGAGGGTTACTTCCCATTGTCGGGCTGCCGCAAACCTAGCTCTCCCTCAAGACCGGCCTTAATTTCTTTTAGCCTCTCGGTATCTTGAAAAGAATGGCCTTTGCTGCTTTCCAGAATTTTATTGATCCGATCCAGAGAATGTTGCAACTTTGCTTCCCGTGAAAGCTGCTCCTGTCCTTCATCCTCCTTCTCGCCACAGCCTGCCAGCAATAAGAGGGAAAAGACCACCACTGCCGCGCTCAACTTACATTTCACCGTTATGACTCCTCTCTACTCTACTTGGAATAATCATTATCAAATCAATCAGTCACTCCAGGGGAATGAAAAGGGTGTACAGTTCCAGCGGCAGGATCAAGAAGCAAAATAATGCTCAGACTAGGCGCTTATCCCTATTTTGTCAAACCAGAGTCGAATGGCTACTTCCTTGTCAGAAGCATTTAAAATCAATATGTTAATACCAATTTAGTCAAAGAATGCAATTTATTGAAGCTTCAAGTGGTTGTTTGGACTGAATCTATACAATGCAAAATTACATAAAATTGGCACAAAAATCATCAACATTTTGTTCTCGCTTGCCCTGATACCTGAGCGCTTTCCCAAGTACCAAGGCAATGCAAAAACTAAGAGTAAGGGGACGATATTGGAGCTAGCTTTCTCGCTCCAATTGTCCTTCTCCAAAGGGTTGTGGCACTAAAATGAGCTTAGGGAATGGTTCCCTTCCTAGGGAATCCGTCATAGTCTGACCCACCATGGGCCTTTCCAGTACCTGAAAGTAGGCATGGGCAAACGCGGAAGAGTGGTATTGAATGGGTATATAATACTCTCGGTGAAGCCTCAAACTCACCGGGAAGAGATTATAATTCAGCCGTCCCTGATCACCTATTGAGCACAAATAAAAGGTTAACCCCCAGGAAAGGTGGGACAGGGATTTTTTTGCGTTGTTTAAACCATTAGGGGGCTCTTTTAAGGATTTGAAATAGGATGATTGGCGTATTACACCCACCCCCCACATTCCCCACGAAACCGTTTTGACAACGACCACGGCAAAAACAGATTTTTCCAGTCCCCAGACAAAAATAACTAACATCGTCCCTGCGGAAGCACTCCAGGCAAGAACACCCAGAGGACCCCCAATAATCATTTTTATATTATTATTCTTCTTCATGTCCTTATCTTTATTATTATTTTTAATATGCTTTGTGTTAGCAAACTTCATAGTTAGCCAGTCCCTCACTAGACCGGGCCAATAGGGAGCCGGAGCATAAAACCACTTAATCTACCGGCCCGCCACCACAGTCTCAAGTTAGTTGCCACCGCCCCCTAGCTAAAGGAACGCAGCGGAAAACGAGATGGTTAGCAGAGGAGAATTACCAACCTATTCCTCATTCGCCCTGCCTAAAACTAAATGACGGCAGGACGCCCCACAGGAGCAGCGTCATAAATGATGGGCAACTATTCAGCCACCCCTCAACCACCGCGCTACTCCGATAGCCTCTCCTACCGGATATTAACTGAAAAATCAACCTTAGAAAAAGATGTATTTTATATGCATAAATAATTGATTCTCCTAGTTACATCTTTGTTAAGGTAATCAATAACCACAGGTAGTATTGTTTTGCCGGATACGCAACGCTTAATCCGGCCTACGGGATCAATGGCTCCGCCGTCGTAGGACTTAATCCTACTGCCACGATCCCGACGGTCCTCTGAGAAAATTCGCTGGGGGTAACCTCCGGCAACTGGGTGCGGCAGCCAGCAGCCCCTAAGACCATCAGAAACACCAAGCCTGATTTAGCTAAAGCCAAGACCCATTGGAAATGAGTAGATCTATCTTTCTGATTCATAAACTCTCTTTACTCCCTTGCCAAGCTGTTTTCTTTGCCAATAGCCCCCTGCCCAGTAAAATATGGAGCTTTTAAACCCAATTTATCAATCTATGGGTTCCGTTATTTTGCAACCACAACTGAAAGCATTAGCCTCAAAGATTCCCCACTGTATGCGCTGTGATCAGTACCCGCTGAGACGCCGCCTGCAGCGATTAGCGAAAGGGGATTCAATTCATAAGTTAGACCAATTGACCCAAGCTATCGAGCACTCTCTCCTGCGGCGGGAGCAGCGTCGCCATCAGTTGCCCGAGCCCACTTTTCCCCAATCCTTGCCAGTCATTGAACGGCGGGAAGAAATCGGGGCCGCCATCCGTGATCATCAAGTGGTCATCCTATCCGGTGAGACGGGTTCTGGAAAAACCACCCAATTGCCGAAAATCTGCTTGGAACTGGGCCGTGGGGTCGCAGGCATGATCGGTCACACCCAGCCGCGCCGAATTGCGGCCCGAAGCGTGGCCAATCGAATTGCCGAAGAATTAAATAGCGATCTGGGGCAACTGGTGGGCTATAAAGTCCGTTTCCATGATCGGGTCAGCCCCAACACCTACATTAAGCTCATGACCGATGGGATTCTGTTGGCGGAAACCCAAGGGGACCGCTTTTTAGAACAATACGATACCCTCATCATCGATGAAGCCCACGAACGCAGCCTCAACATTGATTTTCTCCTAGGCTATCTGAAGCAACTCTTGCCCAAGCGGCCCGATCTCAAGGTCATCATTACCTCCGCCACTATCGATACCGAGCGCTTTTCCCGGCATTTTAACCAGGCGCCCATCATCGAAGTGTCCGGGCGCACCTATCCGGTAGAGGTCCGTTATCGCCCTCTTTGTGGTGAACAAGCCCAGCAGGAGCGGGATTTACCCCAAGCCATTCTCGATGCGGTCGATGAACTGTCCCGACTGGGAGCGGGAGACATTCTGGTGTTCCTTCCCGGAGAACGGGAAATTCGGGAGACCGCCGAGGCGTTGCGCAAGCACCATCCCCCCCATACCGAAATTCTGCCCCTTTATGCGCGGCTGTCGGCTGCCGAACAGAATCGGGTCTTCAAACCCCATGCCGGAAGACGCATCGTGCTTGCAACCAATGTGGCCGAAACCTCCCTGACAGTGCCGGGAATTCATTACGTGGTGGACCCGGGCCTGGCCCGCTTGAGCCGTTATAGCGTGCGCAGCAAGGTGCAGCGGTTGCCCATTGAAAAGATATCCCAATCCAGCGCCAATCAACGGGCTGGCCGTTGCGGCCGCATCGCGGAAGGGGTCTGCATCCGCCTCTATGATGAGGATGATTTTCTCAACCGTCCCCAATTCACCGATCCGGAAATCCTGCGGACCAATCTGGCGTCGGTTATCCTGCAAATGAAGGCCCTGAAATTGGGAGCGGTGGAGAATTTCCCCTTCATCGATCCCCCGCCCGCCAAAATGATCAACGACGGCCTGCGGCTGCTAGAAGAATTGGGGGCTTTAGATGACGCCCAAAATTTGACCGCAATAGGCCGGCAACTGGCCCAATTGCCCATTGACCCCCGGATTAGCCGGATGGTGCTCGCCAGCAATGAATTCCATTGCCTGAACGAGATCCTCATTATCGCCAGCGCCCTCAGTATTCAGGACCCGCGGGAGCGCCCTCTTGACGCCCAACAAGCAGCCGATGAGGCCCATACCCGCTATCAAGATGAGCGCTCCGATTTTCTCTCTTATCTAAAACTATGGGAGGATTTTCACCACCAACGGGCCCATTTGTCACAAAATAAGCTCCGGGCCTATTGCCGGGAGCATTTTCTTTCCTATTTGCGTCTGCGGGAATGGCACGACATCCACCAACAGCTCAAACTGTTGGTGACCAATATTGGCTTTCGTCCCAACCAGCTACCGGCGGAATATGAGGCCATTCATCGGGCGCTGCTCACGGGCCTGCTCGGCAATATCGCCTTTAAGTCGGAAAAAGACCACTATCTGGGCGCGAGAAATATCAAGCTCCAGATCTTTCCCGGATCCGCCCTTTTCAAAAAGCGCCCCAAGTGGGTCATGGCGGCGGAACTGGTGGAAACCTCCCGGCTCTATGCCCGCTGCGTGGCCAAAATTGAACCCCAGTGGATCGAGCCCCTCGCTTCCCATTTGGTTAAACGCAGCTATTTTGATCCCCATTGGGAGAAGCGTCCCGCCCAAGTGATGGCCTATGAACGGGTCACCCTTTACGGCCTAACGGTGATTCCCAAACGCCGTATTCACTATGGCCCGCTTAATCCGGAAGAAGCGCGGGAAATCTTCATTCGCCAAGCCCTGGTCCATGGGGATTATGACACCCGCGCCCCTTTCTTCCGCCATAACCAGCAGCTCTTTGAAGAAATCGAAGAACTCGAGCACAAAAGCCGGCGCCGGGATGTCCTGGTGGATGAAGAAATCCTCTATCAATTTTATGACAAGCGGATTCCCGCCGGGATCTATAACGGCGCCGGCTTTGAACGGTGGCGCCAGCAAGCAGAGCGAAAAACCCCCCGGTTATTATTCCTCAGCCGGGAAGATCTGATGCGCCATGGGGCGAGCGCAGTAACGGTAGAGCGTTTTCCCGACCAAATCACCGTCAAGGGGATCCCCCTTGCCCTGGGTTATCACTTTGAACCGGGCCACCCCTTGGATGGGGTGACCCTCACCGTCCCCTTGGCGGTGCTCAATCAACTGGAGGCCAGCCGTTTTCAATGGTTGGTTCCCGGGCTGCTTAAAGAAAAAATCACTTGCCTGATTAAAGCCTTACCTAAAGCCCAGCGGCGTAATTTTGTCCCGGTCCCCGACTTTGCAGAGGCTTGTATTCAAGCCTTGAATCCCGAGCAAGGCCCCCTGCTGGAAGTGCTGGCGCGCCACCTCCAAACCATGACCGGGCATCCCCTCTCAGCCACCCATTGGCAAGACGCGGAGCTGCCGTCTCATCTACAAATGAATTTTCGGTTGGTGGATGAAGAGGGGAAAGAACTGGCCATGAGCCGGGATCTAGCTGCCCTGCAACAGGAGTGGGGCCACAAGGCCCAACGCAGTTTTCGAGGCTGGGACGAGAGTGGACTGACCCGGGAAGGGATCACCCAATGGGATTTTGGCGAGCTGCCAGAACAGGTTGAACTGGAGCGTCACGGGCTAAAACTCAAGGGCTACCCGGCGCTACAGGACAAAGGGAGTTCGGTCTCTTTAGTGATCCTGGATTCGGCCGAGACGGCGCAAGAGACCACCCGTTTAGGGCTGCGGCGCCTATTCATATTGGCACTGCCTCAGCAAATCAAATACTTGCGAAAAAATCTGCCCGGCATCCAGAAGATGTGCCTCCACTATACCCGTATCCCCCCTGCCCCTGGGGAAAAAGGCGCCTCCTCAAGGCCTTCCTGCGAAAGCCTTAAAGACGAACTGGTCCAAGGGATAGTGGATCGCACCTTTATTCTTGACCGCCCCTGGGTGCGCAACGGGGAAGCGTTTGCGGCCCGTAAGGAAAAAGGCTGTAGCGAACTGATGATGACCGCCAATGAACTCTGCCGCCTGGTAGAAGCGATTTTGGCCGAATATCACGAAATAGCCAAACAGCTCACTGGCAATCTTCCCCTTCCTTGGCTAAATTCCATTAGCGACATGAAGGAACAACTGGCCCATTTGGTCTATCATGGCTTTATCAGCCAGACCCCGCCGGCGTGGCTGGTCCATCTCCCTCGCTATCTCAAAGGGATGAGACTGCGGCTCTCCAAGCTGCGGGAGAACCCTGGCCGAGACAAGCAGCGGCAGGCCGAGATTGCCCCTTTATGGCTCGCCTGCCGGCAGAGGTGGGAAGCACAAGGTGAGACCCATCCGGCCCTGGAAACTTATCGCTGGATGCTAGAGGAATACCGGATCTCCCTTTTTGCCCAGGAACTTGGGACAGCGCACCCAGTCTCACCTAAGCGATTAGCCGCCCAATGGAAAGCGGCTTCCTAACAACCAAGACATCACCCCATGGTTTCAACGCAACACAACTTCAAACATTTACCCCTGCCCTCCGCCTCCGAGCTGGAAGAAGCCAGGGCGCTACTCACCAGCCAAGCCCCTGAGAAGCAAGTGGCGTCCTTGCTAGCCCAGGGCAATGCCGTTGCGGAATTATTGGCAGAACTGGGAGTGGATACGGAAACTCAGAGCGCGGGGCTCCTGCTGCCGGCAATGGAAATGGGGGTTCTCAATCCTGCGGTGATCACCAAAGAATTAGGTCCGGCCATTACCCGGCTACTCCGGGGCGCCGAGCGCCTGGCCGTGCTGAAACACTACCGCAGCAGCGAAAAAGACCCGACCCAGGCGGAAAAACTGCGCAAAATGTTGCTGGCCATCGTGGAAGACCCCCGGGTCGTCCTGGTCCGCTTGGCTGATCACCTCTATCGCCTGCGCCATGCCAAAAACGCCCTTGAAGCCACCCGCCAGACTCTAGGCCAGGAAACCCTAGACATTTTCGCTCCCCTGGCCAACCGCTTAGGTATCTGGCAACTCAAATGGGAGCTTGAGGATCTGGCCCTGCGCTATTTGGAGCCCGAGACCTATCAACAGCTCGCCAGAGCCCTGGACGAACGGCGAATAGACCGGGAGCGCTACATTGCCAAAATAAAAGCGCAGCTCAAAGACGCCCTCACCCAAGCGGGTCTCCGGGGCGAAGTCAGTGGCCGGCCCAAACATCTCTACAGCATCTGGAAGAAGATGCGGAACAAAAACCTGGACTTCCACCAGTTGTTCGATGTCCATGCCTTCCGGGTCATCGTGGATGACGTGAGCGCCTGTTATGCCACCCTAAGCCTGGTCCATACCCTTTGGACTCCCATCCCCGAGGAATTTGACGATTATATCGCCAACCCTAAACCCAATGGTTACCGCTCCTTACATACCGCGGTCCTCGGCCCGGGAAAAAAGCCCATGGAGATCCAGATCCGCTCCTTCCAAATGCACGGGGAATCCGAACTGGGGGTTGCCTCCCACTGGCGCTATAAGGAGGGAGCAGCCCTAGATACAGCCTTTGAGCAACGCATTGCCTGGCTCCGAAGCTTCCTGGATCGAAAAGAAGGCAGCTCGGATAACACTGACCTCATCGAGCAGTTCAAATCCAAAGCCTTCCATGACCGAATTTACGTCCTAACTCCCCAGGGACGGGTCATCGACTTGCCGGAAGGCTCCACTCCCTTGGACTTTGCCTATGCGATTCACACCGAAGTGGGCCATCGCTGCCGGGGCGCCAAGGTGGATGGGGCCATGGTGGCCCTCACCCAACCCCTGGCCAGCGGTCAAAAGGTGGAAATCCTCACCACCCGGGAAGGCACCCCCAGCCGGGACTGGCTCAACCCCCGCTTAGGTTATCTCCATACCGCTAGCGCCCGGACCAAGATCCAACGTTGGTTCAAGCAACGGGATCACGACCTCCATGTGGCCCGGGGACGGACCCTGCTGGAGCGGGAACGGCAACGGGTCAAACTGGCGGAAGTGGATTTGGCTCCCCTGCTCAAGCGGTTTCGCCACCCCCGCCCGGATAGCCTGTTGGCAGCCCTGGGCCGAGGGGATATCAGCCTTGGCCAACTGAATACAGCCCTTCGGGAACAACGACCGGAAGCTCCCCCGCCCACACCTGAGCAGAGCGCCCGCCCGGCACCCTCCGCAACCGCCGAAAATGCGGTCCATGTGCTGGGAGTCAGCAACTTACTCTCCCGCCTGGCCCGTTGCTGCAGCCCCATTCCGGGCGATCCTATTATTGGCTACATTACCCAAGGGGGCGGCGTGGCTATCCACCGTCGTGACTGCCCCAACATTACCAAGCTTTCGCCGGAGCGCCGGGACCGCCTGGTGGACGTGGCTTGGCACAGCCAACAGGGAGAAACCCATTCCATGGACATTTCGATTCAAGCGGAAGATCGCAAGGGATTACTGCACGACATTACCAGCCTCCTCGCCCAGAAGGATGTGAATATCCTGACCATCAACACCTTAAGCGACCGCTCCTCGGGACAGGCCCATATGCGGCTAACCATTGAGGTCAGCGATACCGGACAACTCAACGGCTTGCTCAAACGCCTGACCCGGATTCCCGGGGTGATGGAAGCCCGCCGTTCCGATCCTGGAAAATAAAACTTACTCATCTTCAATTTCCTGGACAAGTTGTTTCCATAAAAGCCTCTCATTATCAATGCCTGAGATTACTGCTCCGCAGGGGATAATGCCGGGCGATGGCCTCGAAATCACGGTCATTATGGAGCAGCCATGCCCCATGCTCCAAAGCGGTAGCGGCGATCATGCAGTCCACTGGCTTACGAATAGTCATGCCTTTAGCGCGGAGGCCGCGATAAATAATCGCTGCTTGGATAAAGACTGATTGGGTCATGGGCAACAACAGCAGGGGCTCCAGTCGGGTTTGAGTGCGGCTGAAGGTCTGATCGTCGCGAATCCCCTGGAGGATCTCAGTCAGTATCACTCCGCATAGGGCCAAGTCCTCGCCCTGCCCTATTATCTCCTCCAGCCGTTGTACGTGCGGCAGGTCATGGCCACGGAAAAAGTCGATCCAAACACTGGTATCCACTAAGGTCATTCACAGACCTCTCCGCGCATCGCGCCTAGATCCCCCTCCCACTCCACCTGTCCTTTGAGTTCCAACAGCTTCTTTTGATTCTCGCGGCGTAACAGTTCGCGCAGGGCGAAGTCGACAAGCTCGCGGCGGGTCTTAAGGCCGGTGACACGCAGGCCCTGTTCGATCAGCTCAGGATCGATGACGATATTGGTACGCTGTCCTGAATGACTCATGGCAGTCTCCCATACACATATTTATAAAATCAGTGTGTATAGCCTACTCTACTGGCACCAAGATTTCCTCTCGCATAGCTTATAAAGGGTCAGTCTTCACATTCCAATATTCAACGCTATGTTCAGCTATTCTCGATGCATGGTGAAACTTTCAAAACTAGAATTTGCGCGCCTATTGTTCGAAAGGGATGCGGTAGTTGAATGGTGCCTATATGAAGTGCTTTAATCACTACCATAGCCTAGCAAAGCACCAAGAAACTATTTGCCAGAATTAACAAGATACGGGGTGTTGGAGCCACTGCGAGCTACCATGGTTGATAAACCGAAGGGTTGCCTTTGGAACAGCTATCTGCCAATGACCTAAGAGGTGAATATGGCTAAATGAGGAAGCGAGTAATGAAGGATAAATTTGATGGCTTTGCAGTCAATCTCTACTTGGATAAAGAGGGAGATTGGCTTGCACATTTTGTTGAGATGGCAGAGGTTTCAGCGTTTGCCGACACCCCGGAGCAAGCATTGAATGAATTGGCCATAGCTTGGGAGGGAGTTAAGGAGAGCTATCGCAAGCATAGGGAAGAAGTCCCCGTGGCACCGTATAAAAAGACTTAGCGGGACCTTGAGGCTTGTGAATGCTGGCTACGATAGCTTTAGCTTCTCCCGAATCACTTGTGGCGGTGAAAGCTCACATTTCAATATGTGCTGTCACTACTGTCCCACTAAGAATTAACGAAAAAGGCCTGAAAACCAACTTGTTTTGATACAATGAAATCACGACAAATCATTGAAGAACAAGAAGGAGTTCAGGCCTTGGCACATCATAATACTGTATTTTCTCAGTTACTGAAACTAGTCCCGAGACATGAATTCGAGGTGCTGGCAAATCAGCACCACGAGGGCCGGAAACTACGCAAGATGACCCGTTGGTCACAATTTGTTTCCATGGCACTGGCACAGCTGTCAGGGCGCACTAGTTTGCGTGATGTGGTCAGTAATCTATCGGCTCAGGCCAGAAAACTCTACCTTTTAGGTGCCGTGCCGGTGAGCCGCTCCTCTCTAGCCCGGGTTAATGAGAAACAACCCTATGCACTGTACGAAGCGTTATTCGCCAAACTGTTTTCCCGCTGTCAAGGGCTCGCGCCCCGTCATGGTTTCCGGTTCAAGAACAAGCTCTACTCACTTGATGCTTCTACTCTCGATCTGTGCCTGAGCGTCTTTCCCTGGGCGAAGTTTCGAACCACCAAGGGGGCCGTCAAGCTCCATGTCGGTCTGGATCATGACGGGCTGCTCCCCGCATTGATGACCGTCACTAACGGCAAAGTCCACGATATTACCGTGGCCCGTACTTTGGCATTACCCAAAGGCAGTATCGTGGTCTTCGATCGGGGCTATACCGATTATGATGGGTATCATCAACTCAATACCCAGGGCATCTTTTTTGTCACGCGCCAACGTAAAAAGGCCCGCTATCGCGTGGTTGAACGCCGTAAAGTCGATAAATCCAAGGGCCTGACGAGCGATCAGACCCTCGAACTGACCGGCGCCAAGGCCCGAAACTGCCCGATCGCTCTGCGCCGCATCGGCTTTAAGGATTTTGACACCGGTATCCGGTATTGCTTCCTGACCAACAATTTTCATCTTGCTGCCAGCACTATCGCGGCAATCTATAAGTCCCGATGGCAGATCGAACTGTTTTTCAAATGGATAAAGCAGAATTTAAAGATCAAGCGTTTCTTGGGAACCTCAAAAAACGCCGTCATGACCCAACTCTGGATCGCCCTTTGTGCCTATTTATTGCTCGCTTATCTCAAGTTCGTCAGCAAAATAGACTGCTCTCTTCAGCAGATTATTCGATTGCTCCAGCTCAATCTGTTTGAGCGGCGCGACCTTCAAGCATTGCTACGAGGCGATCCGCCAGAACCAGAACTTCTACCTCTTCAGGCTTCATTGCAGTTTTCGTGAAAGTTTATGGGACAGTAGTGATGTGCTGTAGTCGGAGCACACTAGAAAGCTTACGACAGCATAGCCAAAGGACTTATCACAGCATTCCCGCCCCGTTTGAGCACATGGGTGTAAATCTGGGTGGTGCGAATATCTTGATGACCTAACAATTCCTGAACCGTGCGAATGTCATAGCCGCTTTCTAAAAGGTGGGTTGCAAAAGAATGGCGCAGGGTATGGCAACTGGCCGGTTTCTCAATCCGGGCGCGCCGCACCGCTTTTCTTATGGCGGCTTGCAAGGTCTTTTCATAGTAATGATGCCGCCGGACCAATTTTGTCCGGGGGTCCACGGAACGCTTCGGCGCTGGAAACACATATTGCCACCCCCACTCCTTATTGGCCTGGGGATATTTGCGCTCTAGGGCATAAGGAAGATACACGGCTCCAAAGCCCTGTGCTAAATCCCGCTCGTGCCACGTCTTGACCGTGGCCAGGTGACGCTTAAGGGGGACGATCAAGGGCTCAGGCAACAAGGTGACGCGATCTTTCCGCCCTTTCCCTTCTCGCACCCCTATGGCTTGGCGCTCAAAATCGATATCCTTAACCCGCAATCGCATACATTCCATTAAACGCAAGCCTGAACCGTAGAGCAGGCTTGCCATCAACCACTGCTCTCCTTCCAATTCCCCCAGTAATCGAGAAACTTCTTCTCGGCTCAACACCACCGGCAAGCGCTGAGGTTTTTTCGCCCTCACCACATTGGCGAGATCGCCTAGCGGCCGTTCCAAAACTTCTCGGTAAAGAAAAACCAAAGCATTCAGTGCCTGGTTTTGTGTCGAAGCTGCTACATGCTTCTGACAAGCCAGATAAGTCAAAAATTCGGAGACTTCCCGCTCGCCCATCTCAAGGGGATGACGTCTTTGGTGAAAGAGAATAAAGCGCTTAATCCAAGCCACATACGCCTGTTCCGTTCGGATACTGAAATGGCGAACACGGATGGCTTGGCGAACCTGCTCTAAAAAAGGGGATTTTGCCATGCAAGAATTAAGATATTTTAAGCGTTGCTTAATTCTACATAACACATTTTTAATTAATTGTGATCTGATTCACAATACATTGATTATAAAATTAAAATTATTTATTTTAGGTCAAATAATTTGTATTATATGGAGAATAATTTTCTGTTATAAAATAGATTTTTTATATCTACTCAATGTTAGGCTTCAAACCAACACATAAGGAGAAGTAATGGAAATTTTTATCCTCTGGCTATTTCTGAGTATCATCGCAGGCGTAATCGCAAGCAATAAGGGTCGCTCCGGCTTTGGATTCTTCCTTCTTTCGGTAATATTAAGCCCCTTAATCGGTATCATTGCGGCTCTGGTAGCAGGGGAAAATAGAACTAATGTAGAAGAAAAGAAAATATCATCTGGAGAAAATAAAAAATGTCCGTACTGCGCAGAAATCATCAAGAGTGAAGCGGCGGTATGCCGTTACTGCGGCAAGGGCGTTTAAGCCATGAAGCATTATATTGTGGCGGCAGGTGTTTTAATTCTAATTTACGTTGTGTACATTTGGTTCAACGGCTGGTCGGTCGCATCTCAAAGATGTGACGATGGTAAATTAAATAAATTAGTAGCCGCAATGGATATTAAATCACTATCCAATGCTCCATTTGGCAGTATTGCATTGGAAGGATATAAGGCAAAAATCAATCAATGTTATGACCTATCCACTTGGAAGTAATAGTTGAGGATTTTGGTATTAAAAAGCCTAACAAGGCAAATGCACTCGGACGGCAAAAAGCACCGCTCCTTCGTCGCTCTGCTTTTTGCCGCCGGTGATTTGCAGCGTTATGCGGATGAAATAGTAGCTATCGAATGATTCCTACGGAATGCAAGATGGAAGACTTGTCTGCGCTAGAGGGGCAGGTTATGACCCTGACAGCGAATCTGGTATTCGGCCCCGGTGATAAGAATATTAGCCGCCGTACAGCGTTAAACCGAAGACTTTTCGTTCGGCTTGTCGACAAGGGATTAGACGAGTACGAAACCGCCAGAAGGCATATCCTGGCGCAGCTTGCGGAAAAACAACGGACTCCTGATGAGATGGCTGAGCAAGGACGCGTCATCTATATGTTGAAGTTTGTGGACCATATGGAAAATTGTATATGCACAGTACGTCGCATACTTCGGCTTCTGAATCATCTCAAAGGAAATCAGGACGGACTGGAGTTCCCGAGAATCGTCAGGAGACAGATCGACTCTCTTGCGGACGACGTCGTGGACATGCGAAATGTTGTGGAGCATATGGATGACGAGATCCAAAAAGACAATATAGAAGAAAACGAGTCCGTTATGATCCAATTACTGGACTCTCAAGATGGTGTAAAAGTAGCCGGAGAATCTCTTAAGTTCTCAAGGCTGGGCACATTGCTTCGACGACTTCATGAGCTTTCGAAAAATATGGCCGAATGGAGTGCCGAAAGTAGTGAAAAATCATCTGCATAACAAGGGCGCTGCACACCGACGCTTGACCCCGTCGCGCCTTTGTTGCCACAAAGCCGCGCCGGCCTCAAGCGCGGGTGAGCGCCAACGTTGGGGCTCACTACTAGGAAAAGGACCAACAAAGGGGTCAGGTCTTGTCTATTGCTATTGTGGATTTACGGTAATATGCTTGATTCATCCTTTACACAAGGAAATTAATGCATATTTCGCCCCACCTTCACCATTCGCGCATCCAACCAATGATTAAAAGCTGTTGGACAACCTTGGTAATTCAAAATTCAAGGCCAAAAGATACCCCCATTATCATTAAAGGAGTCAGTAAGCACTTAGAGTTTGGTGGGTACGGCGCTGACATACCTTAAGCTACCCTACTAAAAAAGGGCTTTTCCAGCAGTTTTTGAAGTTCTCGGGGAATCACCAAACAACACTTAGATTTCCAATCTTCTCCTTGGCAGTAGTACTCCATTGGAGTACATTAACTTAAGCATGATCACTGTCGCTGAAACTCAACCCTATCGTAAAAAAGCCAAAAAGCTACTCTCAGAAGAAGAAAGAAATTATCTGATTGCTTATCTTTCTGAGTACCCTGCTTCAGGGACTATCATTCAAGGCACTAACGATGTCAGAAAACTTCGATGGACAAGAAATGATAGTGGTAAAAGTGGCGGATACAGAATAATTTATTCCTTTCATAATAAGTATCGGCGTCAGAGCTTGCAATCCAACATTTGGTCGCGTGTAAGACATGCGATCATGTTTTTCCGTCACTGAGTCAGGAACTGGATCCGCTTGATATAGGCGCGCGCACCCCCGCTTGTATCTTCCGTATTCATCTGGAAGCTGAAGGAGGTAATAGGCGGAACTTCCGACCGAACGAATACCATGCGAAACGTCTCGTCGAGGTCGATCTCGGTGCTCACTGTCTTGCCCGGCGGAGGATTGCACGGCCGGCACAAATAGCGCCCACCTTTTTGATAATAGTTGGCTGTATACACCTTCCCCGGCTGTGCATTTTCGCTCAGGAAAACAGAGATGAAATACGGCGCGTCGGGAACGAAGAAACTGCCACTTTCGATTCCTTCCTCGCCAAACGACACCATCACAGCGATCGGAACGCGATAAACGCCGCCTTCCCAGTCCGCACCCTCGGGATAGCGCTCGACGCCCCAGTCCACCCGGAGGCGACTCGCGCCGCCCACATCCATCTTCCGTACAAACAGTCCCGCTTCTTCCCCGTCAGTGCTCAGCGTCAAGCCATTCTCGTTAAATCGGGGATTGAGCGCCTTAGCGTCAAGACGCAACTCGTAGCCGCGATTTTGCAGCCAGGTGACAGCTTCGCCGGCTGGTTGCTCGGTGAAATCCACCGTATGGACGGCAGAGCTAGCGGAATCCTCGCCATGTACCGGACCAACCAAAAACGCGCAAACCAATCCGCGAATTGTGACCCCCAGCCGATGACCGACGTTAGGAAGTTCCACCTTGTGCTGAGCTACTCGCATCAGTAAGTTCCAGATCGCACTGCCAAGCTCCATAGAGGGGCAATGTAGCAGAGAATAGCACGAAATGCGACAGAACGCTGGGGTTCAGATTCTGGGATCAAACATGGCTTCCGACTGTCAGTCCGTGGCATTTTTCCGGCCCCGTGACCGTGATGTGCTACTGGAAACAGTGGCGCAAGGTGCGCACCAAAGTCCGCAACCTGCTGGCCTTCGGGACGCACAAACGGCAGGCAATTCTGACCGCGCGTAGTAGCAAGAGCTACTGGCACTTGTCGCGGTCGCTGGCCACCCAAACAGGAATGACCAATGACTGATTGAAAAGCCAAGGCTTGATCTCGGTGCGTGACAGGTGGATGAAAGCGGATGGGTATGCCTGATCTTGTCGTGTGCTCCCTTCGCATGAACCGCCGTGGTACGTGCTCCGTATGCCCGGTGGTGTGGGAGGAGAGGCATCGTGAGGTGCCTCCCTATCCCGATTAGCCGAAAGAAAAGATGCCAATAAGCACACATATATGCTAAAATTGGCTTCATGAAGCCTTTCAACTGGAAGCATATTAAAAATCATCAACTTATAGAAGAACGTCAAAAAAATACGGAAATATTTGGGGTCAGAGTAACATTTATCTATTATCATTGCCTTTTTGACTCGTAAATTAGGTGACGCAATGGCAAGATTAACCCGAGTTGCCCCTGTCGGCGTGCCTCAACATATCCTACAGCGAGGAAATAACAGGCAGGTCTGCTTTGCCAGTGAAGAAGATATGAAAGCGTATCTCAATTGGCTCAAAGAGTTGTCCCTGAAGCATCAGGTCGATGTGCATGCCTGGGTCTTGATGACAAATCATGTGCATCTGCTGTGTACCCCTTGGAAAGAGAATGCCATTAGCCGTATGATGCAATCAATCGGTCGCCTGTATGTTCGCTATTATAATCATACCTACCAGCGCAGTGGCACGTTGTGGGAAGGTCGTTTCAAATCTTGTTTGGTGCAAAGTGAGCGGTATCTGCTTGAACTCTATCGCTATATCGAGTTAAATCCGGTCAGAGCGGATATGGTTGATGATCCCAGTGACTATAGCTGGTCGAGCTATGCGATCAATGCATTGGGCGTGGAAAGTGAATTACAAACGCCGCATCCAGAATATCTGGCTTTAGGGAAATCGAAAAATGAGCGGTTGAGCAACTACCGTGATTTGTTTAAAGCGCATGTCGGAACAGACCTATTAAAGAAAATCAGGGAGAATATTAATAAAGGGCTGGCGCTGGGAAACGAGCGGTTCACGTCACAAATAGAAGCATTAACCAAGCAACGCGTCACGGCAAGAAAGCCAGGAAGGCCACGAAATCGTAATATTGAAACATGAATGTTACTCTGACCCCGAATATTCCCCGAATATTCTTACTCTGACCCCGAATATTAAATCTGATCATGAACGGGCACGGCGGGAAATGGAAAAACGCGCCGAAAAAATCGAAGCGCAAAAAACACTAGCGATTCAAAAACACAAAGAATTCATAAGAAATCTGGGTGTTGAATACCAAGGCGTTCAACCACTTGAGGCTAAGCAACATCGTATAACGCATTGCTATTCATGCAAGGAGCATCTTGATAGCAACATAAATATCCAATGTGCATCATGCGGTTGGCTTATTTGCTCATGCGGCGCATGTGGTTGCGATTATGAACATTAAGAGAAATCATCTAACAATCACATCCAGCCGACCCAAAAACCACTACGCGCTTTTCGGCTGGCTGATGTGAGGCGTTAGGGCTGTCAAAACTGATCATAGTGACCTCCGATGGCGAAAATATAGATGTATTTATCATCGAACTTATACACGATGCGGTCTTTTCGACTAAGGCGCCGGGACCAAAGGCCGGAAAGGCTATGTTTCAACTGTTCAGGTTTTCCCATTCCTGTAGTGGGGTCACCACGCAGCATTTCTTTTAATACGCTACGCAGCGCCTTATGTAGTTTTTTGTCGCGTTCACGCAGGTTCTCGTATGCGGTCCAGGTATTGCCTTCAAAGACCAGTGATCTCATCCATTTCCTCGGCTGAAGGCCTGTATCCTGTTCCCTTCTCGTGGGTACACAATGAATCCGCTATTTGTCGCATTAAGTCATTGTTCTGCAATACAAATAGTGTTTCTTGCTCACGTTCCCAATCCTCGGCGCTCAACACCACGAAATCGTCACCACCGCGGCGCGTGACCTTCAGCGGCGCATGCCTACTAACCACTTGTTCTACCAGAGTTTTTAAATTATCTCTAAACTTATTTACACTTACGCTATCCATTGGTCGATGTTCTCAGTTGTACGATGATCCCGTACAATATAGACAAAAAGCCCTAACAAGGCAAATCAACTCGGACAGGTTTCGTCGCTGCGCTCCTCAACCTGCCGGTTATTTGCAACGTTAGCTGAAAAAGGGAAAAGAAAATTGGCCTATATCCTAAAGCACTGGCGCGGCGAGTTTTCGCTGGCAATATCCTTCTGGGTTAACGTATTTCTCATCAACATGGGTATCCGCATTTTTGAAGTGTGGTTAACGGAAGCATCCCCAATCGAAAACCCTGTTGTGGCATCGCAGGTTACTATTGCCTATGTTTTTATAGCGCTTGCTGTTGTTTATCCTTGGCAAATAATAGGGTTATGGCGTTCTGCAAATAAACATGTAGAGGAAACGAAAAAGGGATTTTGGCCAGGTGCCGTTAAAGTCTTGGTTGTACTAGGCCTCCTTGGAACCTTTGGCAATATGAATGTTTCATGGCCAGTATATAAGGATTTATATCAAATTGGCTTTGGAAAGGATGAATACGGAGATTATAAGGTAGAGTTGACTGAGCACGGAAACCTTATTCATTTGAAGGGAGGCCTAGGTTTTGGTATTTCAAAAGAAGTTAAACAATTGGTGTCTAAGAACCCCAATGTTAAAGGCATCATACTCGATAGCCTTGGCGGAAGAATCTATGAAGGCAGAGAGCTTTCTAAAATCATACTAATTAATGGTCTTGACACTTACACATTAAAAGGCTGTTACTCTGCGTGTGGTACGGCATTCATATCTGGTAATAAACGCTTTCTAGCGAAAGGTGCAAACCTCGCTTTTCATCAATATAAATCAGGAGCACAAAGTCTTGACCCTTATGTTGATATGCCCGCTGAACAAAAAAAGGATTTAAGGATCTATCAAAGGCGAGGTATTAGCCAGGAATTTATCGATAGAATATTCAAAGCAAATAAAGATGATTTATGGTACCCGACCATTAAAGAAATGTTAAATGCCGGAGTCGTACACGAAGTAGTTAATCCTTCTAATTTAAAGCCGATTGAATATGGCGCTATCAATAAGGCCGACTTGGAAGAGGCATTCAAAGATATTTCAGGATTCCAAGCCATTAAAAAATATGAGCCTAAAACGTATCAAAATATCATCAGTAATATGGAAGCTCAGATGGAAAAGGGTGCGAGCATGATTGAGATACAACAGAAAGTAGGGGCTTATATACAGGGCGCCTCTAAAAATACCTAAAAATACGCAAAAATGACCGACATCAACTCCGCTGATTTTTCATGTAACTTGATCGGGAATTTCGCTGTCCGATTGTGTGGGGTCTTTGGGGTCATGGGGTCTTTGGGGTCAGAGTAACATTTATCTATTATCATTGCCTTTTTGACTCGTAAATTAGGTGACGCAATGGCAAGATTAACCCGAGTTGCCCCTGTCGGCGTGCCTCAACATATCCTACAGCGAGGAAATAACAGGTAGGTCTGCTTTGCCAGTGAAGAAGATATGAAAGCATATCTCAATTGGCTCAAAGAGTTGTCCCTGAAGCATCAGGTCGATGTGCATGCCTGGGTCTTGATGACAAATCATGTGCATCTGCTGTGTACCCCTTGGAAAGAGAATGCCATTAGCCGTATGATGCAATCAATCGGTCGCCTGTATGTTCGCTATTATAATCATACCTACCAGCGCAGTGGCACGTTGTGGGAAGGTCGTTTCAAATCTTGTTTGGTGCAAAGTGAGCGGTATCTGCTTGAACTCTATCGCTATATCGAGTTAAATCCGGTCAGAGCGGATATGGTTGATGATCCCAGTGACTATAGCTGGTCGAGCTATGCGATCAATGCATTGGGCGTGGAAAGTGAATTACAAACGCCGCATCCAGAATATCTGGCTTTAGGGAAATCGAAAAATGAGCGGTTGAGCAACTACCGTGATTTGTTTAAAGCGCATGTCGGAACAGACCTATTAAAGAAAATCAGGGAGAATATTAATAAAGGGCTGGCGCTGGGAAACGAGCGGTTCACGTCACAAATAGAAGCATTAACCAAGCAACGCGTCACGGCAAGAAAGCCAGGAAGGCCACGAAATCGTAATATTGAAACATGAATGTTACTCTGACCCCGAATATTCCCCGAATATTCTTACTCTGACCCCGAATATTCACAGTATGACCCGTGCCACTGGTTGACATAAACTACAACATAACTACAATGTAGTGTATGAGCCACCTGGAATTCGAATGGGATCCTCAAAAGGATGCTTCCAACCAGCAGAAGCATTGCGTCTCGTTTCAGGAAGCCAAAACTGCCTTTACGGACGAGTACGCCCGTTTGATTGCAGATCCAGACCACTCTGACGAGGAGGATCGGTTCATTTTGCTGGGCACCAGCATTCACTCTCGCCTGTTGGTTGTGTGCCACTGTGTTAGGTCGGGAGAGACTATACGGATTATTTCCGCGCGCAGGGCTGATAAGCGAGAGAGACAGGTTTATGAAGGGTACCGACATGCGTGATCATTACGATTTCTCCAAATCAATCAAGAATCCGTACGCCAAGAAGCTCAAAAAGCAAGTCACGATACGGCTGGATGAAGATACTATCGAGTATTTCAAGAAGCTTGCCGAGGAAAAGGACCTTCCCTACCAGAGCCTTATCAATCTGTATCTTCGAGATTGCGCTCAGTCGCATAAAGATCTCAAGCTAGAGTGGCAATAACTGTTAATCGGGTAAGGGCGGGTTTTTAACCCGCCCTCCCCACACCACCTAGCATGCGCACAAAGGGATCAGATCTTGTCTATTGCCATTTGTGGGAAAGCAGGTAACCGCCAATTCACCGCTTGTAAACCTCCCGGCGATTGCCAATCCGCACCACCAGAATCAGCAATTCGCTATCCTGAATGTCGGCGATAATACGATAATCACCGGCACGATATTTCCAGAACTCGTCCAGCTTCGAGACCTTGAGGGGATCGCCGATACTGTGTGGGTCGTCCAGCTTCGCGATCCGATCATTCAAAAAGCGTAGGAATCGTGAAATTTAACTCCATCAGCCCATAGTTCAATGTAGAATACATTGAGCGGGATGGAAAGTTCAGAAAACCGGGTTTTTCTACAACCTCGTTGGGCGGTGTTGATTAGTATACATATATTATGCATACTAACCGCATGGAGATCGAATTCGATCCAGAGAAGGCGGCATCGAACCTACGCAAACACCGCGTCAGCTTTGCTCATGCCGAGCAGGCGCTCCGAGATCCCCTTGGCATCACCATCGAGGATCCTGACTCGGAGAACGAGCCCCGCTTCGTCACTCTTGGCACCGATTCCCTGGGTCGAATTCTGGTCGTAGTCCACACACCGCGAGGAGATCGAGTCCGCATCATCTCCGCACGTAAGGCCAGCCGAAATGAGGCAAGGAACTACCATGCATAAAGAGTACGATTTCAGCAAGGGCAAGCGAGGCCCAGCCATCGAATCCCCCGGCAAAACCCGTATCACCATCATGTTGGATAACGACATAATCGAGGCATTTCGGGAGCGTGCCGAAGCAAGAGGCATCGGGTATCAAACCGCAATTAATGAGGCTTTGCGAGCAACTCTTAACGATGAGAATGTCCCGTTAACCGCTGGTAAGCTTCGGGAGATTCTCCGGCAAGAGCTGCACCATGCAGACTAAGCGTCCAATCGGGTAAGGGCGAGTATTTAGCCCGCCCTCCTCACGCCACCCATAAAGGGGTCACATACGCACAAGGTCAAACAGAGGGGTCAAGTCTTGTCTATTGCAGACTACAAACTTGCGGCAATATCCGGTTCATGAGCCATACTCAATCATCATCCCTCCATCAAGCTAAGTGCCAAGATCCCGATACCCCCGCAGAACACCAGCGGAAAGAGAGGGGGTTGTCAACACAGCTTGGCAAATATCCGGCAATGACGTATGATTTTATTTATGCACACCGTTGCCGAAACTGAGATCTTCCAGCGCTACGCGGCATCCCAGTGGTCGGAGCAGGAGCATGAGGCGTTCATCAACTCTGGATTGCCGCTAATCCCTCGGCTGGGGAGGTCATCCCTGGTTCTGGGGGCTGTCGTAAGGTGCGTTGGTCGCGTGCGGGGATAGGCAAACGTGGTGGCGTGCGGGTGATTTATTTCAACGGCGAGGATGGCCGTATCTGGCTGCTGATTGTTTATGCCAAGGCTAAATTCGACAGCCTGTCGGCTAAATTTCTCGCCAAACTCAATCAGGAGGTAGAACGTGGATAAGGAAATGGAACAGTTTGAAAGTGATTTACTCGAATCGGTACGCCAGATGAAAGCAGGCAAAGCGGCGCGAGTGACCTATGTAGCGGTCCCGCCCCTGGTGGAGGTGCGCAACCGTGCCGGTTTTACCCAAACACAATTTGCCGCATTATTGGGGGTTTCAGTGCGCACCTTGCAAGAGTGGGAACAGGGCAGGCGTCAGCCTTCGGGAGCCGCGAAGACTCTGCTACGGATCGCAGAAAGGCACCCAGAGGTGTTGCGGGAGCTAGCAGAGTCTTCCTGAAGCCAAATCGTTGCACCAGTACAAAATAATTACTAGTAAAAGCATAAAAGAGCATAAAAGTAAAAGTAAAAGGGTCAGATCTTGTCTATTGCCATTTGTGGGAAGGTAAGCAACCGCCAATGCACCGCTTGCAAAACCTCCCGGAAACTGCCAATCCGCACCACCAGAATCAGCAATTCGCTATCCTGAATATCGGCGATAATACGATAATCACCGGCACGATATTTCCAGAACTCGCCTAGTTTCTTGCCCTTGAGAAAAGTGGTGTCAGGTCTTGTTAAATGCATTAGAAGCGCTGCACTGGGCTCTCCTATATTCTCTAAATGTCACCGCTAACAACGTTCACGGCTTCGTCCCCTTGGTTTTAATAGCAAAAAAGTATCTTCGAGAAAATGTCTAGAACATACGACGAAGAGAGAGTAAAATTCATTGTGGTACTCTCATTTTTACAGGCTGGAGGTGACTTCCAGCTCAGCCTTGTTAGGCCCGTGTCGGATAGGTGAATAACTGATGTGAAGGATGCTGGATGAGGTAGTCAAATGCAACGGCAATTCACGCTTGAATATTGGATTGATGATGGATGGTACGTGGGTAAATTAAAGGAAGTACCAGGGGTATTCAGCCAAGGTGAGACACTTGAAGAGCTAGAGGAAAATATCAGAGATGCCTACTCAATTATGCTGGAAGAAGAAACTCCTATTGCTCATCCTGCTCACTCAGGAGCAAAAACTAAGGATATTACGGTGGATGTCGTGTGAAGCGAGGGAATTTTATTCGAGAACTTGTTAATGCAGGTTGTTACTTGAAGCGACATGGAAAGAAGCACGACATCTATGCAAACCCACGGAACGGGAAACAAGCTCCAGTACCACGGCATCCAGAAATCAAGGAGAGTCTTTGTTAGCTTATCAGAAGGCAATTGGGAATCAAAGGCAAGTAATTAGAAAGCGCAAAAAGAAAAAGGGGTCTACCATCGGATTTTGCAGGTAGCCAGCAAACTTTAAAAGGAAATCGGTGCACATTCAAGCACAAGAGATTGGGGCGATTCTACAAGGCAAGGAGCATGGCCGGAATTCAACCAGGTCAATAAGAAACAGATTCGACTACAGTTGGCCGCTTTAAATACCACAGGGCAGGTTGAAGTGGCTATTAAAAACGGTGCTTGTCGACATTCTCCGCAAGCCAAGCCTTAATCAGTGATTGATAAGGCACATCTCGCTTGTTGGCCTCGATCTTGATGCGCTCCAAGAGCGCTACCGGCAGGCGCAGCGAGATGGTCTTCGTTGATAGCTTTAAATTTGGGAAGCGCGCGGGCTTTGCTTGACTCTAATCCACATAGTTGCTGGAGTCATGGCTCTCCCAAAAAGCTTGCTCCTCAGCCTCGGTCTTAAACTTAGGTAGCGTTTTCTTCGGCTTGGCCATAGAACGTCCTCTCTTTGCGGTGCAAATCGCGCGCGGAGATCACACGGATCAAGGTCCCAGCGGTGCGAAGGATAAAAGTAATATGCAGAAGCCGACCCTCGTCGGTCTTGCTCAAAGCGTAGTAGCGAGGCTCCTGCTAACTATATTTCGTGTCGGGTACCACGTCAAAAAAGCCTGCAATGTGAAAACTGCCCCCCCCACATGAAGAGCGCGTGTCTCCAACACTACACTCAAAACTGTTTTGCATAACCGAACATATTCCCCGCCGCTACGGTTGCGGATCCTCGTCCCGTACCGCATTGCAAAAAATATTCTTGACCTGCATCAATTTATTACATGAGTTTGGCGCTGAACGACCCAGCTTTGGCACACTTCCTGCCTCAACGGCAATAATACATAGCGTAAAGCGCTAATCCCACCTTATAGAAGCTGAGGTAGCCGCAGTACAGAGCATTAACGCTCTTTGAGAGAGGCTACTTCAAACCTATGGAGGAAGTCTGATGAACACACGCCCTAGAAGCCGATTTTTCCTTCGTTTCCTTTTGGCTTTCACTTTCAACATTCTCACAGGCCAGCTGCTGTTTGCAGCGGACCCTGACCCTGGCCTGGCGGCAGAGGGTGGCACAACGAAGTGCTGCATCGGGTCAGATTTCAACGCAGCAGGCCCATGGGCGCCAACCGAGGCCATCGCTTTTGGTGATTTCAATGGCGATGGTTACCAAGATGCGGCCTTAGGCATGCCGTCTTTCGATGTGGACAATGTCGAAGACGCCGGCGCAGTGCGGGTCCTATACGGCTCGAGCGAGGGGCTCACCACGACGGACGACCCGTCTGTCGACTTGGAGCTTTGGGATCAAGACCGGCTCGAAGTCTCCGGATCCGGGGAGGTTGAAGCCGGTGACCGGTTCGGGGCATCTTTGGCGGTCGGGGATTTCAACCAGGACGGCTACGAGGACCTGGCTATCGGATCACCTGGCGAGGACTCCTCGGCGTTCGAGGATAGCGGCCAGGTGGATATCATACATGGCTCGCCATCCGGACTGGTTGGGTGCCACTCTTGTAACAATAGGCATGAGACATTGGTTCGTGAGACGTTTGTTTTAGAGTCAGCGGGAACCAACTTCGGCTCCGCACTCGCTGCCGGGGACTTCCATGGCGATGGTTACCCGGATCTGGCCATCGGAAGCCCCGGAGAAGTCAACGCCGATGGAGCAATTTCCGGGGGAGTATTCTTATATACAGGCAGTTATTCCGAGTCTCCCCAGTGGTGGTATTTCGGTGGAGTCACCAGGCACTATGGCATCCGGTCCGGTTTTGGGTCTGCGCTAGCCGTCGGCAACTTCAACGGCGATAAGAATCCAGTCACCGGCCTGCCTTTGGACGATCTTGCTGTGGGCGCCCCCCACGACGATGTCCGTCTTGGGTCCTACTATTCTTTTGTTACAGGCGGAACCGTTCTGATTTATGAAGGTTCTGCAGACGGTCTGAAACACGACAAGACGTTCCATCAGGACGATCCTCTCCTTCCCACTTGTTCTTCTTACGGGAACAAACTCTGCGAGGTAGGAGGCAGGCTTGAGGACGGTGACCAATTTGGCGCGTCACTGGCTGTCGGTAACTTCGACGGTGATTATAACCCAGACACCAACTTGTCCTTGGACGACTTGGCGATCGGCGTTCCCGGCGAGGGGCACTGGCTTAAGCTCAGCCAAGTATCCGCCCCTGGGCCGTTTCCAGACGGAGTGGGCAAAGAATATGTAGAGGATGCCGGTGCGGTCAATGTGATTTTTGGGACCAGGACGGGACTCGAACCACAGGACAATCGGATTTGGCATCAGGACAATGGGTTTGACCACACGGACATGCCCGACAAGGTGGAGGCCGGTGACGGCTTTGGTTCAGCCCTGGCAGCGGGAGATTTCAACGACGATCTGCGCGACGAGCTGGCCGTTGGCGTGCCCTACGAAGACCTGGAAGGAATACCTCGGGCCGGCCTAGTGCATGTGCTGTTAGGGTCATCCACGCTGAAAGACTTGGAGGTCTGGCCTCACAATCGCGTTTGGAACCACCTTCAATTGGATAACCCGATCCGTTCGAACGATTGGTTCGGAGATGCACTGGGCGCTGGCGATGTGAACGGCGATGGAAAGATAGATCTGGCGATCGCCGCCCCGGTTCATGCCGACGTAGAAGGGTCTGTGGCGCACGTGCTGTGGGGCACCAGGCATCACTACGGGCCAGGATGGAATAAGTGGCAGAGTTGGTACGAGGCTACAAACAGGCTTGAAGAGGGACCGTAGTTATTTGGGATATGCTAACGCGCCGTGCAAATCGCAATTAGCCGGGGTCTACCATCGGATTTTGCAGGTAGCGGGCGAGCTTTAAAAAGGTTAGCCTAGGTTTAGGACGGGGGTGCAGGGCAATGGGGTCAGGTCTTGTATATTGCTGTTGTGGGTTTATGGTAATATACATGGTTCACATATTTCGCTCGACCTTCACCATTCGCGCATCAAACCAATAATTAAAAGCTGTTGGACAACCTTGCTTGCAGCAAAGGGTGGTTCAAGACCGAAAGATCTTTTACCATTAAGCGCTTAAATTTTGGTGGATACGGCGCTAGCACGTCTTAATCCACCCTACTGAAAAAGTTTCTTAAGCTCACAGGGAATCACTAAAGTTTGGTATTTCTTTAAGCACTGGGAGCAGGGTTTGAGAACACCCAGAGGTGTAGCTTTAAAATAACAGATAAAAGCCCTCTGGTCTCGACCGGTGATCGGCGATGTTAAGACAAAAATATCCTAGGAAATCGATTTGGAATTAGCGTTCTATCTGCTAACAGTAGTGCTTATAGGTACCACAAGCTACTGGATATTAGGCAATGCTTACAGCATGATGCGTAAGCCTGCGGTGTACTTTCCCTCGTCCCTGGCGCTAGTTAGTATTATCGGTGTGTTTATAGCAGGCATTGGTGGCATTCTTTTAGCTGTATTGATTTTTAACCTGGAGTTTCGCAAACGACAGGATTACAACAAAACCCATCGCGTTATCGCGGGTACTTTCGTTCTCGGTGTTTGCCCTCTTAAGCGCCTACACACTCGCTTGGCTGATTCTGGATTAACTTGCATAAAGGGGTCAGATACAAGTCCTCCCAGCCATTACTAGGGGCCAGGTCTTGAATATTGATATTACTGCAGTATTACTAGGGGCCAGGTCTTGAATATTGATATTACTGCAGTAGTATAGGGATCATATAGCTAGACTACTCAGACTAGAATTTGTATCATGCCCCGGTTCACAATGCCCGCTCTCATTAATATTTCATTACTAAGTTAGAGAAAGATGGCCCCATATAGGATCGAATAGAAGCAATCGACCAAAAGCAATAAAGGGAGAAGTATTTAGTGCTCATAATTGCGGAAGCGTACAAGACACGTCCCATTCGCTTTCTCGGGCTATGGGAAATCAGCGGCTGGAAATTGAAAGCCTATGGCATTTCCTATGCCAATCAGATCCCAGGGCAACAGTTGATAGACGCGGCACATCGGGTTACAGGAGAGCGGCTGTCCGCAAGCGCGGCGAAAACCCATCATTATGGCGTTGGCTTTGTCGGTATCCATGAAGGAAAGACCGGTAATTTTGTCTTTGTGGATTGGTGGGCGGATGAAAATGAGTTACACCACCATGTGTATCTGTCTCCCTCCGAACAACCCGCCGCTCTGGAATATATGACTCCTACAGGGTTGACTGCCTGTGCCTGGGATCTATTCTTGATCAGTCACGAACGGGACGCCTGGGTAAATCATGTCCTTAAGCAGGCTGCGGCACCCGATCTTGAGGGTTAGCTAAAAGCAAGGTTAAACAAGGATGTTTAATCGCACCAATAAATCTGCACCCTCTGGGTTTCGAATCACTTAATATAAATTATAGGACAGAATTGAACAACGCGAGGGAAACGGAATGACTGAGGGCTGCTCCCCATGAAAGTCTTGGTCACCGGCGCAGATGGCTTTATTGGCCAACATTTAGTAACTGGGCTTCTTGCCCAGGGACATCAAGTCGTAGGGGCTGTGCGTCGCCCTGATCGCTTTGCCCGCCTATTCCCCGGAGTTGAATGCATACCTGTTGATTTTACTCAGGATCAGCGCCCGGAGGATTGGCGGCCGCGATTAACAGGTATCCAAGGGGTGATCAATGCGGTCGGTATTTTCACCGAGCAGGGCACTCAAACCTTCGAGGCAATCCATACCGCAGCACCACGGGCCTTGTTCACCGCCTGCGCCCAAATGGACGTCCAGCGGGTGATCCAAATTTCCGCTCTCGGGGCTGATTCCCAAGCCCGCAGCGGCTTTCATCTCAGCAAACGGGCAGCCGACAATTATCTCGCCTCCCTTGACCTTGAGTGGGTAGTTGTCCTGCCTTCTTTGGTCTTCGGCCCTGGGGGCCAAAGCGCTTCCCTCTTCACCATGCTGGCGGCCATGCCCCTCTTGGTTGTTCCTGGTAAAGGCCATCAACAGGTACAGCCAGTCTCTTTGGACGATCTAGTGGCAGCCGTCATCGCCCTGCTTGAACCCGATGCCCCCACCCGCTGCCGAATCCCTCTGGTGGGTCCTCAGCCCGTTTCCCTTCGCGAGTTCCTCACGAACCTGCGTCGTGCCCTGGGATTGCCCCCCACGGTGGTATTGCCGGTGCCTAGGGGGCTGGTGCATGCTGCCGCGCCGGTGGCTGAGCGACTGAACCTGCCGCTACTATCGCGGGAAGCACTGGAGATGCTCGAACGGGGCAATACGGCCCCTCCGGAAGCCATCAAAGAGCTGCTAGGACGATCGCCCCGTGGGATTGGCGAGTTCATCCCGCCTTTGTGGCAAGCCGCTGCCCGCCGTTCGGCACGCCTCGCCTGGCTGCGGCCACTGCTGCGGCTCGCCCTGGCCTTCGTATGGCTGATTGCCGGCGTGGTCTCGCTAGGCGTTTATCCCGTGGAGCAAAGCTATGCCCTGCTGGCGGCCACCGGCATTACCGGCGTGCTGGCACCCATTGCCCTCTATGGTGCCTCACTGCTTGACATTATCCTGGGAGTGGCCACCCTCACTCTGAGCCGAGCCCGTTGGCTTTGGCGAGTACAGATCGGCGTGATTCTGGTCTACAGCACCATTATCACTTGGTATCTCCCCGAATTCTGGGCGCACCCTTTTGGCCCCCTCGCCAAAAACGTCCCCATCCTGGCCCTGCTTGTCGCCTTACTGGTCACCGAGGAGTGAGATGGAATACTTGATTGTCAAGTGGCTGCATATCCTATCCTCTACCCTGCTCTTTGGAACCGGCTTGGGAAGCGCTTACTACATGTATTTCGCCAATCGTTGTGGAGACCCGCGGGTAATTGCCGTGGTCACCCGGCATGTGGTTTGGGCGGACTGGTTGTTCACTACGCCCACCGTCATTTTTCAACCCCTCTCAGGCCTTTATCTGGCCTATCTGGCGGGTTTTCCTCTACTTTCAGGCTGGATTATCTGGAGTTTCGCTCTCTATTTCCTCGCCGGCGCCTGCTGGCTCCCTGTCGTTTGGCTCCAGCTTCGTATGCGGGACATGGCTGAGGCTGCCCACCGCCACGGTCAGACGCTGCCCCCCTTGTACTGGCGTTATGGGCGCATCTGGCTCGGCCTGGGTATCCCTGCTTTCATTGCCATGGTCATCGTGTTTTATCTGATGGTCGTCAAACCTCTCTGAGCAGGGTGTGACTACCGCTCCTATTTTCCCAAGCAGCATTTTTTATATTTTTTACCGCTGCCACAGGGACAAGGATCATTACGGCCAACCTTGGGGGTAGTGCGCATGTAAATCGTAGAAGAGGTACGGGATTCTGATAGGGGCACATTCCAATCCTCATTTTCTTCCAGTGCTTCCTCTTCCCAGCGCTCCTGTCGCTTGCGAATCTCTTCGGCATCATAGAAGGATAAAGGATTGTTAAATTGTTCCCATTCAGGTTGATCCCCTTCAGCCAATGCCTCTTTAATGTCATTTAAATTAAATTCTGGGAAATCTGGATCTACCACTTGGGTACGGATCAATTCCTCCAGCAAATCCTGGTGTCGGGCGCGGGGAAAACTCAACAATAAGCTAGCTGCGCTGGCACGGAAAATATTGTCATCACTCCGATCGGCGGCGAGGGCCGCGACCCTGTCAAGGTTTTGTTCTAAAGCTTTCGTGCCCTGTTCCTGAGCTGCAGCAGTAATACAATACAGGGCATGGATACGGGTAAACCAGGTTTTAGTTCGGTCTTGCATCAGGTGTTCTAATTCAGGCAAAACCGCAGCGAACTTGCCACGGAATAGAGCCGGCCAGTAGCCGCTAAACCATTCCCAGGCGGGATCATTTTCATTCTCGCCCATCCGCGACAAAGCTTCTAGCAAGGGTTTTGCTGCTCTAGGAGTCTCCATCGCCCCGAGAATAAACACACAATGGAGTAAGCCCCACCATTGACCGCTACTGGCCGTATTAGACCAATTGGCTTCATCGGCAAGGTAGTTTTCCAACAGCGGTAGCATCGCTTCACCACGGGCCACATTCTCATCAACCACTTCTCGCGGAACCCGGTCCTCCAGAGCCGTCAAAAGACCCAATAGCTCTTGGTTGCTCATCGCTTGGAGTCTCTCCGGCGAATAGTTAGGAAGCCGTATTTCCCTTTCCATGTTGTCCTCTAAAAAATTCTCCAACTCATTTTCCCCAATATCCCCTAAATAGGGTCCAACCTAGCCTACTCGGGGGACTTATCACAGAAAAATTGCGAAAAAACTTTAGACCACCCTGAACCCAAGACAGTTTCCTGCCAGAATAAAGTGGTTCATACTTCAGGTTATGTTTATTGAGCTTCGCCATCTCCGAACCCTACTCAGCCTGCAAGAGACCGGTAGCGTCAGCCAAGCTGCCGAGCGCTTGCATTTAACCCAATCAGCGGTCTCTCATCAACTGAAGGCCCTGGAAGCGTATTTTGAGTGCCCGTTGTTCATCAGAAAAAGCCATCCGCTGCGACTGACCTCCGCCGGTCAACGCCTGCTAGAGTTGGCGGCGGTAATCCTACCTCAGGTGGAGGCGGCAGAGAGAGATCTAGCCTGCATGGCGGAGGGGCGCGCGGGACGGCTGCACATTGCCGTGGAATGCCATAGCTGCTTCCAGTGGCTGCTGCCCTCCATGGATGCCTTTCGCAATCGTTGGCCGGAGGTAGAAATGGATCTCTCTCTGGGCTTTAATTTTGAGCCACTGCCCGCCCTGCAGCGGGGCGATATTGACCTGGTCGTCACCTCCGATCCCCTTCATCTGCCCGATATTAGTTATGATCCCCTGTTCCGGTTCCAAAGCATGCTCGTTATTGCTCCTCACCACCGCCTGGCCAATAAAGCTTGGGTGGAGCCGGCTGATCTTAGGGGGGAAATCCTGATTACCTACCCGGTAGAGCGGAACCGGCTGAGCCTTTATACCGATTTTCTAGACCCGTCAGGCGTTGAGCCGGCAGGCCAACGGACCGCAGAGTTGACCCTCATGATCCTGCAGTTGGTGGCCAGCAATCGAGGGGTGGCGGCCCTTCCCAACTGGGCCATAGTGGAGGAAGTCAAGCAAGGATACGTCAAGGCCCTCCCCCTCGGCCAAGCAGGATTGTGGGCGACCCTGTTTGCTGCCGTGCGAGCGGAAGAAAAAGATCGGTTTTTCATGCAAGATTTTATCAAATTGGCGCGGGAGACCTGCTTCCAGAACTTGTCTGGAATCTTGCCCGCCTCAGCGGACCAGCCTTCTAATCATGCAATATTCTAATAATGGACGGGAGCTATGACCCCTGATCTGGAACCACTCAGTGAAATTATCATAAACACGGCCCGGGAACAGTTGCTGCCCCGGTTTGCTGCCATTGGCAGTCAAAGGAAAGCAGACGGGAGTCTACTCACCGAAGCCGATTTAGCCATGCAAAATCAAATAGGTCGCGCCCTAACCGCACGCTGGCCAAAGTTTGAATTTCTCAGCGAGGAAATGGAGGAGAAAGAACAAAACCGTTTGTTGGCAAACACGGATCAGGGCTTGTGGTGCCTCGACCCCCTCGATGGCACCCGCAATTTTGCCGCCGGTATCCCTTGTTTCAGCGTCTCCCTTGCGCTGATCTTAAAACAGGAAGTGGTATTAGGTCTGGTCTATGATCCCCTCCGTGATGAGTGTTTCAGCGCCCAAAAAGGTCAAGGGGCATGGCTTAATGGCAACCCTGTGGGAGAGCGTTACCCTAGCGCTCCCTTGGGAGGAGGAATCGGGCTGGTTGATTTCAAGCGCCTCCCCCCTGAGTTGGCAACCCGTTTAGCCACAGAACCTCCCTATAGTTCCCAACGAAGCTTGGGTTCAGTGGCCCTTGACTGGTGCTGGATTGCTGCTGGTCGTGGTCACGTCTACCTCCATGGGAGACAAAAACTCTGGGATTATGCCGCCGGCAGCTTGATACTCAGCGAAGCGGGCGGCCATGCCTTGAGTTTAGCCGGGGAACCTGTCTTCCGGGCCACACTGGAACCACGTTCGGTGGCTGCCGCCTTAGAAGAAAGCCTATTTAATGAATGGATTACTTGGTTAGGAATTGTTCGTCAAGCAAGGGGAACCCAATAACGCCCACTTCCTCCCGATGGAAAATAGCATCAAGCGAGGATACTCCTGAAGGCTCCTGGGAAATCGGCATTTTTGCCCTAGATGAGGTATCACCGTGGCAGATCAAAATAACGAGAACGACAGCCAACTCTTCGCTGAACTGGAAGAGGCCCTCAATGTTGAAGATTTAAACCGCGCAGCGGCACAACTACAGGCCAGTCATCCTCCCGCTATCGCCAATACCCTGGAAGCCTTTCCTTGGGAAAGGCGTCTCCAAATTTGGCAACTGCTGGCTCCCCAAACCAAGGGGGCAGTACTGATCGAATTATATGAAGAAGTCCAGGATGGCCTCATTGCGGAATCGGTTCCTGACGATCTAGTTAAAGCAGTCTCTGGACTTGATATAGACGATTTGGCCGACCTCTATAAGCGTCTACCAAAAGAAGTCCGCACGGCTGTTCTGCAAACCATGGATGAGCAGCGGCGGCAACGCTTTGAGGCCGTGAGCCGCTATCCCAATAATACGGCCGGCGGTCTGATGGATGTGGATGCGATAGCCGTCCGGGGCGACGCCACTCTGGACGCGGTGCTGCGTTATTTGCGCAGGACCCGCCGCCAGCAGGGAGAACTTCCCGAGCATATGGATGCGGTGATCGTGGTTGACCGGGCCTCCCAATACATGGGCATCCTTTCCCTTAGCGATCTGGTCTCTCTGGCAGAAAACCGTATCGTCTCCGAAGTCATGAACACCGAGATTAAGCCTATTCCCGCCATGACGTCCGCCAAAAAAGTGGCGCGGTTATTCGAAGACTATGATCTTCTCTCCGCCCCCGTGGTGGATGAAGATGGCAAATTGATCGGCCGAATTACCGTGGATGATGTGGTCGATGTGATCCGCGAAGAAGCCGACCATACGCTCATGAGCACAGCGGGGCTGGAAGAAGAAAGCGATATGTTCGCCCCCATCATACCCAGCGCCAAACGGCGAGCCATCTGGCTTGGCGTCAATTTGGTCAATGCTTTTATCGCCGCCTGGGTCATCGGACAGTTTGAAAATTCCATCGAGCAACTGGTGGCGCTGGCGGTACTCATGCCTATCGTGGCCAGCATGGGCGGTATTGCCGGCACCCAAACATTGACCTTGGTCACTCGAGGTATTGCCTTGGATCAAGTGGGACCGAGTAACATAGGAAGGGTACTGAGAAAGGAATTGGGCGTGATTTCGGTCAATGCCTTATTGTTCGCCCTAACGGTAGCCGCTATGGGTATAATTTGGTATCAGAACATTAACCTTGGCCTAGTGTTTGCCTCCGCTCTGACCATTAATCTACTCAATGGGGCCATGGCTGGAACCATCATCCCCTTTGCTCTACACAAATTAGGGATTGATCCCGCATTGGCGGGTGGGGTAGTGCTCATGGCTACCACTGATGTGCTTGGGTTTTTCACTTTTCTTGGTCTAGCCACTTTTTTTCTCCTGTAACCTGTGGGCATTTTCAGGTGGCCACTGCTCTCCCACGGGTTTGGAGACTATCAAGGTGGTCTCGCGGGCATGAGTACCCTGGGAATCAGCGGTTGCATCAGGGGAGGTCATTGGGTCTATCTCGGACTGATGTTCTTTCCACCACTGGGCAGCATCCTCATCACTCCAACTTCCAGCAGCCTTACACTGTCGCAGTGCAAGCAACAGCTCCTTTGCGTTTTGGGGGCGCTGCTCAGGGTCCTTTTTCAAACACTTCATGATCACCCTTTCCAAGTCCTCGGAAACCGGTTTTCCCAACCGTTCGGAAAGTGAAACTGGCGGTGTGTGAACCTGATGCATACAGATTTCCACCACGCTCTTACCATCAAAAACGGGTTTTCCGGTCAGCAAATAATAGCCCACAGCCCCCACCGCATAGAGATCGCTGCGAACATCAACCCGTTCGGGATGGGCAATACCTTCCGGTGAAACATACAAAGGCGTTCCCGTCAATGTATCAGCGGCGGTCAAGGCTGATTGTTTACCTGCATCAAGGGCTTTAACGAGACCAAAGTCGAGCAACTTGACCACATCGGACATCCCACCGCGCTGGCTCAGGATAATATTCGCCGGTTTGATATCACGATGGATCAAGCCAATACCGTGGGCCTCAATCAGCGATCCGCAGATTTGCTCGAGAATCTTAATGGCACGACCTTCAGGTTGTGGCCCATAACGTTTCACCAGCGTATCTAAGTTAATCCCTTCGAGAAATTCCATCGCATAATAAAAGACCCCTTCGGGGGTACGACCATAATCATAGACGGCAACCGTATTGGGATGATTAAGCCGGCTGGTGAGCTGGACCTCACGTTCAAAACGTGCGATCGTTTCATTGGTGGTTCTCTCAATATCCAGCAGTTTGATAGCGGTAGGGCGACGGAGCATACTGTGATGTCCACGATAAACCACGCCTATCCCTCCCGTGCCCACCTTCTCTTCTAGGGTATATTGGCCCAGTCGTTTTGCCTGTAAAGCGGCCTGCCGAGCCTGCCGCTCCAACCGAGCGACAATCACCGTAAAGATAAAGATAACCACGGCACTGGCACTCAGCAATGCAAATAATCCCCAGAAGGTATAACGGAGGATATACAGCGGATAAAACGCCTCCTCCATGTCCACCTCAGTGGTGACCCCGAAACCGTACTCCGGCAACCAGTTCCAAGCACCAATGACGGGCACGCCTCGATAATCCCGATAGCCTTCTACATCAACACCGCTATTACCCTGGGTGGCATCCGCCGCCATACGGGTTAACTCCCGCTCTGAACGCTTCAGGGGGGGGCGTTTTCCTGCAACCATGTTGACCTGAGGATCGCGAATTTCGATATTTAGAATCGACTGTTCCCCTTCCCGATCAGACAACAAGCCGATAGATTTTAATTCATCCTCAAAGCGGCTTTGGGAAATCAATAAACCGTTTTTATCAAAGGCGTAGGTTTCACCACTTTCACCAGCCCGGGCCACAGAAAGAATTCGGGTAAAAACCATTTCAGGTCGAATACGCAGCCCAATCGCGGCGACGGGGCTCCCGTCTTTCAAAATCGGTGCAGCCACGAACATAGTGGGTAACCCTGCTCGCAGGATCTGATCCTTGTCCTCCAACAAAGCCACACTGCGAAAAGGGAGTATGATCAAAGGCTTGAGCTCACTGCCATTCTTTGGAAAAAGCTTCTCTAAAGCTTCTTCCGGAAGCGGGAGATTGGATCTACCAATGAGGATATCCCGCTGAGCGGCGATGACCTGTCCCCCAGGATCAATCACGACGAAGCCATTGTAGTGCCTAGCCACCAACCAAGGCTGCATCTCCTTGCGAAGCTCGCGCAAGGATCTTGCCCTCAGGAGCATCGTCTCAGGGCTCTTGGGTTTTTTAGCCAGTTCCAACAGTTCCTCCACATGAGCGCGAACTTGTGGAGCCACTGCAACGGTTCCGGCATACATTTCCTCGTCCTCCAGCCAAATCTTTAGGGCGGCAACGTCGGCGTCAAGAATCGTCTTGAGATTGGCTGCCATTGACTTTTTCAGCGCCCCCTCGACATAGCTATGCATAAACCAGCCGATTACGCCCAGTACGATGCCGGCAATAATGGGCCATAACCAAAGTCGCCTGCGCAGGAGGAACGACTGGCTGCCAGATAGTGACGGGCTAAGCGACTGACTGCGGGACGCCGTGATAGAAGAATCCATTTGAGAGCCTATCTGAAAACCTTATACATTTTAGGGTATAGACTCAAGAGAAGATAGATAGTTGTGCCCGTAAAGCACGGCACAGTGGATTTTCATCTATCTGGGGGGATGAAAGGCCGCCTAATAGCCTGAATTCTGGATGCTTATCGAGTTTCTTCAACAAATTGTGCAGTGGCCCTATCAAGCACCGGTTTCCGTCGCCCTTGCACTCTATGAACGTAGAGCGTTTTCGGATCAACCGCCGTTCCCGGAGCAGAGGGCAAAGCCAGTTCATACTTGGGTGGCCGTCCATGATCGGCAAGTAAGCGCTCTAAATTGTAGACCTTATTGAAGCGCCAAAGCATCTTTAAGAAATTGAATTGGCCCCTAAACAGGCGCTGGGCGACTAATGCGGTTAAGTGCCTCGCCGTCCGCCAGGAGACATGCTTCATATTCATGACCTGTTGGGTTTTAAGAAGCTCCGCATAAAATTCCTCCAAGGGAAGCCGGGTTGGAAGTACCGCGTGTTGAATATCAAAGAGACGGTAATCCCGAGTCGTTAGGCGGTGGGATTCGGTGTGCCAGATTTCCGTACCCGGGTAAGGCGTATTGATACTGATGTTCACCACCTCCGGGACCTCAAGACACCACTGACGAACGACTTCAAATCGCTCCCGGTCCCAATCCGGATCCGCGATAATATTAATGGCCACGGTGATTCCTAAGGAACGGGCGCATTCGAGGGCTTCCATATTTTTGTCAAAAGGGACCCGCTTGCGAAATTTACGCAATCCCTCTTCATCGATAGCCTCAAGGCCCAGAAACATATATTCCACCCCCAAGTCCCGCCAAAACTTAAAAACATCCTTGTTGCGCAAGAGCACATCACCCCGGGTTTCAAGATAGAATTTTTTCTTGATGCCTTTACGGGCGATTGCCTCACCGATCTCTAGCCCATGCTTTGATTGGATAAAGGCCACATCATCAACGATGAAAATACCCGGCTCCTTTATCCGTTCCAGTTCTTCGACAGCCACCTCCGGGCTGAGAGTGCGATAGCTTCTGCCATAAAAGGTCCAGGCGCTGCAAAAATTGCAATCCCAAGGACACCCCCGTGAAAATTCAATGGAAGCACAAGGATCAAGCTGGCCAATAAAGTATTTACGGCGGTGCCGTACCAAATCTCGGGCGGGGCGCACCTCATCAAGACTGGGCACCATGACAGGGGCGGGACCTTCCCCCTCCAGAGTCACAGCCCCAGGCACTTCGGTGATGGCCTCCCTGTCCTGTTCGACCACATCCATAAGCTGTGCCGCAGAAGCTTCCCCTTCCCCACGAAGAATACAGTCGATACTCCCTTCCCCGTGCTCCAGAAGTTCCCGGACAGTAAAAGAAGCACTGTGCCCCCCCACAAAAATAAAACATTGGGGCAAGCATCCTTTGGTCTCTTTTGCCAGATCAACAATTTCGGGAACATTCGCTAGAAAATTGCATGAGAAGGCAATGACATGGGGGCGCCAATGTTCAATGAGCTTAAAATAGGCAGCGTGGCTTTCTACTTGCAAATCAATGATTCGGACCTCATGCCCCCCACGCCGAACCGCCTCGGCAACCAACTCAAGCCCCAAAGGCTCCAGCCGTAAAAAAACCTCGGTGTACATGAGGGGGCCTGGATGGACAGCGAGAAAACGCATGGCACCACCTTTTTGCTCACGTCGCAAGCGATAACAAAAAATCTAGTAGAAACGCTTAGCTAATTCCAGGTAATCGTGAGCTAGGGCGGTTCCCATTTAGAGGAAACCCCATTGGTCTTGGGGCTGACGTGACCAGACCGGTGAATGCCCGTCCCAGGAAGGGGCGGGCGGGACTTGGCCGCCAGGCAGGAAAGCCTGGCGTGGCAAGCCGATGTCTTTACCGCCTAGCAAGGCCCACTTCATCAGTCCGTAATTCTTGTGCTGCCGCCACCAGGGTGCAAAGCGCCGCTTCCACCTCTGGCCAATCGCGGGTTTTGAGACCACAATCGGGATTGATCCAAAGCCGCTCAGCGGGAACATATTCAGCCGCCTTTTTAATCAAGCCCACGATTTGGTTGACATTGGGTAGTGCTGGAGAATGAATGTCATAGACCCCAGGCCCCACTTCATTAGGATATTCGAAGGCAGCAAAAGCCTCTAACAGTTCCCCACCGGAGCGGGAAGTTTCAATGGTAATGACATCCGCATCCAAGGCAGCGATAGCATGAATGATATCGTTAAACTCCGAGTAACACATGTGGGTGTGAATCTGAGTTCCGTCCCCCACTCCCGTAGAAGCCACTCGGAAACAACGCACCGCCCAATCCAAATAGTGCTCCCATTCCGTTCGCCGCAATGGCAACCCTTCCCGAAAAGCCGGCTCGTCCACCTGGATAATTTTGATACCCGCCTGTTCCAAATCCTGAACTTCATCGCGGAGAGCCAGGGCCAGTTGGAGGCAGGTATCCGAATAGGGCTGATCATCGCGCACGAAGGACCATTGCAACAAAGTGACCGGCCCTGTCAACATCCCCTTTACCCGCCTAGAAGTCAGTGATTGGGCATAGCGTATCCACGCTACCGTCATGGGCTGCCGGCGAGTCACATCCCCATAGATGATCGGTGGCTTAACGCAACGGGAACCATAGCTTTGGACCCAGCCATTGTGGGTAAAGGCAAAGCCCTCTAGCTGCTCGCCAAAGTACTCCACCATGTCATTGCGCTCAGCTTCCCCATGGACGAGCACATCTAACCCATAGTTTTCCTGAGCCTCGATGGCCCTGGCGATCTCCGCTTCCATCTGCAGCCGGTATTCCTGCTCAGAAATCCGGCCCGCCTTAAAATCCCGTCGTATCTTACGGATGCTCGAAGTCTGGGGAAAAGAGCCAATTGTGGTGGTCGGATAAGGGGGCAGTTTTAACTGTTCTCGCTGGACTTGGGCACGAATGGAATAGTCGTGACGGCGCCGGGCCATCTCCGGATTCACCTTGGCCATGCGGGACCTGACTTCCGGCCGATAAATCCGATCTGACTGGCGGCGGCCAGATTGGGCTGCCGCCGAAACTTCCAAGGCCCCGGCCACCGAATTCCGCCCTTCAACTAACGCCTGTTTGAGGGTTACCACCTCTTCGATTTTTTGCACCGCAAAAGCCAACCATGACTTCAATTCTTCATCCAGTGCTGGCTCCAGAGCCAAATCCATGGGACTATGGAGCAAGGAGCAGGAAGGGGCCACCCAAAGCCGCTCCCCAAGGCGTTCCCGCAGCGGTTCCAGCAGTCCGAGACTGGCCTCCAGATCATTACGCCAAATATTGCGCCCATCAACCACGCCCGCTGAGAGTACTTTATAGGGAGGAAGCTCATCCAAAACTTTGGTCAGTTGCTCGGGACCGCTCGCCAGATCGATATGCAACCCCTCTACAGGCAAGTGGCAAGCAAGGTGAGTATTATCCCCAAGCGCGCCAAAGTAAGTGGTCAGAAGGCATTTTAGACCCCTATTCGCCAGGCCAGAGTAGGCCTTTTCAAAAGCCGCCTTCCAATCCGCGGGCAAATCCAAAACCAGAATGGGCTCGTCGATCTGAACCCATTCGACTCCTTGGGTTTGAAGGCGGTGCAACAACTGGCCGTAAACGGGAAGCAGCGACTCTAACAAAGAAAGCTTATCAAAGGCCTCGCCCTTAACCTTGCCCAACCATAAAAAGCTTAAGGGCCCAAGTAATACCGGTTTAACGGAAAAACCCAGCGCTTGGGCCTCCGCGACTTGGTTAAATAGGGCGTTGCTGGCAAGACGAAAATCCTGCTGCGGTTGAAACTCAGGGACAATGTAATGGTAATTGGTATTAAACCATTTGGTCATTTCACAGGCCGCGCCCCCCTCACCGCCCGACCCCTGCCCTCGGGCCATGGCGAAATAAGTATCCACATCGACTTCATCTTGGGGTTCACCAAATCGCGGCGGCACCACCCCCAGCAGGGTAGACATATCGAGAACATGGTCATACCAAGAAAAATCACCTACCGGGATTAAATCCAGGCCGGCCTCATGCTGCCGTTGCCAGTGGAGTGCGCGTAACTCCTTCGCCGTCTGAGTGAGCTTTTCCTGGTTCCAACGTCCTTTCCAATAGGACTCCAATGCCCACTTCAACTCCCGGTGGCTGCCTATCCGTGGGAATCCCAAATTGTGCGCCAAGATCACGAGGAATACCTCCCTATTTATTTCTTGTGTGTAAAAACAAGAGATAGTGTGGCGCAGGCACTTTATTAATACAATTTAATTATTTTTATATTTTCATGAAAAACATTCATAAAGATAGATTCAACTGACCTGGCGTAATAACAGCAACGCTCGGCCTTTAACGCCTATTTCGCTGCCTGCCGGGTAAAAGTCTGAATCTTCCTCAGGGAGTGGCTCATCCGTGGCCAGGGTTTTTACCCAGCGTTGTCCCCACTTTTCATCCGGAAGCGTAAAAGTCAGTGGCTTGTGATGGGCGTTAAATAATAGATAGAAGCTATCATCAACCAGCGGCTCACCACGACGATCGGTACTCGCAATCGCTGCCCCATTTAAAAACACCCCCAGTGATTTGGCATAACCCACATTCCAATCTTCTTCGGACATCTCCTGCCCTTCCGGAGTGAACCACTTAATATCAAAGATATCGCCACCGTGAATGGGACGGCCCTGAAACCAGTGCCGACGGCGAAAAATAGGATGTTCTTTTCGGAAATGAATCAGGCGTTGGGTGAATTCCAGCAAAGTATTATCTTTATGGTCCCAATCAAACCAGGAGATCTCATTATCCTGGCAATAACCATTGTTATTCCCCCCTTGGGTCCGGCCTAGCTCATCCCCCCCCAGCAACATGGGGACCCCCTGGGATAGAAATAGGGTCGCAAGGAAATTACGTTTCTGGCGAGCCCGGAGGTTATTGATTTTAGGGTCATGGGTAGGCCCCTCGACGCCGCAATTCCAGGAGCGGTTATGACTCTCACCGTCCCGGTTATCTTCCCCGTTGGCCTCATTATGCTTTTCGTTATAAGAAACCAAATCGTGGAGGGTAAAACCATCATGGGCGGTGATGAAGTTGATGCTGGCATGGGGCCGGCGGCCGCTAGCTTCGTAAAGATCGGAACTTCCCGTAAAGCGGTAGGCAAACTCCCCTAAAGTTTGATCCACCCCGCGCCAATAGTCCCGCACAGAATCCCGATATTTCCCATTCCACTCGGCCCAGCCCGGCGGGAAATTACCGACCTGATAGCCCCCCTCGCCGAGATCCCAGGGCTCGGCAATCAACTTGACCTGGGAAATCACCGGATCTTGATGAATAATATCGAAGAAAGCACCGAGACGATCCACCTCATGGAGCTCCCGGGCGAGGGCCGCCGCCAAGTCGAATCGGAACCCATCCACATGCATCTCCAGAACCCAATAACGGAGGCTATCCATAATCAGCTGAAGGGTGCGGGGATGCATCATGTTGAGGGTATTACCGCAGCCCGTGTAGTCCATATAGTAACGGGGGTTGTCGGGCTTTAAGCGATAATAGCTGGCATTATCAATCCCTCGAAAACAAAGGCTAGGTCCCAATTGGTTCCCCTCGGCTGTGTGGTTATAAACCACATCTAGGATCACCTCAATCCCCGCCTGATGTAATGCCTTGACCATGGCCTTAAACTCGGTGACGTGCTGGCCTAGTTCAGAGTTAGCAGCATAGCGGGCATCCGGCGCGAAATAGCCGATAGAATTGTAGCCCCAATAATTGCTCAATCCCCGTTCAACCAAAGGGCGTTCGGAAACGCTCTGGTGAACGGGCATCAGTTCAACTGCGGTCACTCCCAGGGAGTGAAGGTAGTCAATCACCGCCGGGCAGGCCAAGCCGCTATAAGTTCCCCGCAGATGCTCCGGAATTTCTGGATGGCGAGCAGTAAAGCCCTTAATATGGACCTCATAGATTATTGTGTCGTCCCAGGGGGTCCAAAGTTGGCGATCTCCTTCCCAATCAAAACTGGGATCGATAACCACACATTTGGGTAGAATCGAAGCACTGTCCCGCTCGTCTTTGCTGAGATCGGCATCGGGATGCCCGATTTGATAACCATAGAGGGCATCAGTCCACTGCACCGATCCTGCGATGGCCTTGGCATAGGGATCAAGCAAAAGTTTAGCCGGATTAAAACGATGGCCGGCACGGGGTTCATAGGGGCCATGGACGCGGAAACCATAGCACTGCCCTGGCCCTACCCCTGGCAAGTAACCATGCCAGGAAAAGTCAGTCACTTCCGGAAGCTCGATCCGAGTCTCATCTGAGCCATTGAATAGGCAAAGCTCGACTGCCGTCGCATGCTCTGAAAAAAGGGCAAAATTAGTCCCCGCTCCGTCCCACGTTGCACCCAAAGGATAGGGTTCTCCCGGCCATACCTTCATCGGCTTATCGCTTCAATGTTTCTCTCCATCAGTTACTGGAGCTTCAGAATAAAATAATAGCAGCAGTCCAACCAGAACAAATGATACTCGCCAAACCCAACCGGCCCAGTAACCCTCAGCAGACTCCAGGCGAAGCTCCAACCAGCGCCCCACGCCCATGACGACCGCCAGGATACCGAGAGCGGCATGATTGACTTCAATGAGAAATTCGGATTTCAGGGCAAACACCGTATGGGAATGGGTCAATAATAAACCACCGCCCACCATACAGAGCAGGGGAAAAACCAAAACGGCACGGGGATGGGTTAGCTTTCCCGTCCGCACCCGCCATTCAAATAAACCCAAGGCAATGACCAGCACCGTCAACAGGCGATGTTGCAGTACCACCGGCACTTGTAAGGTCTGCCAAAAACTTTCCGCTCCCAGGGGCCAAACGGTAGAAGCGGCAAATAGGAACAGGAAAACAGCCAGCCCTAAAAACAGCAGGGGCCAATGAGGGGCCCAGGTAAAAAACTTACTGCGATCCACAAGCGCTAACAACGCCATAAGCAAGACTACTGCACCAGAGAAATTGTGATTAAACTCACTCTGAGCCCTTTCCACGGCCACGGGCAAAGAATAAATGTCAAAGACAGAGCTGGCAGCCGCCGAATATTCTTCCCGCGATGGAGGCACTAAGCGGGGCATCCTGGGCATAAAACGATCCGCGACTTCGGTAAAACTGGCCTGTTGGTCAGGGGTATCCACCGCCGGTGGCAATGAAGCCAGGGCCGCCGCCGAGAGCAGGATGATGCTCAATACCCAGGCCTCCGCACCCAGGAAAGGCGGTAATTTTTCCAGTACCCCCGTCGCTTGGCGCTGCTTTTGCCAACGCCTAACTTGGGAAAAATTCCTCGCGGCTAAGCCCAGCGCCAAAAGCAGCAGCACCCCTTTAGTGAGCACCATGGTCCCATAGCCGGTGCCTATCAGGCCTTGCCAGCTCCCCACATAGTTGATTGCCAGGTAGACACCGGCAGCGGCCAGGAGAACCACCGCGCCCAACGCCACAGGCGAGAAACGGGCCATCCAGCGGGGCCAAAGATAGGAAGCCTCTAGATTTCCCCATAGCAGCCGCCATAGGGCTAATAGATGCAAGATTCCCCCCACCCAGACGACAGCAGCCCACTGGTGCACCACGGTAATAGTCATCAGGGGCACCCGGTTATCAACCCGGCTTGCCCCATGGACCAGCCAAGCTCCCGCGATCATCACTCCCCCACCCAAAAGCGCCAACCCTATCCAACCGGCTAGAGAAGTAGGCCGCCGCGAGAGCCACAACCAGGACACTGCGGTAAGCCCTAAAACCACAATGATCCGGACTATCCCCGCTTGAGCAAAATCGGTTGCTAAAAACTGCGCTAGCGGCCACTCCCTGAAGTCGTCGGCCAAAGTCCAAAACTGAAACGCAAGCCGGAGGAGCTGAGTGGCGGCCAATACCCCGCCTCCCACTGTGATCAAATGAGCACTTCGCTGCAGCGCTATTCGGCCCATAATGGTGAGAGGCTGCCAAGGCCGTAACACGGCAAGAGCCACCACCCCCCCTCCCACAGCCAATCCTAAGGCGATGAGGTCAAGACCATGCAGTAAAACGTCAAAAAACTCGATTAACAGGGTCATTGTTGCCTGCTACTTACTGGGGCTCGCTGATAACGAAACGAATAACTCCTTCCGTGGTATGCCCGTCAGTGGCTAGGATCTTATAGCGCACTTGATAGGGGCCCGGCGCTAGGGAGGGCAGTGGAATATAGAGGCGGGCTGGATCGGCCTCTGGGGCAAAATTGCTCTCAGGAATGGACAGCCGTCTCGGACGATCCTTGGCCCCCCATAGGCTAGCCTGGGCGAAAGCCTTTTCTATCTTAACGTTAAAGCGAAGCATAATGGCCTCGGGAGCTCGGGCTAGGACCTCTTGATCTGCAGGCGAGGATTTCACAATCACCGCGTGTCCCCAAGCCAGGGTCATCACTGCCCCCAGGACCCATAAAACCCAGAACTTAAAGGCAAGCCCCCAGGTCAATGGGGGCAATCTTCCCCGTTTCCTTAGCTCCACAAAGTGGGACAAGCTCTTTGCCAGCGCAAGTAAGACAATCCTAAGTGCCCATTTCCCCGGCTAGCCATGGACGCCTATTACGGAAGGTGCCATAGCGGCCTTGGATTTAGGCAATTGAGCCCGGTAAGTTTCTATGCTCCGGAGAATTCCCGGCCCATCCAAGTGGCAGTGGGCCAGTAGTTCTTCTCGGGAGCCATGTTCCAAGTAACAATCGGGCAAGCCATGCAAAAGCACAGGCACCGGAATCCCGTGGTTCGCGAGACACTCGTTTACGGCACTACCGGCACCGCCGGCAATAGCGTTATCTTCCACCGTCACCAGCAATTCATGGCTCATGGCCATTTCCAGAATCATGTTTTCATCCAGGGGCTTAACAAAGCGCATATTCACCACGCTGGCATCGAGCTTTTCCGCCGCCTCCAGGGCGGGTGCCACCATGGCACCAAAAGCCAGGATGGCAATACCTTGGCCTTCCCGCTTTAGCTCCGCCTTACCCACCGGGAGTGCTGTCATTTTTGCTTCGACCGCCACCCCAGGACCTTTCCCACGAGGATAGCGGACGGCTGCAGGCTGCTCCAACAGGAACCCGGTATAGAGCATCTGCCGGCATTCGTTTTCATCAGCCGGAGCCATGACAACCATGTTGGGAACACAGCGAAGATAGCTCAGGTCAAAACTGCCCGCGTGGGTCGGCCCGTCTGGTCCCACCACCCCCGCCCGGTCTATTGCAAAGAGTACCGGCAGGTTTTGCAAGGCAACATCATGGATCAGTTGGTCGTAGGCCCGCTGCAGAAAAGTGGAATAAATCGCCACCACCGGTTTGAGCCCATCACAGGCCATCCCGGCAGCCAAAGTGACGCTGTGCTGCTCAGCGATACCTACATCAAAGTAGCGTTCTGGAAAACATTCGGAAAATTTCACCAGACCCGAACCCTCTCGCATGGCAGGCGTAATCCCCACCAAGTGGGCATCCTGGGCAGCCATATCACATAGCCACTGGCTGAAGACTTGGGTGTAACTCACCGCGGGCGAGGGTTTCTTTGGCGCATGCTGAAGCCCGACCTTGGGATCAAAGGGAGTCACCCCATGGTAGGTCACCGGGTTTTCCTCAGCCAGCGTATAACCCTTGCCTTTGCGGGTGACGATGTGCAGCAATCGAGGCCCGCTCAACTTATGTAAATTCCGTAGGGTGCGGACCAGGGAGGCGAGGTCGTGCCCATCCATAGGGCCGAAGTAATTAAATCCCATCTCCTCAAATAAGGTCCCCGGCGCCACCATCCCTTTGACATGTTCTTCCGTGCGGCGCGCTAATTCCCACATGGGAGGCGGCATATGCTCGAGCACTTTTTTGCTGCCTTCCCGCACGGTGGAATAAACCCGGCCGCTCAACAACCGGGTTAAATAGCTGGAGATCGCCCCCACATTAGGGGAGATAGACATCTCGTTGTCATTCAGGATCACGAGCAAATCGGCATCCAAGGCGCCGGCATGGTCCAAAGCCTCATAGGCCATTCCCGCTGTCATCCCGCCATCCCCAATAATCGCGATGCTCTTGCGATTCTCACCTCTTTGCTTAGCGGCGATGGCCATACCGAGGGCAGCGCTGATTGAAGTACTAGAATGGCCCACGCCGAAAATGTCGTAAGGACTTTCATGACGGGCGGGGAAAGGCGCCAAGCCACCTGCTTGACGGATAGTTCCCAACTGCTCCCGTCGTCCCGTGAGCACTTTATGGGGATAGGCCTGGTGCCCCACATCCCAGACCAGACGATCCTCGGGGGTATTGAAAACATAGTGCAGCGCGATTGTCAGTTCTATGGTCCCCAAGCCAGCGGCTAAGTGTCCTCCACTGCGAGCGACGGAATGGAGAAGGAAATCGCGCAATTCCTCAGCCATCGGCTCCAACTCGGACTCAGGCAAACGGCGCAGGCATTCTGGGGAATCAATCCGTTCTAATAAAGGGTAGCTAGTTGCAGAAGTCATGGTCTATCCATGATAAGGCGTTAAGACTCTTAATTATGTAGAGCACCGTACGGAGGCGCAAGGATTTTGTCGTCGGAACCAGAGATGGCTGGGTGGAACCCAAAACAGTGAATCCTCAAATACGCTCCTCTCCTAATAAGGTAAGCCCTAAATAAGCTGAGGGCAAACCTAGAAATACTTTCTAAGTATAAGGTTTCTCTTGATTGTACTTGCAAAGGGCGCTAGCGGCCTGTATTTTTTCCTGATTAAATACATTCTGACAACACTTAAATTTTTGCACATTAAGAGAGCAACAGGATTAAACCGATGAAAGTTACCCTCGCTCAACCCCGCGGTTTTTGTGCCGGGGTAGTCCGTGCTATCGATATAGTCGAGCGCGCGCTAGAAATTTACGGCGCTCCGATTTATGTCCTACACGAGATCGTTCACAATCAACACGTTGTCGAAGACTTACAGCAACGAGGGGTCATCTTTACCGAAGATTTAGTCTCCATACCTCCTGGCTCTGTGACCATTTTCAGCGCCCACGGAGTCGCTACTGCCGTTGTGGAAGCAGCCAAGGAAAATAATTTACAGGTCATTGACGCCACCTGTCCCCTGGTTACCAAGGTTCACCTCCAGGCACAGAAATACCACCGCCACGGGAATGAATTGATCATCATTGGCCATTCGGGCCACCCGGAAGTAGAAGGGACCCGCGGGCGAGTGGAGGGGCCCGTATATGTCCTGGACTCGGTGGAAGAAGCAGAAAAATTGGAGATCAAAGACCCGGAACATGTGGCTTATGTGACCCAAACCACCCTCAGTATCGATGATACTCGCGATGTCGTCGACGCGCTTAAGAAGCGCTTTCCCAAAATCCATGGCCCAGAACTCGATGACATCTGCTACGCTACCCAAAATCGCCAAAACGCGGTCCGTGAGATGAGTAAAGAAATCGACATCTTACTGGTCGTGGGTGCGCGTAATAGTTCAAATTCTAACCGCTTGCGGGAGGTTGGCGAACAAAACGGCGTTATTGCCCATCTTATCCAGGATACGAAAGATCTCGATTCAAGTTGGTTTACCCCCCAGTCGCGAGTGGGAGTTACTGCCGGTGCCTCCACACCGGAGGTGCTTGTGCAAGGGGTATTAAACAAGTTGCGTGACTATGGTGTAGAAGAAGTCCAGGATTTAGACGGGGTTCAAGAATCCGTCAGTTTTCGCCTACCCGCAGTGCTACTGCGCGCTGAGTTGCAACAAAAACAAGCAGCACATTCGAAAAACTAGAGTTATTTCAAAGTTCCAAGGGGGAAAAGCATGGGTATACCTTTAATCCAGCAATATCGTGTTGGCCGCTATGTTTTGGGCAAAAAGTTTCGCGGTGAAAAACGCTATCCCCTGGTGCTCATGCTTGAACCCCTTTTCCGTTGTAATTTGGCCTGTGCCGGCTGTGGCAAGATTGATCACCCGGAGGAGATCCTCAATAAGCGCTTGAGTGTCCAGGAATGCCTCGATGCGGTTGATGAGTGCGGCGCGCCGATTGTTTCCATTCCCGGCGGAGAGCCCCTGCTCCACAAGGAAATGCCAGAGATCGTCGAAGGCATTATCCAACGCAAAAAATTTGTGTATCTTTGCACCAACGCCCTACTGCTTGCCAAGCGTCTCAAAGACTATACACCGTCCCCTTACCTTACTTTTTCCGTCCATTTGGACGGCAACCGGGAACACCATGATGCCTCCGTTTGCCAAGAAGGCGTGTTTGATCGGGCGGTAGCCGCCATCAAACTATGCCGCGAGCGGGGCTTCCGGGTCACGGTAAACTGCACCCTATTCCAGGGCGTCAAGCCGGCAGAAGTCGCTGACTTTTTCGACTACTGCATGGAAATGGGTATAGAAGGCATCACCATCTCCCCAGGCTATAGCTATGAACGCGCCCCACGCCAGGACATTTTCCTCCAGCGAGCCGCCAGTAAACGCCTATTTCGAGATATCTTCCGCCTGGATAAGGGACGTAAATGGCAATTTAACCAATCCAGCCTCTTTCTAGATTTTCTGGCCGGGAATCAAACTTACCAGTGCACCCCCTGGGGTAACCCTACCCGCAACATTTTTGGCTGGCAACGACCTTGCTATTTGTTTTCGGAAGAAGGTTACGCTCCCACCTTCAAATCCCTCATGGAAGAAACCGACTGGAGCAAATACGGTACCGGAAATCACCCCAAATGCGCTAATTGCATGGCTCATTGCGGCTATGAAGCCACGGCCGTCAACGATACCCTGGATCATCCTCTGAAGGCTTTCAAGGTTTTCCTCCAGGGACCGCGCCTTGAAGGCCCCTTGGCCCCCGAGTTGCCCATTAACTATTCAGAAAAGCCAGATACCGTATCCATACCCGTTGATAGCCTGCGCCGTAAAAGTCGGGGAACCTCCTAACGACACCAGGCTTGGGAGCTAAGAAGCCGTGCTCAACGGTTTCTTAGCCAAACAAACAAAAATTATAAAAACTATTTTTAGAGGTTATGAGTATCCAGTGGGTCGCCCTGCCAGGTCTTTTCCTATGGTGGGGAATCTTGCTGTTACCTTGGCGTCCTTGGAGTAGTCGAGAAAACCTTGCAGCCCAAGCCCCTTCGCCAGACTGTGATCTGAGCCAGATCACGGTGCTTATTCCTGCCCGCAACGAAGCCCCTGTCATTGGCAAGACCCTGCGCGCCCTGCAAAACCAAGGCAAGGGACTCCAGGTGATCCTGGTCGATGACCAATCCAATGATGGCACCGCTAAGATTGCCCAGGCGGCCATGCCTAGCGAACAACTCCAGATCATTGCCGGCAAACCCTTGCCTCCCGGTTGGAGTGGCAAACTATGGGCCCTTGAGCAGGGCCGGCACCATATCAAGACCCCCCTCACCTTACTCCTCGACGGGGATATTAGGCTACAACCCGGCATGATCGAAGCGATTAGGAACAAAATGGAAGCAGAAGGACAGCACCTCGTCTCCTTGATGGCTTGGCTGCGCATGGAGACTTTCTGGGAAAAACTGCTGATGCCCGCTTTTGTTTACTTTTTTAAGCTACTCTATCCTTTTCACCTTTCCAATAAGGGTCCTTGCTGGATAGCCGCAGCCGCCGGCGGCTGTATTTTAATCAAAACCCAAGTGCTCGCGAAAATGGGAGGCTTTGGGGTATTACGAGGCGCATTGATCGATGACTGCGCTCTGGCACGGCAAGTTAAGAGCCTTGGCTATCGGACTTGGATTGGGCTGAGCCATGGCGTCCACAGCCTCCGCCCCTACCCCAACCTGACCAGCATATGGGAGATGATCGCTCGCACAGCCTTTACCCAGCTTGGCTACTCCAATGGGTTATTGCTCCTCTGCTCAGCAATTTTCATTGCTGCCTTTTGGCTGCCACTCATCGGCCTAGGGGCAACGGATCCAGGAGTGCGGTGGACTGCGCTGCTGGCCCTTATGGGGATGATCCTCAGCTATCTCCCTATTTTGCGCTATTACGGTTTATCAACCGCTTGGAGTTTGACCCTGCCACTTACCGCGGCTCTATATTTAGCCATGACTTGGAGTTCGGCGGTGCGTTATTGGCGGGGCGAACGTTCCCGCTGGAAAGCCCGCCTCTATAGGGCCTAGAAGAAGATGTCCAGCCTTTTGGACGGGCAGGGCAGTTTGTCTGTCACTGGAGCTATGCTATGGTGCATACCCCCAGAGAGGCAACCCATCAGAACTAGGAAATTAAGGATCCATGAAACGAGTATTAATTGGGGCCATAGTGATGATTCTCGTGGGTATCACCCTGGTCATACCGCCTGCCTTGGCAGAGCAGCCCTCTTCGGCAGTGGAGCGTTTGAATAATACCCTTTTGTCGGTGATGAAAAAAGCCGAGGAACTTGGCTTTGAGGGTCGCTATCAACGACTGTTGCCCGTGATTACCCAAGAATTTGACTTACCTTTTATTGCCCGTTACACCCTTGGTTCTTCCTGGGATGAACTTAGCGACGAGCAACACCATCAGTTCATAGAGACTTTCCGGGAACTTTCTGTGGTCGATTATGCTCGCCATTTTGACGGTTATGGCGGCGAGCATTTCACCATTGAAGGGCAATCCCCTCTTCCCCGCAGCGGCATGAGAGTCCGGAGCAAACTCATCGATCCCGACGGCTCGAGCGTCGTTTTCGATTATCTCCTCCACCAGACTGACAGCCAATGGCGGATCGTCAATGTCATAGCTGACGGGGTGAGCGATCTGGCCGTCAAACGCGCTGAATATCGCCACATTATGAAAACAGAAGGCTTTAGTAGCCTGCTCAATAAACTTAAACAAAAAATCGCACTCTACCGAGGCCCGGCAGATGCGTGATCCTAATGTTACTCAGCTAGCGCGCCATGCTCCGTTCCGCCTCTTCTGACACTCCACGCCATATCAATGGAGTGGGCAACTTTTTGGCCCGCTGTGTGGATTGGGTTTACCGGTTAGCCCCCTGGGTGGTTATTGTCACCCTAGTGATCACAGGGGGGGTGTTTTACTATGTGACGGAAAATCTCGGTGTCAATACCGATACCGAGGATATCCTTTCCCCGGATCTTCCTTTTCGGCAAAGCGACAAGCGCTATTCTCAGCTATTTCCCTATTACGAAGACAACCTCATCCTGGTTATCGATGGGGATATTCCCGAACAGGCGTGGGAGGGAACCCAGCGTCTTGCCGCTAAGCTAGAACAAAACGAGGCGTTATTTAAGCGCGTTTACCTTCCCCAAGCCAACGATTTCTTCGAGCGCTACGGCTTAATGTATCTGGATTTACCAGAGCTCGAAGAGATGGCGGATAATCTGGCTCAAGCACAACCCTTTCTCGGCCGGTTGACCCAAGACCCCTCCTTGGGCGGCCTGCTTGAGATGCTCAACGAGCTTATCAAAGCAAAGCATGAAGGGGACACCACCCTTGAGTTGCAGCCTATCCTCGATCCTATTAGTCGGGCCATAGGAGCGACCCTTTCAGGACAGCCTTACACTCTGTCCTGGCAAAAGCTGATGAGCGCGGATCAGACCGCCCCAGAAGAGCGGCGCCAGTTCATCATTGTTCAGCCCCGCATGGATTTCAGCCGGCTCCTGCCAGCAGAGCCCGCCATCGAAGCCATTCGTGCATTCGCCCAGGAACTTCCCCCTGGCATCCAGGTGCGAATCACCGGGGATGCGGCCCTCTCCCATGAAGAATTAGAAAGCGCCATCGAAGGAGGAAAAATTGCGGGGGTCCTGGCCATCGCCATGACCGGCATCCTGCTCCTTATCGGGTTGCGCTCGATTACTCTCCTATTGGCGACCTTGCTGACCTTGATCAGCGGACTCATTCTCACCGCTGGATTCGCAACCGTTGCCATAGGCTATCTTAACCTGATTTCGACGGCCTTCGCCGTACTCTATATTGGTCTAGGCGCCGACTATGCCATTCATTTTTGTTTGCGTTATCAGCGGCTTGTCCATACTGAATTGAATCAGCGAGAGGCCCTGTCCGCGGCAGCCGCTGAAGTGGGAACTTCGCTGGTGCTATGCGCCGTCACCACGACCATTGGTTTTTATGCCTTTATTCCTACCGACTTCTCCGGGGTCTCTGAGCTGGGACTCATCGCTGGTACCGGGATGTTTATCAGCCTAGGGCTCAACCTGGGATTCCTCCCTGCTCTCCTACGCCTGCTACCAGTACCCCCCGCCGGCCCCCAGAGAGCATCAGGAGGGATCTTCGGTTTTCTCTTCCAATTGCCTTTACATTATAAACGCAGCATCCTCTGGAGTAGCCTAGTCTTAGGGCTGGGGGCGCTGGTGCTACTCCCCCAAATGCGCTTTGACTACAACCCCCTCAATCTCCGGGACCCTAGTTCTGAGTCGGTATCGACTTTGCGTGACCTTATTGAAACTGAAACTACTCCGCCCTGGAGCGCAGTCGTATTAACCCCAAATATCAGCCAAGCACAACAACTAGCCCATCAGCTACAGCAATTGGATACCGTGGGGACCGTCGTCACGGTCCAGGATTTCATTCCGGAACGGCAAGAAGAAAAGCTGGCGCTGATTGATGAGTTAGCGTTCCTGCTAGGGCCCCTATTAGGGCCAGCGGAATTGGAACCACAACAGCATGGGGTTACCCTCCGACAGTTTATGGGAACCCTAGAGTCCTATCTTGCCGATCCTGCAGCCTCCCCTTCGCCGGCGGCCTATGAACTGGCAGAGCAATTCCAACAACTGCTGAATCGTCTTAAGCAAAGCGATTATGCCACCCAACGGCAGTGGCTACTCACTCTCCAGCGCAGCCTGCTGGCCACTTTGCCGGATAACCTGGCACGGCTAAGGCACTCGCTGGAGGCCAGCTCCATTACCTTGAATACGTTGCCAACCGACCTCCAGCAACGTTGGACGACCCCCACCGGCATCCAACGAATTGAGATTTTTCCCCAGGAAAACATCGATATCGACAAGACTGAAGACCTACGTCATTTTGTCCAAGAAATCCATAGTGTTGCACCTGATGCCACCGGATCCTTAGTGCTTACCCTCAAGTCAGGGGAAGCGGTCGTAGCAGCATTTCAGCAGGCTTTTACCTATGCCCTCCTAGCAATCACCGCAATATTGCTCTTTCTGCTACGTAACCTCCGGGATGCGATATTAGTCTTGATCCCCCTGCTCTTAGCGGGGATTTTGCTTGGCGCAGCGATGGTGATATTGAACACCCCCTTCAACTTTGCCAACATCATTGCCCTCCCCCTCTTGCTCGGCATCGGCGTTGACAACGGCATTCATATGGTTCGGCGGATGCGCCAAGCGCCCCCAAAAACAGGCAATCCCCTGCAAACCAGTACCGCCCGGGGGGTCGTATTCAGTGCCTTAGTGAGCGCTTGCAGCTTCGGCAATTTATTGGTTACCCCCCATCCAGGGATGGCCAGTATGGGACTTTTGCTCACCGTCGGCGTCGCCCTGACTTTGCTATGCACCCTACTGCTGCTGCCCGCACTACTGATGGCAACCCAAAGTCGCTCCGATCGTGTTTTAAATGGGGAGAATTTAGCAAATGAAGGGGAGGCTAAGCCTATCCGTTGCGGGTAATGACTTTGCTACGAGGAGGCGCTCATAAACCGCCCGTAGGCCGGATTAAGTGTCGCGTATCCGGCAAAACAATACTTGGAATCTCCAGATCTGGAAGACTATCAACTGCTCCCTTGTCACCGTCAAAGGAGCATAAGTTTACCTGGATGTTACATGGTATATTATCGTCTCTAGCAGCAGCCAGGGATGATACCCGCTTTCTTATGCGGCTGCAGTTCCATAAAATAAACAATACAATAAGGTTCATCTAGGTGAAACGGGTCGTTTATATCGCTTTTCTTGCCGGACTGGCGCTGTTTACAGCTTTAGTGGCCTATCAAGGGGTGACTCAAGTGGCCTCTGCCCTAGCCATGGCAGGCTGGGGGCTGTTGGTAGTAGTTCTGTTTCACTTGGTCCCCATGACCGCCGATGGGCTCAGCTGGTATGTATTGCTCGACCGCACTTCTCGGCCACCGTTTCGCACTATCCTGTGGGCCCGTTGGATAGGCGAGTCAGTGGATACCCTCCTGCCGGTTGCGCAAATAGGAGGTGAATTGGTCAAGACCCGCCTGCTCACTCACCATCAGGTGCCTGGCAGCCAGGCAGGAGCCAGTGTCGTAGTCAATCTTACCCTTGCCGTCTTCACCCAGGTCATTTTTACCCTAGTGGGGCTAGTACTCCTGACCCTGTTGCTAGGTGAAGGTAAACTGGCCCAAGGGGTACTGGCAGTAACCGCTTTAAGTGCCTTATCTATCATTGGTTTTTATTGGTTCCAACAGCGTGGCCTATTTGGCTGGCTGGCGCGACGGTTCGAAAACCTCGCTGGTGGCCGCAATTGGCTTGCTTTGGTCGGCGGCGCCGATGCCCTGGATACCGCGGTAGTCCAGCTTTATCATCAACGCCGCCAAGTACTGCGAAGCGCTTCCTGGATGCTCCTCGGTTGGCTCCTAGGAGCTGGTGAAGTCTGGCTGGCACTTTATTTTCTTGATCATCCCGTCGGCTGGATCGAGGCCCTTATGATTGAAAGTCTGGCCCAAGCGGTCAAAGGCGCGGCCTTTCTGGTTCCTGGGGCCCTAGGGGTCCTAGAGGGCGGGTATATCCTACTGGGCAGCCTCATTGGTCTTCCTTATAGTGCCAGTTTAGCCTTAGCGCTAACCCGGCGGGTACGAGAGCTGTGCCTGGGCGTTCCAGGGCTTTTAGTGTGGCAATTCATGGAGGGAAAACGCCTCTGGCGGCAGACCAAATCCGCACAGGAGCGACTTTCCATTGATACTTCCCTAAGTAATTAATCGCTGCCTTTCTTCCTCCCTAATTGCTTGTCTCATTGCCTCGAAACAGCTAGGATTTAGGGCTTTACTAACAAGTCATCTGTTTAGTTTAAAGGAGAGTGACCATTGAATCTTCCACGTAACCCGACTCGCCCCGTCCGCATCGGCAATATCACTATTGGTGATGGCAACCCGATAGCGGTACAGAGCATGTGTGCTACCCACACTCGGGACGTCGAAGCGACCGTAAAGCAGGTCAACGACTTGGTAAAGGCTGGCGCTGACGTGATACGCATTGCGGTAGACACCAAACGGGATGTGGAAGCGCTCATAGAGATCCGGCAGCAAACCCAGGCAAACTTGTCCGTGGACCTGCAGGAGAATTATCGGCTTGCCAAGCTGGTCGCTCCCTATGTGGATAAGGTCCGCTATAATCCAGGACATTTATACCATCATGAACGGCAAAAGCCCTGGCAAGATAAGGTGAAATTTCTGCTAGATGTGGCGGGTGAAAATGATTGTGCCCTACGAATTGGAGTCAATGGGGGTTCGGTTGACCCGGCCAAGGCTTCCCAATTCCCTGAGGGCGACTCCATCTCGCCGATGTTGGCGAGCGCCTTGGAGCACTGTGAGCTGCTGGATGCCCTTGATTTCACCCGCTATTGTGTTTCCCTCAAAGATTCAGACCCCAGGAAGGTCACCGAACTGAACCAACGTTTCGCTGCCGAGCGCCCCGATATCCCCCTTCATCTAGGCGTGACCGAAGCCGGTATGCCGCCGGAGGGGATCATCAAAACTCGAATTGCTTTTGAGCAACTTATTAGCCGTGGGATTGGAGATACTATCCGGGTTTCCCTCACCTTGCCCTTTGACCGTAAGGGAGATGAGATCGAAGCAGGCCGCCAAATTCTCGCTGATATTGCCGCAGGGCGGGTACGCAGTGTGGTGGACTACGGTCTCAAAACCCTCAACATCATTAGTTGCCCGAGTTGTTCGCGGGTAGAAAATGAGGCGTTTATCGAGTTAGCACAACAAGTGAAAGCCATGACGGAATATGCCGCTGATCATGCTGTCACCATTGCAGTCATGGGCTGTCGCGTCAATGGGCCTGGTGAAACCGATGATGCGGATCTGGGTCTTTGGTGTGGACCTAAGGCGGTTAACCTCAAACGGGGTAGTGAAACTCTGGGGAGCTATGGCTACAATGAAATCTTACCCCGCCTGAAAGAGGAGCTTGATGTCATTATCGCAGAGCGAATGGAGACCACCTAAATAATGCTCGTCGAGCAAATTTGGACTGCCAATGCTTACCGTAATTTTAATTACCTGATCGCCTGCCCAGAGACTGGCGAAGCCCTCGCCATCGACCCTCTTGACCATCGCCAATGCCTCGCCACGGCCAAACGTAACGGCTGGCAAATTACGCAGATACTCAATACCCACGAACATGGCGACCATACGGGGGGCAATCGAGCCATGGTTGCCCAAACGGGGGCCAAGTTGCTCGCCCACAAAAATGCCAAAGACAAAATAAGGGGTCTCGATCAAGGCCTAGGGGCGGGAGATGTGGTTAAGGTGGGAAAGACTGTGGAGTTGGAAGTCCTCGATACCCCTGGCCATACCCTAAGTCATGTGTGCTTATTCGCCCATACCGATCTCCCGGCACTTTTTTGCGGCGATACTTTATTCAACGCCGGCGCAGGCAACTGCTACCATGGGGGTGATCCCATTGCGCTCTACCATACTTTTATCCAGCAACTTACCAAACTTCCCGATACCACCCGGATCTACCCGGGACATGAGTATATTATCAATAATCTGCGCTTTACCTTGGACCGGGAACCGGATAACGCCCAGGCAATAGCGCTGCTCTCAAAAGTCAAGCTTCAAGATCCCAACCAGGCCTTTGTTTCAACCCTCGCTCTAGAAAAAGAAATCAATACCTTTTTCCGACTCGACAGTCCCACTTTAATTAGGAAACTCCGTGAGGCTTTTCCCGACTTACCAAAGGATCTAGATCCCCAAAAAGTATTTCTCAAATTGCGGGAACTTAGAAACAAATGGTAACGAACTCCTATCTTTTAAATTCTTTTCGGAGAAAAAATTTTCTAGAAAAAAGTTCCAGAAAGCGCCTTTCCTTGACAGGTTACCCCCCCCGTGCTACATCTTAGAGTGTCTTTCGTTTTCTTCTCTAGTCAGAGAGTTATAAAAGAAAACAGAGAATACGAGGGGCAAAAAAACAAAAATAGAATCAACCGACTCAACCCAAACAATAAAGTAGGAGTAAAAAGGAATGAAAGATAAACTAGCTATTGCATTAATCACGGGCGCCTTGATCTTTGCCGGAAGCAGCATTGCTTATGCCAGCGATCATGGTGCTAAAGCCCTAGAGCATGCGGGTATGGCCGCCGCCCATGGTGAAGATGGACATGCATCAGTCCTCTCAAAGCATGCCAAAGAAGCCTTGAAGCATGCGGAAAAAGCAGAAAAGCAACACGCCTCAGCCCATGAGCACATGAGCGCAGGTGTTAAGCATCTGAAAGAAGGAATTAAACACGGCGACATGGGACATGCTGAGGAGGCCACCAAACATATTAACGAAGCCATAAAACACATGGAAGCTGCCCAAAAAGCAGAACATGGAATGGACTAAAGCTGTAAAAGCATACATTCATAGTATCGATTGACAGCAGCAAACCGGGCCAGGGAATAAGCTTCCTGGCCCGGTTTCTTTATGAAGACTGAGATGAAAATACACCCCACTGCGGTGGTTGCCCCCGAGGCAGAGTTAGGCAAAGACGTTATTATTGGGCCTTATGCGGTTATCAACTCCCCGGTAAACATTGGCGAGGGAAGCGTCATTGGGCCCCATACCGTTATCCACTCCTTTGTACGGATAGGACGCCGCAATCAAATTCATGCCCATGCGGTTATTGGCGACACTCCCCAAGATCTTTCTTTCAGTAACCTGGAGACTTGGGTCTCCATTGGTGATGATAATATCTTGCGTGAGGGGGTGACCATCCACCGTTCAACGGATCCCAATGCGCCTACCCACATAGGAAACAACTGTTACCTTATGGCTTACTCTCATGTGGCCCATGATTGCACTATCGGCCAGAGCGTCATTCTCACTAATAACGTTCTGCTCGGAGGACATGTGGAGATAGGGGATAAAGCCGTCTTGGGAGGATCCGCCGTGGTACATCAATATTGCCGAGTCGGCGCTTATGCCATGGTTCAGGGCAATGGTTCCGTAGGCCAAGATGTCTTACCCTACAGCATTGTGGGGGGGCATCCTGTCCGCCACTATCGCCTCAATACCGTTGGACTGCGCCGGGCAGGCATCAAAGGAGAACGTTACCGGATCTTAGAGCAAGCCTTTTGGCAACTTCGTAATGGCGCAGACTTAAGCGATTTGCCCGAAACCCCCGAGATAACCTACCTCAGAGCCTGGCTCGCCACAAAATCAAAGCGTGGTCTTCACCGTTTTGCCGCCAAAAACTCCACTGAATAACGCCGCTCATCCCGTAAGACTAGTTTCTCAACATATTTGGCTGTTGATTCAATTCTTCGCCCCTCAGCATCGCCACCGTGAGTTCGGCAATGGTCTGCTGGGCGCCCGCCCCCAACTTGTCTTTAATCGTGCGAAACTTTTGCTGCATTGCCCTAACTCGATCTTGGTCCTCTAAGAGGCTCAGCGCCTCTCTAGCAATCTGCTCCGGCGAAGCTTCCTGTTGGATCAATTCCGGGGCTATACCTTCACCGGCAATAATGTTGCAAAGCGCAATATGGTTAACCCTGATGAGGAGGCGCCCAATCCAATAGCTCAAAGGTTTCATCTTATAAATGACCACCAATGGCACACCCATCAAAGCTGCTTCCAAGGTCACTGTGCCGGAAGCAACAACCATGGCATCACAAGCTGCCATGACATCATAGGAGCGATTAGGGATAATTTTCAGGGGAAGCCTGCGTCCCTTTAAATAGGGGGCTAAATCAGCTTCTTCTAGGGTCATGGCCAGGGGCAATAAATATTGAATGTCAGGTTCCTGCAAATAAATTTGCTCCGCGGCATCTAATAGTATGGGCAACAGCCGTTTAATTTCGCTACGACGGCTCCCAGGCAGTAAACCCAAAGTTTTACGGTGGGGATCGAAACCAAATTCAGTCACCGCCTCATCACGACTGAATGGGCTTTTCACCTCATCCCGCAATGGATGCCCAACAAAACAAACCGGAACTCCTGCCTGCTCATAAAAGGGCACCTCAAAGGGCAGCACTACTGCCATCATGTCCACTAAGCGGCGAATCCGATGGACTCGATGTTGTCGCCAAGCCCATATTTGAGGACTAATGTAATAAAGCACTTTAATACCCAGCGCCTTGGCCGTCTTGGCTAAGCGGAGATTAAATTCTGGATAATCAACTAGGATCAAAAGATCCGGGCGCTTTTCCTCAAGGAAACGGCGCATCTTTTGGAGCGCTCTATAAATCTCTTTAAAGTGGGATAACACTTCCACCAGCCCCACCACGGCCAGTTGGGAGGAATCAAACAGCGCCTCTGCACCCACCGCCCGCATTCGGGGTCCCGCAATACCACAGAAGCGAACCTGGGGGAACATTTTCTTTACCTCACGGATCAGATAAGCCCCATGCTGATCTCCTGAGGCCTCACCGGCCACAATGGCAACTAAAGGGGTATTATTTTCCAAGCAAGATACTCCGGATAACTTCAATAATCCGATCCACCTGGAGATCACTCAACTCAGGAAAGACTGGCAATGAAAGGCACTGGTTGGCGACCCGCTCGCTGACTGGAAGCGTGATGTCCCCATATGCCTTCTGAAAGACTGCTTGTCGATGGAGGGGAATCGGGTAATAAATCGCCGATGCAATTTCCTTAGCGGCTAGAGCTGCCTGAATTTTGTCTCGCTGGGGGGACAACAACGTATATTGGTGATAAACATGGGTCCTGCCCCTATCCTCATAAGGCGGAATACAATCCGGCAGTTCCGCCAGGGCCGTGCTGTAACGTTGGGCAATGCGCCGCCGCTCAGCATTGTATTGATCAATATATTTGAGTTTTATCCTCAAGATAACCGCTTGCAGTTCATCCAAGCGGCTATTAAAACCTAATTCCGAATGATGATAACGCTGCCAGCTACCATGATCACGCAATCCTCGGAGGTGCCTGGCGACCGGATCAGAAGAGATGGTAATCAGCCCTCCATCGCCATAACCTCCTAGATTTTTGCTGGGAAAAAAACTAAAACAGCCGGCAAAACCCAAGCTTCCAGTCTTACGGCCTGCAATTTCCGCCCCAAAAGACTGGGCGCAGTCCTCTATAATCAGCAAGCCATGCTTCGCGGCAATCCCCTCTAAAGCCGCCATATCAGCCGCCTGCCCAAATAGGTGGACAGGAAGAACAGCCCGAGTTGCCGGTGTAATTGCCGCCTCCACCTGCTCTACATCGATGTTAAATGTTTTTTCATCGATATCGACGAATACGGGGCGAGCTCCTACATAACAAATCGCCTCAGCCGTTGCAATGAAAGTAAAGGGAGTGGTAATCACTTCATCTCCTTCACCAATCCCGGCAGCAACTAAAGCGAGATGGAGCGCATCAGTCCCGGAAGCCACACCGACACCATGGGTTACCCCCAGATAGGCCGCTGCTTCCTCTTCGAATGCTTTAACATTAGGTCCCAGAATAAACTGGCTGCTGGTGAGCGCTTGTGCTAGACCCTCCTCTATTTCCGCCTTGAGAGTTTGATACTGCGCCTTGAGATCCACCATTGGAGTCATAATACTCATTCCCGTCGAGCTAATTTTAAACTATCCACTAAGCATGCCACTGATTTGGAGGGCAATGGCCAAAGCTCGACGCCCTTCCTCGCCACTAACAGGAGGCGGAGTCCCTTCTCTCACCGCTTTTAGGAAAGCTTCAATTTCCGCTTTGATGGCATCACTTTGACCAAAGCGGCTCTCTTCATGGGTAATTTCGGGAATGCTAGGAAACATTTCCTTTGTCCCCTTGCGATAAATACTTAGTATTTTATCCTGAAAGTCAATAGAGATATATGCATCCTGCTGGAATATTCGCATTTTACGTTGTGCTTTCATGCTGACCCGGCTAGCCGTCACATTCGCGACACAATCATTAGCGAATTGGATACGGGCGTTAGCAATATCAATATCGTCGGTAAGCACTGATGCCCCATTGGCATGGATCTCCTTTACCGAGGAATTTACAATACTCAATATAATATCAATATCATGGATCATGAGATCCAACATGACACTCACATCGGTACCTCGGGGAGAAAAAGGTGCCAGACGATGTGACTCGATAAAGCGCGGCATGGAGAGAAATTTTTGTAGAGCTAGTGTAGCGGAATTAAATCGCTCTAGATGGCCAACTTGAAGCACTAGATTATAACGCTTAGCAAGCGCGATTAATTCATCGGCCTCGGCAAGGGTAGCCGTCATGGGCTTTTCTAACAGCACGTGGATACCCTGACTCAAGCACTCCTTGGCTACTTCATAGTGAAGTTGGGTAGGAACCACAATACTGACGGCATCGACTTTACCGAATAAATCACGGTAATCGGTCAGCGCAAGCGTTCCATATTCTCCAGCACTCTGATGGGCGACCGCTGGATCGAGATCCACCACAGCCACTAACTCGGAGCCAGGCAATGAGGCATATTTTTGGGCATGAAAACGCCCTAAATATCCAACGCCAATCACCGCGGTTCTAATCTTATGCTCCCTATCAAATGTCACTTAACCTATCACCTATGGCTGTCATTGAAGACCAGTAAAATTCAGGCCGTGGAGCAACAATAAAGCTCTACTGCATTGCAACAGACCTTTATTAGGTAAGTTCACCCTTCAGGAGCTAAAATTGGAGGCCCCCTAAGCCGCCCCAAGCCGCCCTATTATCTTAGGCTAGCTCCGCGATGGGGCCCAAAATTGGATGATATTTTAACAGCTCTTGAGTAGTAAGTAAGTAGAAATACTTATTTAAAAATTTTTTTTTGCAGCTTATTTAAATTACGAGGCATTTCATCAAAACTATAAAAAAAATATATAAACTTTTTATAAAAAAATTATCATTTAAATGCCTCTAAATCACTTTCACCCACTTCTGGGTGGCGAACAAGAATAATAGAAAAAAGCGGAGGTTGTACACACCTTTCACCCCTTTCCAGCAGTGGCATGAACCCAGGAGTATCCTAAAACCGGGATAAAGGTAGCCACTATAGAGCACCTTATCCACCGCAGGGGACAAGTGGAGGGGGCAGATCAATCAGGGAACAAACTCCTATTTTACGCTTTGAAAAATAAAATTCATGAAAGAGCCGGTAAAATTTGACAAAATCCTGGAACCCGCCCTCCAACGAGGGCTGTATTTTTCAATCTTGGATAAAGCGCTGCTAAAGGTACGGGACCAACAAGATGCGTAAATTGCGAGCGCTAATCATAGAAGATTCCGAAGATGATGCCACCCTGCTTATACACCAACTACAACGAAATGGTTACCGACTATTCGCAAAACGGATTGAAACCCGAGAAGCGATGCTCGAAGCACTTCAAATGCAACACTGGGACATCGTATTCTCAGATTATACGATGCCCTGCTTCAACACCCTGGAAGCCCTTGCTCTCCTGCATGAACACCACCTAGATATCCCCTTTATCATGGTCTCTGGCACTGTGGGCGAGGATCGGGCCGTCGAAGTCATGAAGGCAGGTGCTCATGACTATATCATGAAGGACAGTCTAAGTCGCTTGATTCCGGCAGTGGAGCGGGAATTACGAGAAGCCGAAAGCCGGCGGCAACGACAAGCGGCAGACAATGAGCGCATTCGTCTCAGCTCTATCCTGGAGGCAACACCAGACCTTGTCGCCATCACCGACTTAAAAGGCCGCATCCACTACATCAATCGGGCAGGTCGTCGATGGCTCGGCCTTGACGAAAAAAATCGATGCCCCATGACCCTCTTGACCGATTATCAACCTTTTTGGACAGCGGCTTTAATGGAAAATAACGCCCTACCTTCCGCTCTAGCCGAAGGAGTCTGGGAGGGAGAAATGGTAATCTTGGATTCTAACGGCTCGGAAATTCCCGTATCCCAGGTTATCCTTTCTCACCGGAATCAACAGAATCAAGTCGAATTTCTCTCCACCATTGCCCGGGATATCAGAGAACGTAAACACTACGAACAAGCATTGCAACATCGAGTCACCCATGACGCCTTGACCCATCTCCCTAACCGAATCCTGCTCCGGGATCGGCTGTCTCGGGCTCTCATCAACGCAGAACGGAACCAGCACCTAATTGCTGTTTTATTTTTGGATATTGACAATTTCAAACAAATCAATGATGCTCTAGGGCATCTTGCGGGTGATAATTGCCTCCGCATGGTTGGTCAACGGTTAGCGCAATGTATTCGCACCAACGATACGGTAGGACGCTACGGAGGTGATGAATTCCTCATTATTCTGGGTAACTTACACGCCCCCGCAGATGTAGAAATCATCATAAAAAAAATTCGTGCCGCCCTTAGTCAGCCCTTCAGAATCAATAATCATGATGTCTTTATTACGCTCAGCATAGGAGCCTCTCTTTATCCCCAGGACGGTGGCGATGAGGAGAACCTGCTGAAGTCTTCAGACACGGCCATGTACACCGCTAAGCATACGGGCCGGGATCAATTTCGGTTTTATGCCCCCAAAATGAAGGATCGAGGGCGAGAATTGTTAGCACTAGAAACCGACCTCCGTCGTGCTCTAGAGCGGGAAGAATTTATCCTTCACTATCAACCTCAGCTCGATCTCAGCACTAACCAGATTACTGCCGTGGAAGCACTTGTGCGCTGGCAACATGCCCAGCGGGGACTGGTGTCACCCGGAGACTTTATTCCGCTACTGGAACAAACTGGCCTCATCGTAGAAGTGGGCAACTGGATACTAGAGACGGCCTGCAAACAAGCCCAAGCCTGGTGGGCATGGGGTTATCCTCTTCGCATCGCGGTGAACTGTTCCGCCCGCCAATTTCAACAACATTTATTGGATACCGTACGCCAACTTCTACAAAAATACTCCTTAAACCCTGCCTGTCTAGAGCTTGAAGTCACCGAAAGCGTGGTCATGCAAGATGTTCAGTATGCGACCCATATATTGCAGCATTTAAAAGTAATGGGGGTGACGTTAGCAATTGATGATTTCGGCACTGGTTACTCATCACTGGCTTATCTTAAACGCTTTCCCATCCATAGCTTGAAGATTGATCATTCTTTTGTCCATGAACTCTCTGATGATTCGGAGGATGCTGCTATTGCTGAGGCGATTGTGCTACTGGGCCATAGTCTAGATCTAGAAGTAATTGCAGAGGGAGTAGAGTCAGAGGCCCAAGCCCAATTCTTCCAAAATCGCCAATGTCACCGCATTCAAGGTTATTGGGTAGGACGACCGATGCCGGCAGAAAATCTTTTTCCTTTGATTGAAGCACGCAACATTAAATGCAGGATAGAGAACTAATGTCCTAGCTGAGAAATTCTAAGACCGCATTCACAAACACTTCGGGTGTATCTGCATGCACCCAGTGCCCAGCACGGGGGATAGCCATAATGTTCGCTTTAGGAAACTTTTTTCTAATCTCTATCTCTTCACCCTTTTGGATGTAATCAGAACGTTCGCCTTTAACAAATAAGGTAGGACCTCGATACGTACCTCCCCCTTCTATCGCGGCGCAAATCGATCGATAATTACGATGTAGATCATCCAAGTTTATACGCCAACGATAACCATTTTTACCTTTATCCAGGTTTGTTAACAAAAATTGCCTTATGCGGTGATCGGGCAGTGCATTGGATAGCGCCTTATCGATTTCCCTGCGGCTGTCATAAGCGGATGGATTTAAATCCCCTAAAGCTTCGAAAATGAAACGGTGCTCTGGAGGATAAGCACGAGGCGCAATATCCACAACCACCAATTGGGTGACCCGTTCTGGAAAATCCAAGGCATACTGCATCGCAATCTTACCTCCCAGAGAGTGGCCTAGCAAAGTGGCCGCGCCCATTCCCAGCTGATCCATAAAGCTGGCTAAGTCTCTGGCTAAAGAGGGATAATTAAAGACTTTCTTATGGGGCGAACGGCCATGGTTGGGCAGATCGACGGTAATGACTTGGAACTGGCGGGCAAACTGAGATGCCAAACTCCGCCAATTATCCATGGAGCCGAATAAACCATGCAAAATAATAAGGGGGAGGCCATTCCCCTGAATTCGGTGATGAAGTAACATAAGAAACGCTTTACATCCGAGTATAATATTATATGCTTCCTGGATGAGAGAACGCTAGAGTCTATCCTATGGAAGCCAAAGATTACCATCCTTCCGCTAATTCTCGATAGCGCTTCTTTGGGCATAGAAGACCAAGAATACCGCTACGGAGGCCGTCTGCCATGGCATGTCTTCAAACCCTTTGCGGTTTCAAATTCCACAAATCATACCCTATTTCCGGCGAGCGGACAGTTTTAGGGCGACATTCTGATTGCAGCATCGTGTTCGACGACAAAACGGTGAGTCGCCACCACGCCCAAATTCTCCAGATTGACCAAAAATACTATCTTGAAGATCTTAACAGCAGTAATGGCACTTATGTAAATGGTCAGCAGATTCAAGGTCGCCATCGCTTGCAAGAGAACGACCAGGTCACGATGGGAGATATCTCGGTGGTGTTCCATATGGAGGGGCCTCAAGAGACGACCATAGCCCCAAAAACAGAAATTTTATCGGCAAAGGCGAATACGCCAAGCAGGTCACGGGTAATCACCGAACTGTCAGGATCCTATAAGTCACAGATCATTTCAATGATAGACGCAGGAGACACCCGTTCAAAAACACAGTTTACCATCAACACTGAAGCTAAGTTAGCCGCGCTGTTACAAATCACTAAAGATCTCAGCTCAACCCTAGAAATGGATCAGGTCTTTAATAAGGTGCTTGAAAGTTTATTCAACATTTTTATTCAGGCCGATCGGGGTTTTCTCATATTGCGAGATGAAAAAAACCAAACCTTTAAACCCCAGGTAATTAAATACCGGCGCATGCCTGATAGAGACAAAATTCGTATTAGTCACACCATTATCGAGCAAGTGATAAGAGATAAAACAGCGATCCTCTCAGCCGATGCTGCTAGCGACTCTCGTTTCGACACCAGCGAAAGCATTCTAGATTTGCAGATTCGATCCGTCATGTGCGCCCCACTGATTGGGAGTTCTGGAAAATCCTTCGGGGCCATTCAGCTTGATACTGCCAATCCTAAAGAACATTTTCGGCAAGATGATTTAAATGTGTTGGCTACTGTTGCCTGCCAAGCAGCCTTTGCCATAGAGCATGCTCAATTACATGAAGAGGCTTTAAAGAAACATGAGTTAGAGCGGGAGTTGGAGTTGGCCGACAAAGTCCAACATGATCTCCTCCCCAGTTCGTCTCCCTCCGTTGAAGGCTACGATTTTTTTCATTTTTATCAATCTGCCCATCAAGTGGGCGGAGACTATTTTGATTATATTCACCTCCCGGAATCAAAATTAGCTATTCTTTTAGCCGATGTTTCCGGTAAAGGGATCTCTGCAGCTTTAGTCATGGCTAAACTCTCGGCGGAGACTCGGTGCTGCCTGGAAGCCGAATCATCACCCGCGAAAGCGCTTTCTAGGCTTAATAAAAAATTTATACAACGGGGCTGGGAAGATCGTTTTGTCACCCTAGTGATGGTTATCCTCGACCCTCTTCAACATACCGCTACCGTGGTGAATGCCGGGCATCTTCCTCCTTTTCTGCGCCATGCTGATGGACAAGTTGAAGCCATTTGCGCAAAAACAGCCGGTCCTCCTTTAGGCGTCCTTCCAGACTATCATTATGAAGCACTCCAGATAACCCTTGCTCCTCAGGACAGCTTGACGATATTTACCGATGGTTTCAACGAAGCAATGAATGAGGAAGATGAATTATTTGGTCTGACGCGAATCCGTACTCAATTACAAGCTCACGCCTCAAATGCTGCCACCATAGGCACTGAACTCATCGAGGCTGTAAAACAGTTTATGGGTCAACAAACACAAAGCGATGATATGTGTTTAGTCTGCTCTTTCCGGGCTAAATAAATCTCTTAAGAGTTAATTCAGAACCGATTGTTTTCTCTCTGAAAACTCAGGGGTGATAACTCTGGACGATCACTGCGGTAGACTAAAAAGGCAACCACTTCAGCCTCAGCAGTTTTTTCTCCCCCTCCAAAGAGTTCGCAGGTTAAGAGATATTTGCGTTCATTTTTAATATCCGTAACCCGAGCCCGCAACTCCAGAGGACTGTCCATGGGCGTAGGCTGAAGGTAACGGATATAAAGGCTGCCGGTGGCAAAGCGATAATGGGGCGCTGAGCCTAAAGGACGATGCTCATTGCGAACGGCGGTCGCCATAGCGGTCGCCATGCAATGACAGTCAATAAGGGTGGCAATGATACCGCCACAGGTAATACCCGGCCACCCCTGATAGGCGGCTTGGGGTTGCCAAAAACAGACCGCTTCATCCCCTTGCCAAAAGCTTCGGATATGCAACCCGTCGGGATTTTCGGTGCCACATCCAAAGCAAACTTTGTCAGGCATATAATCTTGAAAATATTGTTGCTGTGTCATGCCAAAATGTAAAAATCCATCGGCTTTGCCAACAAGTGATGATCACCCATTCCAGTGCGCTTACTTCAATGGATGGCTGCTAGCTCCTTGCGCTGCTCCTCCAGACCCTCCCAAAATGCCGCCACTCCTTCTAGCATTTCATTGCCATAATGGATGAATTCATCTTCTTTGATGCCCTGGGTAAAGTAGATCTCTTCCAATTCTTCCTGAGTATGGCGGGCATGCTGGGCCTCAAGCCGGCTATGCCAGGTAAAAAAGGCCAATGGCAAGGCCATTCCAGTACGCTCATTAAACTTAGAAAACCCTTCGATAAGCTCTTCCCAAAACCCTGCTGCCGCCCAATTCTCCACGGCATAACTGGCCGCCTGGGATACCTTATAGTCTTCGCTGCCATAGAGGCGGTTCAGTTCATCGCAGAAAAATAAGGTGGCTTGCGTACCATGGCTTCGCTTACCCACATCATTAAAACCTAACCCTAGCTTGTAGGCAATCCGTAATAACCACTCAAAATGAGCCGCCTGAAACCGGAAAATGCCTCCTTCCACACTCCCTTCGGTAGAAACCAGGTTAGGGTCTGTTTCACGCCCAGGGTCTAAAGTTTTTTGGGTCTTCCGTTTACCAGGATTGAACACTACGCCAATCTCATTGGCAAGAATTTCTTTCGATGCCCGCATACTCTCCAAGGAATCGGCATTGATGGTTTTCAGCAATTGGGCGATTAAAAATCGGTTTGAAAATACGGAGAATTGCACAATGAAGGCTTTCACCTGTTCCAGATTCTGCTCGCCCTGCTTGAACCATTCCGTATAGCGGTTGTGGAGAATAATCCGATGGCTCAACAGCTCTTTGTTGATCCGGTCTTGAAAAGACAAAAACCGTCTCGCCTTGGAAGTAGAATAACCCGATTTTCCTTCCATCAGGGCCTGTAGGGAAGGCGCTGTCAACCCAATGAGATGGTGTTTTGCAGCGAAATCATGCAATTGATGTGCAGATGTATTCATACATTTCACCTCCTAAAAATTGCCTAGCCGGCGGAGGCAAAGCACAGCCATCCTCTCTTGGGGACCTTTACCAATACAGGATTAAACTCTGTGCCCAACAAACTATCCTTAAAATTATTAGACCTGACCACCCCAGCAAAATTCCACCGAAATTTAAAATATAGCATTTCTTGTTTAAATGAGACCTAAGGCGCTTGGGGCAGGCGTGACCAGACACACTGTAAACCCGTCCCTGGAAGCTCGACGTCGGCTTACCACGCCAGGCTTTCCTGCCCTGGCGGGCAAGTCCAGCCCGCCCCTTCCTGGGACGGGCGTTCACCGGTCTGCGTGGGTCCACCGGACCCACGGTCCCGGCTCACCCCTGCCGCCGACGGTCTGGTCACGCTAACCCCAAGCCCAATGAAGTTCCATCTAAATGGGAACCACTATACTTAGGTAGCGTCCCATTAATACTCCGGTGATGCCTGCCGGAAATGCTCAAGGGCGGTACAGTGTCGATAAATGTCATTGAGACGGGGATAGGGACTGAGATCGCAATCAAAACGGCGGGCGTTATAAACCTGGGGGACAAGGCAAATATCCGCCATCGTCGGACTATGGCCATAGCAGCACAGGCCCGTGGCCGGATGGGTCGCCAAATGGGTCTCCAAGGCGCTAAATCCCTCTTGGATCCATTGCTGGTACCACTCCTGCCACTGCGCCTCACTATGCCCCCACTGATCAATGAGATATTGCCGCACCCGCAGGTTATTGAGGGGATGAATGTCACAAGCGACCAACTGGGCAAGAGAACGGACATAAGCCCGCCCTTTAAGATCAGCCGGCAACACAGGGGGGTGGGGGTAAAGCTCATCTAAGTACTCGATGATAGCCAGGGACTGGGTCATCACCGTCTCCCCCTCCACCAAGGCGGGCACTAATCCTTGAGGGTTAAGCTTCAGATAAGCGGGCTGTCGTTGTTCTCCTCCATGGCGGAGAAGATGGACGAACTGGGAATGGTATTCAATCCCCTTGAGATTAAGGGCAATGCGTACCCGATAGGCTGCCGAGCTACGAAAATAAGTATAGAGGGTCAACACCGGCGCATTTCCTGTTCAATCGCCCCAAAAATAGATCGTCCTTGGCTGTCCTGCATCTCGATACGCACCCGATCCCCATAGCTCATGAAGGGGGTCACCGCCGCTCCTTCCTCGATGATTTCCATTACCCGGCGCTCCACAATGCAGGAATAGCCCCGGTGCCAGTCAACATTGGACACCGTCCCCGAACCGATGAGAGTCCCTGCAATCAAGGAGCGGGTTTTGGCCCCATGGCTGATGAGTTGAGGAAAATCAAATTGCATATCCTCGCCCGCATCCGGTTCCCCGAACAGCTTCCCATTCCAATAAGTCCGCAAGGGAAGATGGACCTTAGCCCCATCCCAGGCGGGTCCCAGCTCATCCGGGGTCACCACCACCGGGGCCAAGGCGCTGGCAGGCTTGCCCTGAACAAAACCAAAACCTTTGGCCAGCTCCGAGGGTATTAAATTGCGCAAGGAGATATCGTTGACCAGCGTGAGTAACTTGATATGAGACCGGGCTTGGGCAGGCGTGACCCCCAAAGGCACATCGTCCGTAATCACCACCACTTCGGCTTCAAAATCCACCCCAAAAGCGTCGTCGGCCACGCAAATCGGCTCCTGGGGCCCCAGAAAGTGGTCCGACCCGCCCTGATACATGAGGGGATCGGTCCAGAGGCTAGGCGGCATCTCCGCCCCCCGGGCCTTGCGCACCCGCTCCACATGGCTTAAATAGGCGCTCCCATCCAACCATTGGTAGGCCCGGCGTAAAGGGGCAGCCAATTGTTCCACTTCCAGGGCAACGCCCTCTATTTCGCCTCCGTTGAGAGACTGATAAATGTTCTCAAGCTTGGGAGCCATGCTTGCCCATTCATCCAGGGCCTCTTGGAGGGTGTTGGCAATCTGGGGTACCGGTACCGCCCATTGAAGATCCCGGTCCACCACCATCAAGGTCCCATCCCGGCTCCCACTATCCAAAGTGGCGAGTTTCATAAAAATCTCCGTTTATCGATACCCTAAAGCTTCCAACTTAAACTAGGGTCTGTTTACTTCCAAGAATCCACATAACCGGTCCACTCCACCCCAGGAGGAAATTCCGCCACTTCTAAGGCATCCCGGGCATCGACCATTACCGCCACTTCATTGGTTTCTTTACGGAGGGCCTTCTTTCCTGCTTCAAAAGCCTTGGGGTGAGGTCCGTGGGTAATGCCGCTAGGGTGTAAGGTCATCATGCCGGGGTGAATATTGTCCCGGGAGAAAAACTCCCCCTGGTGATAGAAAAGGACCTCATCATAGTCGTCGTTATTATGGAAAAAAGGAACCTTTAAGGCCCCGGGATCACTTTCGATAGGACGAGGACAAAAAGTACAGACCACAAACCGACTGGCGGCAAAAGTCGTATGGGCTGAGGGCGGGATATGATAGCGATGGCTCATAACAGGCCGGATGTCCCGCCAATTGAGGCGCACCGGGAGCAAGGTCCCATGCCAGCCCACCGCATCCAGAGGATTGAATGGATAAATAATGGTGCTCAAAGCGCCCCGGCGCTTGACCACGACCCGCCATTCACTTTCAGTCTGTTGGGCCAAAAAGCTCTCATCAATCTCCGGGGTATCCAACACTGCGGGATCAAAAACGGCATGGCTACCCACAATCCCTTTGTCCGGGAGCTGATAGCTGTCTGCGGTAGCCTCCAGCAACAGCAGACAAAGAGGGTTCTCGGTTTCTACCCGCCAAAGGGTTCCCCGGGGTAAGAGGATATAATCCCCTTCACGAAACGCTAAATGGCCATAGTCGCAATATAAATCCCCGCCCCCCTGGTGGATAAATAACAATTCGTCACCATCAGCATTGCGCACCAAATGGTCCATAGAGCTATCCGTCTTCCAGAGGCGAAACTGTAAGTGGGGGTTACTGAGTAGTCGGAAAGCATTCCAGGGGGAAGTTTGATTGGCTTCAAGCCGGGTGGTATCAAAGGCTCGTGGCCGCAAGGGACCCTGCACATCGCTCCAACCCGTTGGCGGATGACGATGATACATTTGGGTGGAAGGGCCATAAAACCCTTCCTTACCCAGCTCCCGCTCGTAGCTTTCAGGCGGAAGATCCGCATGGGCCTGCTTTGAGGCGACCCCTTCTATTTTCGGTAATGTAATCCAGTGACTCATTTCAAATCGCCCCCCGCTTTATTTGATCCTGCTCAATCGCCTCAAACAAGGCTTGAAAATTGCCTTCCCCAAAGCCCTGATTACCCTTACGCTGAATGATCTCGAAAAAGATGGGGCCAATCATGGTTTGGGTAAACAGTTGCAGCAATAAGCCCTGCCCTTGCTGCGGCGCCCCGTCAATCAAAATCCGATCCTGGTGCAAGCGGGCCAGATCTTCACCATGCTGAGGTATTCGCGCTTCTACAGCATCATAATAAGTATCCGGCACCCCCATAAACTCAACTCCCTGGTGATGGAGAGTCTCTACCGTCTGGTAAATATCCTCGGTGGCCAAGGCAATATGCTGGATTCCCTCTCCATGATAGGCTTCTAGGTACTCTTGAATCTGGGATTTTTTATCTGAAGGCTCATTGATGGGAATACGAATCTTACCGCAGGGGCTGGTCATGGCCCGGGACTTGAGCCCCGTGGCCTTGCCATGGATATCAAAATAGCGAATTTCTTGAAAGTTGAATAAACGCTCATAAAAGTGAGCCCAGTGATCCATCCGGCCTTCAGGAACGTTATGAGTCAAATGATCGATGTGGGTTAATCCTACCCCCTGGGGATTCCTGGACACGCCGGGAATAGGCATAAAATCCACGTCATAAATGGATTGTTCACCGTAGCGATCAACGAAATAAATCAAACTCCGTCCGATTCCCAAAATCGCCGGGATATTCAGCTCCATGGGCCCAACCGGAACATGAAACGGCTCAGCCCCTAGCTTCACCGCCCGTTCAAAAGCAGCGGCAGCATCCCGAACCCGGATGGCAAAGGCGCAAACCGATGGCCCATGGACCCGGGCAAACGCCTGGGCAAAACTGTGGGGCTCATGGTTGATGATAAAATTGATGTCGCCCTGCCGGTAGACAGTCACGTCTTTGTGACGATGTCTGGCCACCGCCACAAAACCCATCCGCTCAAACAAGCGGGCCAAAACACCGGTATCCGGGGCGGTGAATTCAATAAATTCAAAGCCATCGGTACCCATGGGATTCTCAGGTAATGTAAGCATGGCAATTACCTATAATTCAGTGAATAGGCTTAAAGACTTCTATTTTTTATAGACCATGGGGAGCTAGGAAAGAGTTCCAAAAGCAAGGAAACAGATGGCAAGAGAGAAAAGAGATTGCCTAAAATCAAAAACTCAGCATCCCTCCCACACCGTGACTAATCGGTCCACGGCAGTATCGATTTCTTCCTCGGTATTGAGAATATCCGGCCCTAAGCGCAAATAGCCCTCCCGGGCATCGGTCCGAACACCCTGGGCCGCCAACCTTTGGGACAGCTTCGCCGCCTCGGGATGGGGAATCGCCACAAAGGCGCCACAGTCTGTAAGGGAGCCAAAGACTTTGATAGCGCGGCCGGCTAATCTTTCCCTTAAGCGAGATAATTGTCCTAAAGAATAAGTCCGCAGCCGCTCCACGCCGAGGGCTAAGGTCAAATCCAGTCCAGCTCTGGCCTGGTAAAAGGGCAATATGGCAGTCGTGGATTCAAGAAAAGCATCTCCCCCCCGAGCAAAGCGGGGAGGTGAGGGTCGCTGGAAGGCAAAGGGGGCCTCCTGGGCAAACCAACCCGTATCCAAAGAAACCAGGGAACCGTCTAAGTGGCGGGGATGTAAATACAGCCAACATGCGCCTGGACCGCCGCGTAAGTATTTGTAGCAACCCCCGATGACAAAATCAGCTCCCAGTGCTTCCACCTCTACCGGGAACACCCCGACAGCATGGTAGAGGTCAACCAATACGCGAGCACCCCGATCCTGAGCAGCCCTCGTGAACTGCTTTAAATCAGCCAGTCTCTGGCCGGTGACAAACATGACCATGGAGATCACCACCAGATCGGTATGCTCCCCCATGGCCGTCAGAACATCCTCCAGATGGTAATGCCCCTCCTGATCGGGCTCCACAAAGGTCAAGGCAATTCGATCCCGCTGGGCATAAACCTTCAAAATAAAATCAATAGAATTGAACTCGCCTCGCGTGGTGACCACCTGGATTTTTTGGTCATAGCAATTGAGTACCGCCCGTAGCGCCTGACCGGCACTGGCTTTAGGCACGACACAGTCTGCACGGGGAGCCTGGAGTAACTGGGCCATTTGCTCCCGAAAGCCGTGGATCGCTCCTTGCCAGTCTTCCCAGGCCTCATCCATGCGCTGATACCAACAATCCAGGCCGGTGGCCACATCTTGGGCAGTGCGGTCCAAGGGCCGGCCTAAAGAGTGATTGGCAAGATAAATTTCACCTGCTGAATGGCGCAGAACCCGGGAAAAAAGTGGATGAATGTGGGAAATTAACCCCGCCTCAGTCAGTGGTCCCACCCCCAAGGCCCGGACCGCCTGTTCAATCTCCGACACTACCAATCTCCGTGCGCACATCCAACAATTCCGGGAAAAAAGTAAAATCCAGGGCCTTTTTGAGATAGGCCACGCCTGCTGATCCCCCCGTCCCTACTTTATAGCCGATGATCCGTTCCACCGTTTTCATATGACGGAAACGCCACAGTTGGAACTGCTCTTCCATATCCACGAATTTCTCACACATGGCATAGGGGTCCCAATGCTGCCGGGGGTTCTCATAAATCGCCTTGAACACGGGGATGAGTTTAGGATTACGTTGGTAGGGCAAAGACCAGTCCCGCCTTATGGATTCCTGGGGCACGGCATAACCTTGCCGATACAAGTGGCGCAGAAATTCATCATAAATGCTGGGCCGTTCCAGAATCGCCTGCAATTTGGCATAACTTTCAGGATCATCCTTAAAAATTTCCAGCATCGCTCGCCGTTTATTCCCTAGCGTAAATTCAATGGCCCGATATTGCATGGACTGGATTCCCGAAGCCTGCCCCAACACATGGCGGAATTGGGCATATTCACTAGGGGTCAAGGTGGCCAATACCCCCCACTGGGAAAACAACTGAACCTGAATTAATTTGATACGGGCAAAAATTTTAAAACAAGGCTCCAAGGTATCCGCTTTCATATAGGCAATGGCCGCCTGCAATTCATGCAAAATTAACTTCATCCACAGTTCTGTGGTTTGGTGCTGAATAATAAATAACAACTCATCGTGGTGAGGGGGATCGCTGCGAGGATTTTGAGCACTCAGTACCTGATCTAGACAGAGATAATCTCCATAGGTCATTTTGTCTTGGAAATCCGTTTGGATTTCCCCTTCAAAGCTAGTCTCTGGTCTCTGGTTTGACATGACGATCACTTTAATTAATAAAGAACATAAATTTAGTGGAGAAACTTTCAATTACTCAGGATGTCCACATGGGTAAGGATTCCCCAAATTGACAGATGAAGACTGTGCAACTTTTATTTTTAGACTAGCAAATGTTCAATTTGTCACGCTGTAAAGACAAAGCAGGCAAGCAATAGTATTTCCCTATGGCCACACCCCACGTTTTACAAACTTCTCCCTCCGCTCATCCAATTCCTGAGGATAAATTCGATCTTTTTCAATATGCGCAAATGCTCAGGTTTGGTGATGTCCATTTCCACCTCGACCCGGCTACGCAACTCCAAGCAATAGTCGCCATTCACAATACCCGCTTGGGACCGGCATTTGGCGGCTGCCGCTGTGTTCCCTATGCCTCCACCCACGACGCTATTCAAGATGCCATGCGGCTCGCCCAAGGAATGAGCTACAAAAATGCCCTGGCGCGTCTGCCCTATGGAGGAGGGAAAGCGGTACTTATCCGGCCACCGGAAATCCAGGACCGGGAGGCCTACTTCGAAGCCTTTGGCCAATTCGTGGAAAACCTAGGGGGACGTTACATCACCGCCGTCGACAGCGGCACGGCAGTAGCGGATATGGATTATGCGGCCCGGCGTACCCTCCATGTCCTGTGTACTTCAAGGCACCGGGGAGGCAGCGGTGATCCCTCGCCCCATACGGCACTCGGCGTTCGCCTCGGCATTCAAGCCGCGGTGACCCATAAACTCAAGCGTTCTGATTTGGAAGGTCTCCAAGTGGCCATCCAAGGCGCCGGCCACGTGGGCTATTATTTAGCTAAGGAACTCCATGCGCTAGGCGCACGCCTGAGTGTGTGCGATATCAATGAAAAAACGGTTCAGCGCTGTGGGGATGAATTTAATGCCCGGATAGTGCCCCCGGAAGCGATTTATGATTTACCTTGCCAAGTATTCGCCCCTTGCGCTTTAGGAGGGGTGATCAATGATCACACCCTGCCACGGCTGCAAGCCTCCATCATTGCCGGTGCAGCCAATAATCAATTGCTTCAATCCCGACATGGGAAAATCCTCCAGGAACAAGGAATTCTTTACGCTCCAGACTATGTGATTAATGCCGGCGGCGCCATCCGTGCTGTGATAGAAGAAGAAACGGAACTCAAAGCCAAGATAGAAAATATTTACCCCACCCTCATGGAGATCTTCCAACGGGCGGGCGATAGCCACCAAGCCACCAATGAGATTGCCGATCACATGGCGGAAGAAATCCTCTATGGACCCCCAGGAGAACCCACTATACTTATTGAATAAAACTTAAAAATACCGGATTTGTTCAAAGTGCCCATTGCCTTTTCGCTCCAGGGAACGGACAACGAAAACCGATGAGTCGTCTTGCACGTCGAACCCAAAAAAAAGGAGAGTGCCTTGGCTACTGTCGCCCATTTCGAAGTCCACTACACCCAGTACCTCAACGAAAAAGCCGAAATTCTCGACTCCCTGCCTCCCTTTGCCCAAGACTCTAAAAATCTGCTTCCCCTCTACCGGGCCATGGCCCTGACCCGCCTCTTTGACAAGAAGGCGGTATCATTACAACGCACGGGACAATTAGGAACCTATGCTTCTTCCCTGGGACAGGAGGCCATTTCCGTGGCCATCGGCCATGTCATGGTTCCCGAAGATACTCTCCTGACCAGTTACCGGGAATATGGGGCCCAATTGCAGCGAGGCGTCACCATGACCGAGCTGCTCCTTTATTGGGGGGGCGATGAGCGCGGCATGGCCTATCAGGGGTCCCGCCAAGACTTTCCTATTTCTGTTCCCGTTGCCAGCCAAATCCCCCATGCGGTGGGGGTAGGCTATGCCATAAAACTGCGGCGTGAACCCCGGGTGGCAGTGTGCGTACTGGGGGATGGGGCCACCTCTAAAGGGGATTTCTACGAAGCCATTAATGCGGCTGGGGTATGGAATTTACCGGTAGTATTTGTCATTAACAACAACTGCTGGGCCATCTCGGTCCCCCTGGAAGGTCAGACCCATGCCCAGACCTTAGCCCAAAAAGCCATTGCCGCCGGCATCCCCGGCGAGCAAGTCGATGGCAATGATGTGATTGCCCTCCAAGACCGCATCCACAATGGGGTGGAAAAAGCCCGTCGCGGCGAAGGACCGTGCCTGATTGAAGCCCTCACTTATCGGCTCTGCGATCACACCACCGCTGATGATGCCAGTCGCTACCGAGAACAAGCAGAGGTGGAAGCCCGTTGGGGCTTCGATCCCCTCCAACGGCTGCGGACCCATCTCACCCAAGTCGGCGCCTGGGACGAAACACAGGAACAGGCCCTCCAAACGGAACTTACCCAACAAGTTGAAGAAGCCGTCCAAAAATACTTGGGTACTCTTCCCCAAGCACCGGAAAGCATGTTTGATTATCTTTATGAGACCTTGCCCACCGCCCTGAGCGGACAGCGCCAGGCAGCCATTGCCAGGGGGAAAACCCATGCCTGAAATTACTTTAGTAGAGGCGGTCAACCTGGCAATGGCCCATGAAATGGGGGTCGATGACAACGTGGTGGTCCTGGGAGAGGATGTGGGGGTCAATGGCGGCGTATTCCGCGCTACGGTCGGCCTTCAAGCCCGTTTTGGCAAGGAGCGGGTGTTTGACACCCCCCTAGCCGAAGGACTCATTGCGGGAATGTCCATTGGCCTGGCGGCAGAGGGACTAAAGCCCATCGCCGAAATCCAATTTATGGGGTTTATTTATCCGATCATCGACCAAATCATCAACCATGCCTCCCGGCTCCGCAATCGCACCCGCGGGCGGCTGACCTGTCCGATGGTCCTCCGGGCCCCCTATGGCGGAGGTATCCATGCCCCAGAGCACCATTCCGAGAGCACCGAGGCCCTATTTGCCCATATTCCGGGACTGCGGGTTGTCATCCCCTCCTCGCCAACCCGCGCCTACGGCTTGCTCCTGGCCGCTATCCGGGATCCCGATCCGGTGATTTTCCTGGAGCCCAAACGGATTTACCGGCTAGTCAAACAGGACGTTGCCGACGATGGCGAGGCCCTACCCCTGGATGTGTGTTTTGTGCTGCGAGATGGCACCGATGTCACGCTCGTGGCCTGGGGCGCCATGATCCACGAAACCCTTGCTGCTGCCGAGAAGCTAGCCCAGGAGGGGATCAGCGCCGAAGTGATTGATGTGGCCACGTTGAAACCCCTCGACATGGAAACGATTTTGGAATCGGTCACCAAAACCGGGCGCTGCGTGATCGTCCATGAAGCGGCGCGCACCTGTGGGGTCGGTGCCGAAATTGCTGCCCAGTTGGCCGAACAGGGGCTGTTGAATCTGCTGGCGCCCGTCCAAAGGGTCACCGGCTATGACACCATCATGCCCCTATTTCGTCTGGAAAAACAGTATCTACCCGATACCGACTCTATCGTGGCCGCAGCAAAGAAAACATTGGAGTTCGCATGAACCGTATCTTTAAGCTTCCTGATTTGGGGGAAGGGTTGACCGACGCTGAAATCGTCGAATGGCACGTTAAAGTCGGCGATGAGGTCAAAATGGACCAACCCTTAGTGGCGGTGGAAACGGCCAAGGCCATCGTGGACATTCCGAGCCCTTACCAGGGCCGCATCGACAAGCTATATGGAGAATCCGGGGATATCATCCACGTGGATGATCCCCTGGTGGAATTCGAAACCGAAGGGGCCCAACCCCAACCGGAAAAGCGGGAGGATACGGGCACGGTCGTGGGCAAGGTGGAAACAGGCAAGGAGGTGGTCCAAGAAACCGCCACCCGAGTAGGGCAGGTTCCTTCAGGCATTAAGGCCACTCCTGCCGTGCGTGCCCTCGCCCACCGCCTGGACGTGGATCTCTCCATTGTCACCCCCACGGGTGCTGATGGCATGGTCACCGCCACAGACGTCCAGCGGGTAGCAAAGATACTGGCTGAGGTGGGTCCCCTGGAACCCTTGCGGGGAGTCCGCCGAACCATGGCTCGAGCCATGGCCACCGCCCATGCGGAAGTGGTCCCGGTCACCGTCAATGATGATGCGGATATCCAGGCCTGGAGCCCGGAGGAAGACATCACCCTGCGCCTTATCCGCGCCATTGTCACTGCCTGCCAAGCGGAACCCGCCCTTAATGCCTGGTATGACAGTCATGCCATCGGGCGGCGGATACTCAAGAAAATTGATCTCGGCATTGCCGTCGATACCCCCGATGGGCTTTTTGTACCGGTCCTGCGGGATGTGGGTAACCGTGAGCCGGCCAATCTTCGCCAAGGACTCGATGCCATCAAGCAGGCGGTGCGGGAGCGTAAACTCCCACCCGAAGAATTACGGGGCTATACCTTTACCCTCTCCAATTTCGGCACCTTTGGCGGACGCTACGCCGATCCCGTGGTAATACCGCCTACCGTCGCCATCCTAGGCGCGGGCCGTCTCCATGAGGCGGTGGTCCCCGTCAACGGCAAACCGGAAATACACCGCATTCTTCCTTTGTCATTAACCTTCGATCACCGCTCGGTCACCGGCGGTGAAGCCACCCGCTTTCTGATGGTGGCCATTCAGGACCTGGAAAAGGCCGAGTAAAGCATAGTGCCCAATAAACACCACGTAGGCCGGATTAAGCGCAGCGTATCCGGCAACAACAAAATACCTTGGCAATCATTGGGCAAGGGAGGCTTTTCGCGGACGGTCAAATCCCAGCGTTCTACTGCCTGTGTGACGATGTGTTGAAAAGCCTGCACCAGGATGAGGGCCGACAGCGCACAGGGTCAAATCAGGCAGCGTAATCATTCAGACAAACCACCTCCATTCCTTCGAATCGCCGCCAACGATGATCATTGGTTACCGCGCAGGTGGCACCATGCTCAAGGCCGGTTGCCAAAATGATGGCGTCAGGCGTTTTCAATCCGAGACGCGCGCGGAGCAGGCCCACCGCATGTAGGATAGGGCGGATTATGGGACAGAGCGTGAGGTTCGGGAATGCCTCCAGCAGGAGTTCGTATTCATCGGCGATATCCTCCCGCCCTTGGCGTAGAGGTTGGATTTTGATTTCCAACAGAGAGAGTTCGGAAGAGACGGCTCGACTGCGGCCGGAAGCCACTTGTTCCAAAACCTTTGTCGTTAACGGGGCGAATATCGGATGATCTTCGATATGATAGATCCAAACACAGCTGTCGAGAAGCAAGCATGAATGTTCCTGCAAAGCTGACTCAATCGTCCCAGGCATCCCGTTCCTTTTCCAGGTACTCCTTACCGTTCTCCTGGGGCCATACCTCTCGATGCAGACCACGCAGTTTAGCGACGAAATCCTCCGGACGCGGCACCATGACCAGATGATCTCCCCGGGCCAGAACCAGCAGTTGTTGCCCCGGTTTGAGTTTCAGCGCCTCCCTAGCGGTGCGGGGAATGACCACCTGATTTTTTGAACTCAAAGTTACGATGCAATTCGTCATGGCTATAGAGTAAAGCGTAAATGTATTTACGCTTTACTCTATGGTCGAGGGTCAATTTCGTCAAGCGGAAAATTAAACAGCAGCCGACAGCAAAACGATACCCTGTAGGCCAGAATAAGCGTAGCGTTTCTGGCAGTTACCCTGCTGGAAGCGACCCTAAGGCCTTATTGATGCGCGCCTTCCCTGGCGCGCCCCCTTCGGGCCTCCTGCGGAGGTCCCGATTCGCTCCCGGCGAATCGGTTCGGCCTACCTAGAGCTAATCAACAAATCCATAAACTCATCCACGGGCATGGCCGCCAGACGCTCTTGATCGGCAAAAAGATCCAAAATCATCTGACAGCGTTCTGAAGGAAAACGGCCGCGCAGACTGTTCTGAAATTTATCCAGCAGCAAGGGCAAGGCTTCGGTACGCCGCCGCCGGTGCCCTAAAGGATATTCCACCTCCACCCGGGAAGTAGCACTGCCATCCCTAAAAAAGACTTGGACCGCATTGGCAATGGCCCGTTTCTCAGGCTCTAAATAATCCTGGGTAAATTCCTTCTTCTCGGCAACTTCCATCTTCTCCCGCAAGGCGTCAATCCAGGGATCACGGGCCCGCTCATCTTCGTAATCATTCATGGTGATCCGGCCGTCCAGCAAAGCCACCGCCACCATGTATTGCAGGCAATGATCCCGGTCTGCAGGATTGTGGAGAGGACCGGTCTTATCGATGATTCGCACAGCCGGCTCCTGGGTTTCAATCACAATCCGCTCAATGTCCTGCCACCGGGGCATCACCTGGGGATGTAGTGCAATGGCTGCCTCGATGGCGGTCTGGGCATGGAACTCCGCCGGATAGGCCACCTTGAACAGGATATTCTCAACCACATAGCTATTCAAAGCCCGGGATAAGACAAAGGGCCTTCCCTTGAAGAGCACCTGGTAAAACCCCCAGCCGGGGGCCGTCAAGGCTGACGGGTAGCCCATTTCTCCCTGCAAGGCCATAAGGGCTAGGCGCACCCCCCGACTGGTGGCATCGCCGGCGGCCCAGCTCTTGCGGGAGCCGGTATTGGGGGCATGGCGATAGGTTCGCAAGGGCCCCCCATCCAACCAAGCATTGGAGAGGGCATTGATGACTTGCTCTCGGGTTCCCCCTAGCAAAGCAGTCGCCACCGCGGCGCTAGCGACCCGCACCAGCACCACATGATCCAGTCCCACCCGATTAAAGGCATTTTCCAAAGCCAGGACACCCTGGATTTCATAGGCCTTAATCAAAGCGGTTAATACCTGGCTCATCAACAGCGGCGGCCCTCCCTCTTTCTGCCGCCGCCGACTGAGATAATCGGCACTGGCCAGAATGGCGCCCAAATTGTCGGAGGGATGGCCCCATTCAGCGGCCAGCCAAGTGTCATTGAAATCCAGCCAGCGGATCATGCAACCGATATTGAAAGCGGCCTGCACCGGATCGAGGGCATGCACCGTTCCCGGCACCCGGGCGCCTTCGGGAAAAACGGCGCCGGGGACAATAGGACCCAGCAGCCGGGTACAGGCAGGATTATCAAGCGCAAGCAAAGCACACCCTAGGCTGTCCATTAAGCAATAATGGGCGGTCTCAAAGGCCTCAGGAGAGGTGATTTCCCCCTGGATCACGTAATCCGCAAGGGTCGTCAACACCTTATCCGGTGGCGGCCGCTGGGCTGAACGTCTGTCATTGATCATGGAAAGAGCTCTCTAACCGCGCTGATCAATAGGCACAAAGTCCCGGGGCTCGGGACCGATATACTCGGCCGTGGGGCGGATCAGCCTATTGTCGGCCCGCTGCTCCATAATATGGGCGGCCCAACCGGAAACTCGGGCGCACACAAAGAGGGGCGTATAAAGGTGAATGGGAATCCCCAAAAAGCGGTAAGCCGGCGCGACATAAAAGTCCAGGTTGGGAAACAATCCCTTTTCCCGCTTCATGACCGCTTCAATCTGCTCGGAAATAGGAAACAAACGATCGTCCCCTGCCCGTTCCGCCAGTTGCCGGCACCAATCCTTGATAATGGCATTCCTCGGGTCGGCTTCTTTGTATACCCGATGACCAAAACCCATGATTTTTTCTTTCCTGACGAGCGCCGTCAGGATCTCTTGCTCCACTTCATCCGGTCTTTGGAAACGATCGATGAGTGCCATCGCCGCCTCATTGGCCCCTCCGTGTAAAGACCCCCGCAGGGTGCCAATCGCCGCGGTGACAGCAGAATAAAAGTCAGAAAGAGTGGAGGCCGTCACCCGGGCGGCAAAAGTGGAAGCCGCAAACTCATGCTCGGCGTAAAGAATCAAAGAGACATCCAACACCCGCCGGGGAATTGCCTCTGGGGGTTCTCCGTGCAGCAGTTTCAAAAAATGTCCCGCCAAAGACTCCTCTTCCGTGTGGGTATCGATACGGGTACCCTGACGATGAAAGTGGTACCAATACAGCAGCAGGGAAGGAAACAGGGCTAACAAGCGATTAGCCATATCCCGTTGCTGCTCCAGATCGATTTCCGGCTCGAGGCAACCCAGGGCCGAACACCCGGTGCGCATCACATCCATGGGGTGACTATTGCCCGGCAGGGCCTCTAACACCGGTTTAAGTTCCTCGGGGAGGCGGCGCAGGGATTGCAGTTGCTCCCGGTATTCTCTAAGCTGGGCACTGCTGGGAAGCTGGCCGTAAATCAGCAAATAAGCAACTTCCTCAAAACTGGCCTGCTCAGCCAGCACCTCAATGGAATACCCCCGATAGGTCAACCCCTTGGCTTCTTTCCCTACCGTGCTAATGGCTGTCCGGCCGGCGGTGACGCCAGCTAGACCGCTACTGACCGTTTCTGGACTCATGATTTTTTCTCCTTTGACGGACGTGCATCCCGTTGGCGTTCATAATCATAGTACCCTAATATTTCATAAAGCTCTTCCCGGGTTTGCATCTGCTCAATTAAACTTTGCTGGGTCCCCTCCCGGCGCAGGGTCTGGTAGACTTGCAAGGCCGCCGCGCTCATAGCCCGGAAAGCGCTTAGGGGATACAACACCAACCGGACTCCCGCTTCCCCCAGTTCCTGGACGGTCAATAAAGGGGTACGTCCAAACTCGGTCATATTGGCCAGCACCGGAACTTTCACCGCTTGGGTAAAATGTCGATACTCCTCCAAGGAGCTTAAGGCTTCGGCAAAAATCATATCCGCCCCGGCCTCCACATAGCCCTGTGCTCGCGCCACCGCTGCCTCCAATCCCTCTAGGCTATAGGCATCGGTGCGAGCCATAATCACAAACTGTTCATCTCTGCGCCCCCTAACCGCCGCCGCCACCCGGGCCCTCATCTCCTCAATACTCACCAAGGTCTTACCTGGCCGATGGCCGCAGCGTTTACCCTGTTCTTGATCTTCTAGATGCAGTCCTGCAGCTCCAGCCCGACTCAAGGTCTCCACGGTATGGGCAATCATAAGGTCATCTCCCCAACCGGTATCGGCATCCACCAACAGGGGTAAATCGGTCACCGCCACGATACGGCGAACCTCTTCTACCACCTCAGTGAGGGTTGTCAGACCGAGATCCGGCAGGCCAAAGGATGCATTGGCCACCCCGGCTCCGGAAAGATAAAGGGCCCGGAAATCAGCCCGCTCGGCAAGCAGCGCCCCATAGGCATTGATGACCCCCACCACTTGCAAAGGCCGTTCCGCATTGACGGCAGCCCGTAAACGGACGCCAGGGCTGTTGTTTTCAGTCACAAGCTTTCTCGATGTCTAGGTTTTGCCGGATACGCCATGCTTAATCCGACCTACACGCCGTTTATCAGCACCCCCCTGGGCAGGCCCGGAAGGGCGCCCTAAGCCGTTTCCAGCAAGGTGTCTATTGCCCACAGAAATCAGTTAACGATGGTAACCGTCGCGTTAGCATAGTGAATAACCTTTCCGCTCACGCTGCCGAGCAACAGCGACTCGATCCGGGAAAGGCCACGTCGCCCCATGACGACCAAAGGTTCAGTCTGTTCACCCACGTAGCGGATAATTTCCTCGGCGGGATCGCCAAAGAGGATCTGCTCTTCCACTTCCCGTTGCTGATCGCCAATGGCTTGGTGGGCCTTATCGAAAGCCTTGCGGGCGGATTCTTTCTTAGTGTGATCGATATCTTCCCGGGACAGTTGGGACATCCCCATGATCTCACTGGGAGTTGCAGGAAACACATAGACAAACTTCATTTTCCGTCCCGTCACCTTGGATAGGTTATCGGCGAAGCGTGCCGCCCGTTGGGAACCCTCAGAACCGTCTACCGGAACGATGATGACTTTAAACTCAGCACTCATAGCGTCAATTCCTTCACTCAGATGTTCGAACTGATTTTTATCTCTAATGCAGCCTATCACTTACGCTAAAATAGCCTTTTAATCCTAATACTAGATACCATTAATAACCCCATTATCGCAAAAACAACAGGCCAGAAGGATAAACTCCCAGGGAAAATAAGTGATATAGCATATAATAAGGGAAAAATAATGCCATTAACCGTAATGGGAACCCCTTCGAAATCTTTTTGTTGAGAGATGTTATAACGAGCTAGGCGTAACATTCCACAAGTGACAAAAAAAAGCAGAATCGTGGTCACAAAAGCGCCAGGAAAATCCAACATGTAATATAAGAACACCGGCGCAACTCCAAAAGAAACCAGATCAGCCAAGGAATCAAGTTGCCTTCTGAAAGCATTTTTTTGCCCCATAAGTTCCGCCACTTTACCATCCAGGGTGTCTAAAGCAACCGCAACCAACAACAGTGATGCGCCCTCGGTAAAACCACCTTGGGCGAAGAAAAAAATCGACCACATCCCACTGCATAAGTTGGCCACTGTAAAAAGATGTGAAACACCTATTAAACTTATGATTCTCATATAAAAAATTATAATTCCCTGGGACTCTATTGCAACTTTCCCTGGTAAGACAGGCTTTCCCTCCTGGTTTGCAGATTGAACCACTCACCTTTTAAGGAATTCTGTGGAAAAATTTAAGTCCAATGGAGTAATTTTCCTCCGACACCACTGATTTCATCAGGCTTCTTTCTAATTTAAATCGAGGTATTCAACACTCCCATGGAGGAATTGGAAAAGCTCAGGATCCAACGTGTCCCGAAAACAAAGTCTCGCTTGGTCTCCAAGTCCCGTCGAAAAAAGTTGGCTTTACCAATTGGTTTACTCTTTGGGATTGTCCTCATTTATTTATTTTTTACTGGAACCTTTAGTTCTAGTGTTGAAGTGACGGTGGGAACTGTAGCGGTAAGCTATCCCGCTCGGGAATACACCCTCTTCAATGCTACAGGCTATGTGGTCCCCCAGACCAAGGCCGATATCGCCTCTAAGGCCACGGGCCGGTTAGAAGCCCTAGAAGTGGAGGAAGGCAGCCATGTCAAGAAAGGCGACATCGTTGCCCGACTGGAAAATCAAGATGTCCTGGCCGGCAAGGAACGGGCCAAAGCCAATGTCGCCGTTGCCCATGCCCAACTGGCGGAGGCCAAGGCCGAATTAAAGGATGCCACTGTCGCCCTGGCACGTGCCCAAAATCTCGTCAAAAAAAAATTCATCCCGCAAGAAACCTACGATACCGCCGTGGCGCGCCATGATAAAGCCATCGCCGCAGTCCAAAGCGCCGAGGCCAATATCTTGGCGGCCGAGGCGAGCTATGAAGAAGCCAAGGTCACGGTGGAATATACCCTCATCCGCGCCCCCTTTGACGGCGTTATTTTGAAAAAACACGCCGATCTGGGGGATGTGGTGGCGCCCTTCTCCTCCACGACCCAATCCAAGGGGGCAGTGGTCTCCATGGCGGATATGAACACCCTCCAAGTAGAAGCCGATGTCTCGGAGTCAAACTTGACCCAGGTCAGGGCCGGCCAACCCTGCGAGATCCAGCTGGATGCCCTCCCCGGCGAACGTTTCCGTGGTCGGGTCCATATGATTGTCCCCACCGTGGATCGAACCAAGGCCACGGTATTAGTGAAAGTCCGCTTCGTAGAGCTGGATGAGCGAATTTTGCCGGATATGAGCTCGCGCGTCTCCTTTCTCTCAAAAGAGTTATCCCCCCAGGAACAAAAACCCCATACCGTGGTGCAGGCCTCCGCCCTGGTGATGAAAGGGAATCAGCCCCATGTCTTCCGCGTTAACGATAACACGGCCCATAAAATACCGGTAACCTTGGGAAAACGGCTGGATGAGTTGGTCATTGTACAAAGGGGGCTTAATCAAGGCGATAAGGTGGTTCTCAATCCGCCAGACAAATTGAGGGAAGGTACCCCGGTAGAGTTGAGTCAAACCGACTAAGTTTATGAAAAACATGGTCGAAGTAAACAACGTCAGCAAATCCTACCAGCGGGGCAGTCAGATTATTCCCGTACTGGATGACATTAGCCTGATCATAGCGGAAGGTGAATTTATCGCCCTCATGGGGCCTTCCGGCTCGGGGAAAAGCACCCTGCTTAATTTAATTGCGGGTATTGACACCCCCGACCAGGGCAGACTGTTAGTCAACGACATTGACATCACCACCCTATCTGAGCGCTCGCTCGCCCAATGGCGAGCCGAGAATGTGGGATTTATTTTTCAATTTTACAATTTGATGCCCGTTCTGACCGCCTTTGAGAATGTAGAACTGCCATTGCTATTGACGGATTTATCTCGAAAAGAGCGGCGGGAACATGTGGAACTGGTGCTGGCCATTGTGGGTCTTCAAGATCGAATGGATCATTACCCTTCGCAGCTTTCCGGCGGTCAACAACAACGGGTGGCTATCGCCCGCGCGGTAGTCACCGATCCGACCATCATCGTCGCTGATGAGCCCACCGGGGATCTGGACCGTGTCGCTGCCCGAGAGGTGCTAAACCTTCTCCAACGGCTAAACCGAGAACTCCATAAAACCGTGATCATGGTCACCCATGACCAATTGGCCGCTGAGCGTGCCCATGTGATTAGGCATCTGGATAAGGGCGTATTGAATAATCAACCCCCTCCTGTCCCCTCCTGAAAGCCTATTCCAAGGTCCTACTAGGAAATGCGCTACTTAGTTCTTTTAATCGTTAGAAATGCTTTCCGCCAAAAACTTCGTACCATCTTAACCGTTACCGGAATCATTGTCGCTACAGTGGCCTTTGGTTTGCTGCGCACGGCGGTGGATGCTTGGTATGGCGGATCGGAGGCGACTTCAGCCACCCGTCTAATCACGCGAAATGCAATCTCCTTGGTTTTCCCCCTCCCCTTGAGCTACAGAAACAAGATCCAGCAAGTTGAAGGAGTCGTCGCCACCAGCTATTCCAATTGGTTTGGCGGTGTTTATATTAGCGAAAAGAATTTTTTCCCCCAATTCGCTATCGAACCCCGCAGCTATCTTAAGCTTTATCCTGAATATGTGCTTTCACCTCAGGAAAAAAGGGCTTTTTTTAAAGACCGACAAGGCGCCATCGCCGGCAGGAAACTGGCGGAAACCTATGGGTGGGAAATCGGTGATGTCATCCCGATTCGGGGCACCATCTACCCCGGCGACTGGAACTTTGTCCTTCGGGGGATTTATGAAGGGGCTAGCGAAAAGACTGACGAAACCCTCTTCTTTTTTCACTGGGAATATTTAAATGAAAGGTTGAAACAAGTTGGAGCCGAGCGAGCCGATCATGTGGGTATTTATGTCGTCGGCCTAGAAAACGCAAGCCAAGCCGCCGAGGTCTCACAAGCCATAGATGATCTTTTTGAAAACTCGTTGGCGGAAACCCTCACAGAAACGGAAAAAGCTTTTCAACTTGGATTTGTCGCCATGACCGAAGCCATCGTCATGGTCATTGAGGTGGTCTCTTTCGTCATCATCATCATTATTATGGCGGTCACGGCCAATACCATGGCAATGAGCGCCCGGGAACGGAAAAAGGAATATGCCACCCTCAAGGCTCTAGGTTTTCCAGGCAGCTTTATTGCCATGCTGATTTATGGGGAATCGGTGATAATTGCAATGGTCGGCGGTTTGCTGGGGCTGTTTTTCCTTTACCCTGCGGCAGATGTCTTCGCAAATAAAATCGGCACCTTCTTTCCGGTCTTCAAGGTCACCCAAGAAACTGCCTGGCTGGCAATAGGCATCGCCTTTTTGGTAGGGCTTGCCGCTGCGGCCATTCCCGCTTGGCGAGGGGCCACCATCCCGGTGACTGAAGGTTTTAGCGAAATCGGTTAGCCATGAATCTCCCCTACTCCTATATTCTCCGCAATCTTTGGACTCGTAAGCTCACGACGCTGCTGACAGCCATAGGGATGGCATTGGTCGTCTTTGTCTTCGCTACGGTACTGATGTTGTCCGAAGGATTGGAAAAAACCTTGGTGGCAACAGGGAGCCCCGACAACGTCATTGTTATTCGGCGCTCGGCTGAAACTGAGGTCCAAAGTGTTATCGATCGTGAGCAGGCAGCCATCATCGTCAGCCTCTCGAATCCCGCCTATGGTCCCGCGGGAAAACCGCTGGTCTCCAAGGAGTTGATGGTGCTGATGGTGCTCACCAAAAAAGACAGCGGAAAACCGGCCAATGTCACTGTCCGGGGTATTTCCGATACCGGCTTAGTGCTCCGCCCCCAAGTTCGTTTAACGCAAGGAAGAATGTTCCACCCCGGAGCACGGGAAATTATCGTGGGCAATAAGATATCCCAGGGTTTCACTGGTATTGGCATAGGAGAAAAACTTAATTTGGGATTGGGGGAATGGACCGTCACCGGCATTTTCGATGCCGGCAAAACAGGATTTGGCTCCGAAATTTGGGGGGATGTGGATCAACTCATGCAGGCCTTCAGGCGTAATGCTTATTCCTCCATCCTCTTCAAGCTGGTAGATCCCACCAACTTTGAGCAAACCCAATTCCGGATAGAAAATGATCAGCGGCTGACGGTAGAGGCTAAACGGGAAAGTCAATTCTATGCTGAACAATCAGAAATGATGTCCCGGTTTCTTGAAATCTTAGGGCTATCCTTAAGCGCAATTTTTTCTATCGGGGCAGTAATTGGCGCCATGATTACCATGTATGCTTCAGTGGCAAACCGTACCGCCGAAATCGGCACATTACGCGCTATCGGTTTCCCCCAACAAAGCATTTTACAAGCTTTCCTTTTGGAATCCCTCGCCCTGAGTTTTATGGGGGGTATCGTCGGCCTCGCCATCGCCTCGTTGACGCAGTTACTAACCATTTCCACCATGAATTGGCAAACCTTCTCCGAGCTGGCTTTTACCTTCACTTTAACCAAGGAGATTGCATGGCAATCGGTATTGTTTTCCCTATTGATGGGCCTGGTGGGAGGCTTTTTACCAGCTATTCGCGCCGCCCGGATGAATATTGTCGACGCCCTACGGACGGCTTAGTCATGCTTATATCACAAAATAGCGTACCCTATACCAATTCGCAAAAAACCCACTGCAATCTTACTGACTGTTGCCACACTTTGGTTGGCACAAGAAATGAAAGGGGTTAAATGCAAATTGGTATTCTTTACTCTTTCCCACTGCATGGGGAAAGTGTTGTTAAGGAGAACTGGAGTAACGAAAGACCTTGCTATAAGTAACGCTTTCGTGTTTTTTCTAAACCGCCTACGCGGCGGCGAACCTGCATGGGATAAATGCGTCAATCCGCTGTCATTTCTAAACCGCCTACGCGGCGGCGAACGGAAATTCAAATAGATATCTTTTGATACCCCTTTTCTAAACCGCCTACGCGGCGGCGAACGATCTGAAAAATTAGAAATAATGAATTCAGGAGTTTCTAAACCGCCTACGCGGCGGCGAACCTAGAGATGGAATAGTTATTGGCAATCTTTTATTTCTAAACCGCCTACGCGGCGGCGAACATTAGACAGCTCTTGCTCCCAAATATACGCAATTTCTAAACCGCCTACGCGGCGGCGAACGCGGCACCGGAACACCTATTTTCATCGCTAAATTTCTAAACCGCCTACGCGGCGGCGAACTATATATTGATTCTTATAGGGTTAGACCCCTGTTTTCTAAACCGCCTACGCGGCGGCGAACTCCATCCGGCCTGAGATCGTCGTGTTCGGTATTTTCTAAACCGCCTACGCGGCGGCGAACACGGAGAAGCGGTTACTTAGAGATTTGTGGAATTTCTAAACCGCCTACGCGGCGGCGAACAAGCCAAGATGGGACTTATTGCCGTGGCAGGATTTCTAAACCGCCTACGCGGCGGCGAACTTAACGCTATCACGCTGACTTCCGCAATTTCGTTTCTAAACCGCCTACGCGGCGGCGAACGGAATTGAATCGCAGTGGTGTGTTATTCATAGTTTCTAAACCGCCTACGCGGCGGCGAACGACCGCATACGATGAAGCGGCGAGGGTCGGGTTTTCTAAACCGCCTACGCGGCGGCGAACCTTAAACTATCTCATCCCCATAAATATCTTCATTTCTAAACCGCCTACGCGGCGGCGAACTAGTTAGTAGGACTCCCGTGTCCTATCCGATATTTCTAAACCGCCTACGCGGCGGCGAACGGAATTGAATCGCAGTGGTGTGTTATTCATAGTTTCTAAACCGCCTACGCGGCGGCGAACGACCGCATACGATGAAGCGGCGAGGGTCGGGTTTTCTAAACCGCCTACGCGGCGGCGAACCCCACTACGAACTACGGGGTTATTAAACACGTTTTCTAAACCGCCTACGCGGCGGCGAACCCCTAGGCACTGCCCTCCTTCGGACCGCATCATTTCTAAACCGCCTACGCGGCGGCGAACGGAATTGAATCGCAGTGGTGTGTTATTCATAGTTTCTAAACCGCCTACGCGGCGGCGAACGACCGCATACGATGAAGCGGCGAGGGTCGGGTTTTCTAAACCGCCTACGCGGCGGCGAACAACTTATGATCTGTGTCTATGAATAGATCTTTTTTCTAAACCGCCTACGCGGCGGCGAACTCGCTTGGTCAGCCATAACGCCCGGTCTTTGTTTTCTAAACCGCCTACGCGGCGGCGAACGGAATTACCGGGAAGCACTTTTCCACCCGAGTTTTCTAAACCGCCTACGCGGCGGCGAACAGGAAAATGTCTGAGGGGATGCTTAAACTTTTTTTCTAAACCGCCTACGCGGCGGCGAACGTAAGCATGGCCGCTACGAAACCCAGGAGGATTTTCTAAACCGCCTACGCGGCGGCGAACAGCAAGACTCCACCTACCTATCATTTTTTGTATTTCTAAACCGCCTACGCGGCGGCGAACGGCATCAGTTTCTCCTCTACCGCAACGACGATTTTCTAAACCGCCTACGCGGCGGCGAACTTGCGGGGTACGTGGATCTTCCTTTTCCAGCATTTTCTAAACCGCCTACGCGGCGGCGAACATTAGGAGATGTACATTCAAAGTTTGTAAGTATTTTCTAAACCGCCTACGCGGCGGCGAACACGGCTGTTAAGAGATTTATGGAAAGCCTGGATTTCTAAACCGCCTACGCGGCGGCGAACAGTAACTTAAAGCTAAAAAAACACAATAACCACAGAGACTTACGTTGAGCATTAGCCTAAAACCTTCCATTTTCTTAAACTAAGCTAACTATTTGTTATTATTTATTTTTTTATCCTATGTAATAAAGCAAGGTCAGAACATGGGTACGGCTGAGTACTTACTCTCAACTTTTCTAGCCAACCCGTAGCTGCTAAATTGGCAAATATCAGTATCAATCTGAAGATTTACAGTGCTGATATGAATAGGTAACCGCCGACCATCACGTTCTAACAATAAATAAGGTGGCCGCTTCGTCTCCTCGTTATCCTGTAGCCTATCCTCCGACTTGAAATCCATTCCTAGCTGCTTTTGGGTGCAGTCGGCGCGCCGGATTCGGCGGCGCATTTGCCGTTGTCTAAACCCTGCTAGATGCTTCTCTGCATTACGATCACGCCGATAAGCGATTGCTGTTGCATTAGAAGGCACGGCCATTATGGGCCTGATTGAAATCATCCCGCGCCCTTCAAGATGGGTAATACCGCTGTTGCAACGCAACTGATCCAGCTCCTGGAGCGTTCCAAAACAACGCACAATACTCCCAGGGGAACGTGGGCTAAGCTCAGGAAATCCAAGGCCGATATTTAACGACTCGGATTTCAACACGCCATGTATGCGAGTGAAAAGCTTACTTAAAATAAAATGGGTGTCTTCAGGTAGCCCTATTGACTGGATTTCAAAATAATCTGAAAACATAGGTAATATTTCCCCTACTTAGTTTTCTTCTCTCCGCTAAACACCCCCCCGCGTATCAATACCGCCATAAAATAATGAGCATGCCCTGGTATGGCTTTGGCGTCCAGCGCACGCTCAACCCCCTCTTTCAGATCGAACAAATTTTTCAAAAGACTATAGAAGTCCGATTTTTCACGATCTGGCAACCGCACAGTACGAGCCTGGCGCTTATCGACGGTAAAGGGATCAACCGCGAGCGGACGATCAGCGCTGGCGTCCGGATACCAATTATCAATGGTACGAATGGCATTACCGATTTTTTGGCTATGCATAGCGGCCACCTGTTGATCAGCGACTTGCACAGAAAAGAGAGTCTTAGATTTCTTACCTTGTCCCCGCGACCCACTATCGACAAACTCCTGGCTGGGATACACTTCTTGCCCAAGGCCGATAGTTACTTTAGCGCTGACTTCTATAAGAAAAAACGGAACTTCACCGCTTAGCGCACCGGCAATATGATCAATCCAAGGCTTGAACTTATCCATCCGCTCTTGAGGCAGGGCGGGTTCCGGATGGTCAGTAACTTCGAAGGTTGCTTCGAGATTGTTATAGGGCGCGCGCAGGGTGATTTGACGCTGGGTGCCGTAGCGATTGCGCCATAAAAACCGTCCATTTAGGAGATTAGCCAGATAACGCTCGGCCAGTATGGTAAAACCGCCTTTTTCAGCATACGCTTGCGCTATGTCTTCTAAGTCTTCCCGAAACGCGGGATCGTCGCAGGCTTCAGGAGCCTTGGCATTATCTAAAAACTTAAGCGTAAAACGAAATTCAAAAGTATCCGCATCGGCAGGCAGATGGCAGCTATCGACTCGCTGAATATTGTTAGCTCCCGCCATCATTTCCTTATTAATGGCCTCTTCATCGCGCTGCTTATCTTTTTTGTAGACCGAGCTGTAATTGGCGATGGTACCTAATACGGTTTTATCCTGGATAAGCAATGGCCGGTTAGCCTCATTGGATACCCAGAAGGTGCCTTCGCTGGGAATGATGCTGCGGGTATAGTTGAGCAAGGGGGGAATCTGAACGGACGCCATTATGGAAACTCCTTAATAGTGTTTAAAGCGCTTTAGTTGAAAGATAAACCGTGCGGCTAGGAGCGTTGGTATCCCAGCGCCACAGTAACTTATTCTTCGTGAGCCAGTTGTCGACCGTGGAATCATTCTGGAGCCGTAGCACCCCTCGCGTCCAAAGCAGCTTGGCCAGGCTGTGAACAGGTTCGGCGTAAGCATGATTCGTGGAAGAATCGGCATCTGAAGAAGCATGGCTGCGGTTACGGCGCGGCTGGGGCGATTCCAAGAGCTGATAACCAACGCAGGTGGCATAGAGCCAATGACCAGGATGCTGGCGCCGCCTGAATGGGGAAGATTGAGCAGACATATTTTGTGATTCTTTATCCTCCGCCGGAAACCAAGCCACGGCATTGATTAGCGCAGCAAAGTGATCAGGCTCATGGGCAATAAGATCAGCGCCATTACTAATAAACCAGCCAGGCGGCAACCGCCCCATTTCTCTGGCTAGATCGGATCTTTTGATGTAAATTTTTGGCTGACCTATTCCAATAATATCCCCCCCTGCTAAACGGCGGGTCTGTAAAAATGCCGTTGAGCGGGTTTTCAGCCACTCATCCAAGGCGGATTTGTTTTCCAGCTCCAAGGCCACCACTAAGCTAAGGGACATGGAACCCTTGACCTCTGGAATGAGAGGCGGGTTAAGCAAATCGTCCTGGGTCTGACTGAGCCCATTGCCCTTGCACAAGGCAAGGGGATTTTTGCTCAAGCCTTCATGGATTTGCCCGTCATGGAGACAGACCACAAACCCTTCCAAACCGGCACCGGCATCCGCCGCGTTATCGGCAAGTTCAAAAGACACCAGGTAATCGGCAAAACCCGCTATGGCGGTTAAGGGCAATGAACGGGTGAGGTGGCTGCTTTCCCAGTTACAGCCGGTCACGTTTAAGGTGGGTAAGAGAAGATAATACAGACTCATGCCGTCACCTCCCCCGCTAAGTAGCGTTTAGCCAACAGGCTTTCCAAAGCGTCCTGAATCAGTTTATCGATTTCATCGCTCGGCGGTGATTTCAAATGAAAAATAAGCGCCTTATAGGCTGCTTTTTGCCGTGCTTCGTGAGCGCTGTGCTCCGTTTCCGGGTTTTTACTAATCCCCGCCAAGCTTAAAATCCAGTTGGGCAAATTCTTGGCTTCAAGTTTTTGACGCTCCTGAACGGCGTCTAGGGAATCGGATGATAGCCAAGCAAAAAGTTGCTCCTGTTCCTCAAGTTCCGGCAATAGCCATTCAGCGATCTGCTTTTCAAGACGCCGAAGATGGTCTTGCCGGTTACCGTAACGCTGGGTCCAATCCTGCTCCAGCCACCATGTAAAACGCTGCGCTTCCTTTTTCGGCAGGGGCTGAAACAGCCGTCCTCGCTGCAAATGCCAAAGCCGCCGCTGACGTTGGGTGAAATCAAGCCGGGGTATCGTCATGATTAACTGCCGCAAATTGCCGCTCAGTTCATTCATCAGACTGCCGGCATTTCGCGGTTTAGTCCCGCCAACACCTATCCGGTGAAAATTCAGAGTGGCGTTTTGTTCCCGCAATTCAGTCCGCTGCTGCTCAAACGCCCCGATGACCGCCGTGGCGGCAAGGGGCGTGATGACGACATAATCCCTATCCTGCTCTGGGTCTGGATTTGGAACAAAAACTTGCTTTAATTGTCGATCCAAGGGCGCAAGATTGGTGGTCTCTAAATGCGCCGCCGCCGCTTCCTGGAAAGCTTGCCACTGACTTTCTTTAATGCCTAGGGCCATCACCGTTTCGCGCAGACGCTCATCCCGGTTAGCGGCGCGCTCAATCACGCTGAATACTCCGGCCGAGTCTTCATAGGTGAACGCCAACCATTGATAGTGCGCAGTATTAACGGCGTTACCGGAGCCGGAAAATTGACGCGTTCTGAGGTTTGCCGAGGTCACTAAACCCGCTGGCGGCGGCGTTAAGGAACGGGCCACAATAGGTCCTGAACTGACTTTATCATTACGGGACTTAGGATGATGAGTGCCCATATGGGAAACCAAAGCGACCCAAATAAATGTTCCCCCAATATTTTTATTGATTACTTTGGCGACCAGTGCGGCCTTGGCGCCTTCCGCGTTTAGCATCTGTTCACAGGAAGTTGGGCTGCCGTAAGCGAAATTAACCGCGGCAATAAGCAGCGGGGGAACATCCTCGTCTGTGACCTTGATGGGGTCCCGGCAATGTCCTAGCAACCGGGTTTTGAGCTGTTTCAACTGCTCGGCAGGTGAGTCTTTATTAGAGCTAAGCGCTTGGTTTAAATCATCTATCAACACGGTTTATCGCCCCTTGCCATGGATATAGAGCGCAATATAATGCCATCTGCGGGTGATATCAATACCGTTTTAGTTTTATAATTAAATATATTTCGATAACCAGCAACTATCAATGCGGATCAAAGTCCTCTTTACGACTCTTTGTTCTAAAGCTATCGTCGCCTTCAGGCTAAAAATGATACTTCAGAAAATTGTTCACCGCCGTGGAAATGGTTTAGAAAAAACAGAGGTGGTTTAGAAAGTTTTAGTTTTTTAATTGAATAGCCTTTCACCGCCGCATAGGTGGATTTGATAACGCAACACAATTAGGGTTATACCCCATGCCGATACTGCCTTCGCACCGCCAGGGACTTTATTATCTGGAACATTGCCGAGTAATGGCTAAGGACGAGCGGGTGGTTTATGCCCGCCAGGAAGGTGCATTCACCAAATTTTTTGCCATCCCGCCCGCGAATACCAGTGCCATTCTGCTGGGTAGCGGCACTTCCCTGACCCAAGCGGCCGCCCGTCTGCTGGCAAGCGAACAAGTGATGCTGGCATTTGTGGGCGGCGGGGGAAGCCCCCTATTCCTGGCCTCCCAAAACGAATACCGGCCGACCGAGTACTGCCAGACGTGGATGCGCTTATGGCAGGATGATGGCCAGTGCCTTAGGGTGGCTAAAAGATTTCAAAGAAACCGGGCTGAATTTTTAATACAGCGATGGCCCAAACTTGCGGAGCCTAAACCTGATAAAGCAAGTCTGGAAAAATTGGCCGAGAGCTATTTGGCGAACATTGAATTGGCCGGGGACAACGAAACGATTCTGGCCCAGGAGGCCAAGTTCGCAAAAAAACTTTATGGGTTGTGGGCGAACTGCACCCAAACTAAAAATTTTACTCGCGATCCTGGCAAGCGGGACTTCAAAGACCCCTTCAATAGCTATCTCGATCATGGGAATTATCTAGCCTACGGAGTTGCGGCGACGGTTTTATGGGTTTTGGGGATTCCCCACTCATTGCCGGTGATTCACGGCACCACCCGGCGCGGGGCTTTAGTTTTCGATGTAGCCGACATCATTAAGGACACGTGCGTAATGCCCATTGCATTTCAACACGCGGCGGCTGGTCGTAGCGATCAAGAGATGCGCCAGGCGTGTATTGCTTGGCTTGATGAAAGCGACGCCATGACATTTCTCTTCCAGTCCATCAAGCACGTGACCCATCCATGATCGTCTTATTCGTCAGCGAATGCGAAAAAGCCGCTTGGAAGCGATCGCGCCGCATTCTATCCCGCTATGCGGTACAAATCGGGCGGCGCACTTGGCTGGCGCGGATCAGCGCGGAAGGTTTGCGAAACATACGCCGAGAACTTACCCAAGCGGCAAGTCGCCATACCTCGGTCGCCTGTCATCGCGTCAAGGGGCGCTACCAAACCGAGTTGGCATGGGTGGTGGGCAGCCGTCGGCATTTTAGCCGGAACGGTGAATTCGCCTTCAGCCATAGCGCCACCCCCTTGCCAAGCGTCAACGAAGAGACCGCGCCTGCCGTACGGCTACTTAATCATCTTTGCATATTGGCCGGGCTTTTTCATGATTTGGGTAAACATGCTTCTTGCTTTCAGCATAAACTACGGGATAAAAACAGCAACCAAAGCGATCCCGTGCGCCATGAAAGAATATCGCTCTTGCTGCTGTTACGGCTTATCACTTTAATTACACGACCCGCCGCCGAGAATAACCCGCCACCGGCTACATCCGCTCCAAAAAAACGCCGACGCCGGGTTGCGGGAGCCAATAATAGCCTCCCCAAACCGCCTCTCGGTTTGGCCAGCCTCAAAGACGAGCACTGGCTTGCCGCGCTTGCCGACACCAAAAAAATTTATGAAGCCCTGCATCGGATATGGAAGGAAACCCCCGATGATCATTGGCGGGAACTCATACCCATTGAAGGAAGTACTCTGCGCCCGGAATGGAGTTCGACAGAAGACAACCGAGGTCTGGCACCCTTGCTAAGTGTGCTCTGTTTTTTGGTCATATCTCATCACAAATTACCTGACGGCCATGAAGATGATTTTGCGCCGCTGGAAGAAACTTACCTCAATAGGTCACAGGATTTGCCAAATGGCTTACGGCTAGCCACTGATTATCGACCCGCTTGGTCACAGTCGCCGAAATGGGTCAACGAGATTGTCAAACATGCCCGGCGTGCCCATTACCTCTTGCAGGAACACCCCATTCCCACCCAGGATCGCACGCTCTGGTATAGCGCCGCCCGCTATATGGCCCGCGGTGCCCTCGTCTTAGCGGATCACAGCATTTCAAGTAAGGCAAAAATAGAGTTTCCCGTAAATACTCAATCAACCCAGGCACAAGTTTGTTTCGCCAACAGTTGGCAGGGTCAGCTACGGCAAACACTGGCCGCCCATTTGGAACAAGTCGGCAAGTTATCGGGAAAGGCGTTCAACCATCTGCATCAACTCCAGCATAATCGCAAAGCCAGTGCCATTGAAACCTCTCCCCCTTCCCTGACCGCTCCAATTACGGAAGAAGCCTTTATCTGGCAGGAAAAAGCCGAACGCAAGGTGCTAAAAGCCCAGCGGCAAGAGGACGACACCAATGAGGGATTTTTCGCCCTAGTGATGGCCGAAACTGGCTCTGGCAAAACACGCGGCAATGTCCGCATTCTGGCCGCTGCCAACCACCATCAAAATTACCGGTTGACGGTCGCCCTGGGGCTGCGCACCTTGACCCTGCAAACCGGCGATGAATACCGGGGCGACTTGGGGTTTGGAAAAACACCTGATGCTATGGGCGAACAATGCGCGGTCATGGTCGGCGGGGCTTTAACCATTGCCCTCCATGAAATGACGGATTCTGAAGAAGGAAACGAGCTAATCAGTTTACCGCCGCCGGAGGAACAGGCAGGTATCGAAAGCAGCAACCTGGATGATTCCTTGTATGAGGGCATCACTGGCGAATTTGATTACGATCCCGATGCTCCTTGGCCTGAAGATCTAATTGCGCCTAATAACTCCAAGCTTAATCGCCTGCTACAAGTCCCTGTTCTGGTCTGCACTATCGATCATCTAATGCCGTTTCTGCAAAGCCAGCGAGCCTCGGCTGCCGTCCTGGGTTTTCGCATAGCCGGATCGGATTTGATTATTGACGAAATTGACAGCTTTTCCACCGAGGATTTACCTGCGTTATTAAAACTCGCCTATGTGGTGGGTTTCAATGGGCGAAAACTGCTGCTATCTTCCGCGACCCTACCGCCTGCAACCGCGCGCGCTTTCTACCGCGCCTATCAAACTGGCTTTAACCGCTGGCGGCAACTTCAAGGCATGGAACCCGGCCCCATCCGCTGCGGCTGGTTCAGCCATCATGCTGCTCATATTAAGTTAACCTCCGTCGCCGACAATACCGCTTTTGCTAAGCAGCACGGTCGATTTATCCAGGCCCTGCTGGATACGCTACAGCAACAACCCGTGCGGCGCCGGCTTGGCGCCATTCCCGTACCCATTATTGAAGGCCCGGAAACGGTTTACCAAAATGTGATGGAAAGTTGCAGGGAACTGCATCAACAGTGGGCTAGCCGCGATCCGGAGACCGGCGTTTGCTATTCCATCGGCTGCGTCCGCTGGAGCAATGTCGCCCACACCCGTGAATTTGCTAAATACTGGCTTAATACGCCCGTCAATTTAAATGAAGTTCAGATAAAGCTAATTTGTTATCACGCCAAGCATTTACCGCTAATACGCCATCATATTGAACGGACATTAAATACTCTTTTGAAACGTAAAGGGGGCCGACAAGCGCATGATCATCCGACTCTGCGCGCTCATTTAAAAGATTGTCAGCAACAGGGAAAAACCCACCTATTGATTATCGTCAGCACCTCTCCCATATCTGAAGTGGGACGCGATCACGATTACGACTGGGGAATTGTCGAACCCAATTCTTACTGGTCCTTGATCCAAATGGCCGGACGCATTTGGCGGCACCGACGCCATTTAGAAGCCAGCCAGCCCAATATGCGGATAATGAGTCAAACCCTGCGGGATTTAAATGAGCAACCCATGCGCTTTACTAAACCAGGACCAGAGTCCGCGTATTTCGCAATCTCTGACAGCGCTGAGACATTAGCGCAGATATTCGATCTGAAGGGCTTGCAAGAGTGTATTGATGCCCGCTTCACGCTCCAAGAACCGCTGATTCAGGCTGAAAAGATCAAAAATCAATATGTGTATCCCGATATGCGCCAGCTTGAGCATGGTCAATTACAGAAACTTTTGGAGAGTACCGAGCAGTCAAAACAGGCCATGTATTTTATTGAGGGGTATAATTCACAAATGGTGTTGACGCAACAACATAGCCAATATTGCCCTTTCCGAAAAGACGTAAATCAGAATTTACTCTGGTTTGATTGGGAAGACGATACCTGGAAATATCTTGCTAACAGTGAAAAAAAGATTCAAAGAGTAAAGAACCAAGTTCACGAACAGCGCCATTACAAGTGCATCGCTCAATCTTATTTCACGCCTGATGAGCTTTCTCGATATTCTTTGTATGAACAATGGCAAAAACAATTGGCCCGAAGAGGATTAACAGGCTCTCATATTATCAACGCCCTGCCCCTCTCCGTCGGAGATAACTTTGAAAAGGAAAAACAATTGTTCTACAGCGATCTTATTGGCTGGATTTTTGCCTAAGAAAATCTAAACATTGTGCGAATATTGAGCCCAATACTCCAAAAACAGTGGTGCCTAAGATAACCTTTATACTTATAGCGGCACCCGAAGACCTGCCACTATCTCCAAATAATCGGGATGTTCCGGAGTAATAAAACCTCGCCGTATCAGAAAGTCAATGATGACCAGATTGCAATTTCTCTTGAATGAATCGGTTTCCTGGACCAGGGCCGCTACCTCCTCCACTGGCCAAAGGTAAAATTCCTCTACCTCTCCATCCTGGCATTGGGGCACGAAATCAGGCGGCAATTCTAAATCATAGCAGTACATCACATCGGGTTTGAAACCTTCTTGGGTTTCAAAGCGATAGGAAATATAGCCCACGGGAACCGCTTGGGAAGCCATTTCGACAGGGATCGCCGCTTCTTCCCAACACTCTTTGGCTAAATTTTCCTGCAACGGAACCCCGTGGGGCACCCCCCCGGCCACCAGATTATCAAGCTTGCCGGGAGCACTCCATTTATCTCGGGAGCGCCGGCCAATCCACATTTTTAACTGGCCCCCTTGATTGACAAAACCGTTCAGGTGCTGGCCGAAAGCCCGGACACCCAAATAAGGGGCTGAACCCCGATCAATTACAAAGAGGGCTCTTTCTCGGGAGGAAGCAGTCACCGCATATTCTTCCCCATGCCAACGGGGAATGATTCCTTCCTCTACCAAGGCCTCCAAAACGACCCTGACCTCCTGGGTTCGCTCCTCAAAAGACTGGAGGTTGGAAACAAGATGGACCGCTGTCGGCGACACCCGGAAAATCGCCGGCCAACATCGTAGCTTCTCGGCAAAGGCGGATTTGATATGACCTACCTGGACCCCCTCCACATAAAAAGGGCGGAAATCCTTCAAAGCATAGCGATTACAGTTCCTAATATGGTCAAGATAGCTCATCCTGCACCTTTATTTATCATGGCTATAATTATCTCTTATGAAAATTTCACCATTAAGAATAAAAATTCGGCGGGGGTTAGTCTTTTTATTAATGGTAGGGATGATCCCGGTGATTACCAATTGTAGACCCGTCCTCCCAGTCGACACCTCCCCTCTCGGTAATCCGGCTCAGGCTGATGCCACCTATGTGGGGGAAACCACCTGTATAGGCTGCCATCAAGTTGAGAATAGTCATTGGAGCCATACTCTCCACGCCAGGGTTTTCCGCCTGAATCCCCAAGATGAACTCCAGGCCAGGAGCTGTGAGGCCTGTCATGGACCCGGATCTAAACATATTACCGAGCCCACCAACAAATCTAAGATCATGGCCTTCACCCGCACTTCCGGGTCCTCTATTCTTCAGCAAAACGCCATGTGCCTACAATGCCACAGGGGCAGAGAGAGAATCTACTGGCCGGGTTCCACCCACCAAGTTCATGATCTCGGTTGCAGCGACTGCCACAATCCAATGGCGCAGTTTTCCCGAAATGGGCTGCTCAAAAAGGAAAGTATTAGCCTGACCTGTTTCACTTGCCATCAACAGCAACGGGTCCAATTTCGTAAACGCTCTCATATGCCCCTGCTAGAAGGCAAGATTTCTTGTGTCGATTGCCATAACCCCCATGGTTCAAACACAACGCCACTGCTCAAGGCCGACACGGTTAATCAGCTCTGTTATCAATGCCATCCTGAAAAACGGGGACCGTTTATTTGGGAACATGCCCCCGTCCGGGAAAACTGTTTAAATTGTCACTTACCCCATGGTTCCAATCATGAAAAATTGTTATCTGTCGCTAGGCCCTTTTTGTGTGAGCAATGCCATACCAACCGGGGACACCCTAATGATCTGCTGACAATGGCCAATATGCCCTCTGGTTTAAGGCCCGATGGACGGCTGATGAATCGAAGTTGCCAAAATTGCCATGCCCAAATCCATGGTTCTAATCACCCTTCAGGGGTTCGTTTCCATCGCTGATCCCATGTTTTCAAAAGCCCAATGCCCGCTCATTATTTTCTGGCTACTGTCAGCCCTCGCGGCCGATACCCAAGCCAATTCGGCGGCAGGAGTGGATACCCTCCTCGGCAATACCCTCAACCCCACCGGTACCGATACCACTCAAACATTGGATGAGCGTGGCCTTGCGACTTTCAAAAAAACCTTTTCCAGGTCCCCTACGGGTCTGCTTTATGAGCCTCCTTTCAGTCCGCCCAAGTTTGGAAAAATAGACGATTGGCACTATCGGGGCAGCATAGAAGGCGGTTTTCTCATTGACGATGATTCGGCAAAACCCGAGAACTTTATCGAGTATAGTGACTGGAGCGAGGGTCCCCTGCTTAATTATTTTAATTTTTCGTCTTGGCAAGAAAACAAAGGTTATTTCCTTAATTTGTCCGGGGGAGGCGTAGGTAGGGATGATCAATATTATCTGGCCCAAGGTGGGCGTTATGGTTTATTCAAGCTGACTGGTTTTTTCAATGAAATCCCCCATGTGTTCGAAACCCGGGGGCTTACCCTATTCCAGGGAGTAGGCAGTCAGCAACTGCTGCTACCAGCCGGGTTAGTACCCGGCAATAACACGGCTGAGGAGATCCATTCCGCCCTGGAAGCGGCTTCTCGAAGATCTTTGGATTTATCCCGAAAAAAAGGGGGACTCGGGTTTGAAATCACGCCCACTCCCCACTTTAGAATCCATGGCCGTTACACTCAAGAGGCCAATAAGGGTACCCGCCCCTTCGGCGGAACCTTTCTCGCCCCCTTCTACACCGGCGGCACAGCGGGTGGAGTTGTCGAAACCGTTGAGCCAATTGATTACCTCACCCATGATCTCCTCGCAGGTTTCAATTATGGGGCCAGGCGCTATCAGTTAAATTTTACCTATAGGGCTTCCTTTTTCCGCAACCAAAAAAAAACACTCAGTTGGGAAAACCCATTCAAAAATTTACCGGGAGATAGTTTTGTTGTCGAGCGAGGCCGTTTTGCACTTTATCCTGATAATGATTTTCATAATGTAAAACTAGATTTCAGCTACCGACTCCCCTGGAGGGGGCTTTTTACTTCTACTGCTGCTTGGTCTCGCATGCACCAAGACGATGGCTTGATTCCCCCCACCGTTAATTCAGGTCAAGCAGATTCGGGTATTGATCTGAATAACTGGAACACCACCGCAGCCCTCAGCCAAAAAACCGCACAGGCTGAAATCAATACCTGGCTATTCCAGGTAGGCCTCAGGTTAGTTCCCTTTGATCCCCTCACATTACGGGCGGATTTCCGCTATTACGATGAAGATAATGACACGGATTACACTGCCTTTAATCCCCTGACCGGAGATATCGGCTATATTGTTGAGGATGGGGCGGATCCTGGCCGTGGTTTTGTTTTTCAGCCGAATCAACCGGCTAGGCCCTTTCATTTTCGCAATATCCCTTTTGCCCAGCGTAAAAAAAATTGGTCCTTCAATGCCGATTATCGCCTGATTCCAAAAACAACTTTAGGGCTAGGCTACCAACGGGAAGTCATTGAGCGGGACTATCGGGAGCGGGAGGAAACAAGGGAGAATCGGCTAATCGCACGCGTCTCTAATCGTTCCATCCCCTGGGCCACCTTTCGCTTTTCCTATGAATTTTCAGACCGTACGGGTAGTCCCTACCGTTTTGATCCCTACACAGCGTTTTTTACGAATTCTCTGCCCGAATTTAACTCCCTGCTGCCCCAGGGAACGACACCTTTTACCCTTGCCGATCTACGCAAATTTGATTTGAGCGACCGGGAACAGCACCTTTTCCGTGGATTGGTCAATGTGCTGCTGGGGGAAACGATGGATTTTTCCCTCTCTTTTACCCGGGTAGATAATGATTTTGACGCTCGTTTCGGTCTTCTCCATGATGAAAATAATGCCATTAATCTAGAGTGGAATTATCAGCCTTCTCCTAAACTAAACACCTATGTCTTCGGCAGCTATCAAACCCGAACCAACGCCATCGCTAATATCAATGACGCCGGCTTTTCTACCGATCCTAATGCAGGTGGAACCACCTTTCCTCTAAGCGCCGCCTGGCGAGAAAATATGGATGAGACCAACACTGCTCTTGGGGTTGGTTTTTACTATCAATTTGATCGCTTTACCCTCGATGGCAACTACTCTTTTAATTGGTCACGCAGCGAAATCGATTATGAGGCAGCCTCAAATCTGTCGTTGGCAAACCCCGAGTTGTCCCTAGACGTGGTCGGCAATTCATTTCCCGACTTAAAATATACGCGACATATACTTGAGACCAATTTACGCTGGAAGATTAATAAAAATCTGGCATTGCGCTTACTACACCGCTATGAACGGGGAACAATCCGCGATTGGCATTTTGAAGGACTAAACTCATTGATTGATAACCACCTTTTCCTGGTGGCTACCCCCAATGATTTTGAAGTCAATCTGGTCGGCCTACTAATCCAATATAAAATCCCCTAGCTCCATAAAAATCTTCTACACTTTTTGGAATAAAGAAATATCACTCAAGCAACCACTGCAGTCAGCATGACCGCATTAAGAAGAATGGTGCCTGAGTCACCTTTGGCTTTGTAGAAAGCCTACGAAGTAACAATCGTGTACAAAAAAATTTTAAATTCAGCAGATTGCTATTTTAAAAAGAGTTTTTACGTGATTGTCAAAATATTTTACTGTGATATGAATACGGAGGGTGGCGATTATGACGCAGAAGAAAATATGGATTGGGGCGCTAGGGATTCTCATTGCTTCAGGGACCCCGCTAGCTCAAGAAACAACGACTATTGATTTTGAGGATAAAGCAGGTCAAACAGAATTCTCTGAAGGAGGAGCAAATTTTAGTGGTGGTATCGCAGAAACCGAAGGGATAACTGCGCTTTATTCTTCAGGCGCTTTTGCCTACTCCATAGAGACCGATGAGGACGTGGGAGAAGTCGTCTTTGACCAGCCTGTTGACAGTGTCAGTTTCTTTTTCGTCCATGAAGCAGGGATGTCTCCAGGAGAGGCAACGGCCTTTAACGCCACGAATAATGCCATTGCCATGGTTAGCAGCAATGATCCCACCACCTTCAACGATCCTGCCAATTTTGTCGACATGGATCCCCCTCAGCCTATTGCCCGGATAGAGTTTAGGGGTGCCGGGCTTATGATTGATGACTTTAGCTTTACCAGACAAGGTGGACCTCCAGGCATTAATTTTGGACACAACGGAACCTGGTTTAATCCTGACACCAGTGGCCAAGGCTTTTTTATTGACGTCGTTCCTTCAAGACAAGAAATTGTCGCCTCCTGGTTTACATTTAATATAGAAGGCACGGGGCAGCGCTGGTTCACTGCCCAGGGAACCTTTGAAGACAATCGGGCAGAACTCACATTGTTCGAAACCACGGGAGGTGTACTTAATGATCCCACACCGGTAGTTACAACCGAGGTGGGAACCTTGACTTTTGAATTCCAAAATTGCACCAATGGAACCGCGAACTTTGACATTCCTGGGGAAGGATTATCAGGGGCCATGTCAATTATTAAATTAGTGCCGGATGTAGTTTGCAATAATTTCGCCAATGGCCCACTCATCGTTAGAGACTGACAATAGCAGTGGAAACCTGCGGCTTAATGCCGCAGGTTTATTCTCCATTGTTCAGCTAGGATGAGATACTCCTGCATATATCACCGACTATTTCATGTTGGGCGGCGCTCCGCGTGAAATTCGGAGGTGTCTGTGCCATTATTATTGTAACGGTAAAGGAGATTCAGTTATGGACTACAGCAAGCATTTGGTTCTCTATTCTGGGGGTGCTGACTCAACTTATTTCATACACCAAGCCTTTAATTTGTAGGCGAGGGCAAAGTCAGTTTCATGCCTACGGTGATCACATCCGGATCCTTAATCTTATCCTGATTGGCTTCATAGATAAGGCGCCATTGAGTGGGATCACCGTAGGCACGCTCAGCAATTAGAGATAAAGTATCGCCGGGCTGGACAAGGACAGTTTTTGGCGCTACGGGAGTTATTTCGGCCGGTTTTGGTTCCTCTCTTGCTGGTTTTTCAGGAAGCTTAGCAACTTCAGGGGGCTTCTCGGGTGCAGCTGCTTGCTCGTCCCTCGGGGGAGGGGTTGCCGTTGGCGCCTCAGGACTTGGTGAGGTAACCGCAGGGGGCGCAGGCTCCTTTTCTGCCTCCGCCACTACAAGCGCTTCCTCCACCTTCTCGCCCCCTTGGAGCCACAGAATACTCCCTACGCCAACCAGCAACAGGATAATTACCGTTGACCAAATACCCTTATACTTGAACCCACCAGAACCAGCCGCGGCAGGCTCGGCTGCTGTAACAGGAACCTCTTCTTTCTTTTCCTTTTTGATCCGCTCCACATAAATCCAACCTTTCCGAACCAGCCACTTCTCAATCTCTACGGCAACAAAGACCACCACGGGCACAGCAAAACAAAGCGCCAGTTCCCCGAGCGGCAAGGGAGAGGTCCTAAATATGGGGTTCAGAAACGGTAGGTAAATCACGGCCAACTGTAGAGCCACCGTTATCGCCACCGCCCCTAGCAGCCATTTGTTACTCCAAAGGCCCTGGCTAAACAGGGATTCCTTCTCCGAGCGGATGACCAAAACATGGACCAATTGGCAGAAGGTCAAGACAGTAAACACAATGGTTTGCCAGTGCGCTGAACCACCATGATAAGCCCAGGCCTGGGACAAGAGAGACAATCCCCCAATCAGCAGACCCACCCAGAGCATATGTTGCCACATTCCATGGGCGAAAATGCTTTCATTGGGAGGACGGGGGGAACGCTGCATAATACCCCGCTCCTGGGGCTCTGCGGAAAGGGCCAAGCCGGGTAGGCCATCGGTCACCAGATTAATCCAAAGAATTTGGATGGGTACCAAGGGTAAGGGAAGACCCAAGAAAGGGGCCAGAAATAGGGTCCAGATCTCCCCTGAATTGCTGGTCATCGTATACTTGACGAATTTACGGATATTATCAAAGATACGACGCCCTTCCCGCACGGCACTCACGATGGTGGCGAAATTATCATCGAGCAGCACCATATCGGCAGCTTCTCGAGCCACATCGGTCCCCTTTTGCCCCATGGCCACCCCAATCCCGGCTCTTTTTAGGGCGGGCGCATCATTGACGCCATCCCCAGTCATGGCCACAAACTCTCCCCTGTCCTGTAATGCCTTCACAATCCGGATTTTTTGCTCCGGGGTTACCCGTGCATAGGTCCTGATCTGCCTCACCCGTCGGGCAAAATCTTCTTCCGAGATTTGGGCCAGCTCTTGACCCGTGATCACCGAGCCATCCTCTTTATCGATACCCAACCGAACCGCAATGGCCTGGGCGGTTCCAGGATGATCCCCCGTAATCATCACGGGAGTGATACCGGCGGACATACAATCGGCCACCGCATCGGGCACTTCCTTACGCGGGGGGTCGATCAACGCCACGAGGCCTAGAAAGCTGAGCTCCTTTTCAATGTCTTCGGAATCCCATTCCGTCGGGTCGGTCTCGAAGGGCCGAAAGGCAACGGCGAGAACCCGATATCCTTGCTCTGCAAGATCCTCTGCCTCCTCAAGCAAAGCCTCAGTATCCACCTCAGCGGCCCCTTCGGCAGTCTGCATCTGTGAACAACGAGACAAAATTTGCTCCGGTGCCCCTTTAACAAAGGCAACGACCTCCCCCTCCGACTTCCGATGCAGCGTCGTCATCCGCTTACGTTCAGAATCGAAAGGAATATCGCCAATGCGGGGCAACGCCTCTTCCAGGGATTGCCGCTCATAGCCGGCCCCATGGGCGGCTTGATAGAGGGCGACCTCAGTAGGATCGCCCCGTGCGCCACCGTCTTGGTCCGGCACCACTTCATTACAAAGAGCTAAGGCTTGCCCCAGTAGATTCCAAGGGAGGCGATCTGAATCCGGCGGCGGGATTTGGTCCTTGTTCTCGCCCGCCGCCCAAAAACCCTCAGCCGTCATCCGGTTTTCAGTCAGCGTACCGGTCTTGTCCGTGCAGATATAAGTCACTGATCCGAGGGTTTCCACGGCAGGCAAACGGCGGATCAATGCATTGCGCCGGCTCATCTTGCGGGCCCCAATGGCAAGAGAGACGGTGACAACCGCGGGTAAGGCTTCAGGGATAGCCGCCACGGCCAAACTCACCGCCGTTAAAAACATCAAGACGACAGTCTCACCGCGCAGCAGCCCGCTGACAAAAATAATCCCGCAGATAATGAGAACGACGATGGCCAGGCGTTGACCAAAGTGAGCCAAACGCTGCTGGAGGGGGGTTTTAACGGCTTCTTCTTGATGTAATAAGGAGGCGATTCGGCCCAGCTCTGTCTCCATGCCAGTGGCCACCACCACGCCCATGGCCCGACCATGGCTGACCAGGGTCCCTTTATAGCCCATGTTAAACCGATCACCCAGGGGAGTATCCTCCTCCCTCAAAGTCTCGGTGTTCTTCTGAACCGCTTGGGATTCCCCCGTGAGCGCCGCTTCATCCACCCTTAGCTCTGAGGTTTTCAGAAAGCGAAGATCCGCTGGAACCACATTACCGGCTTCTAGCAGCACAAGATCACCCGGTACCAATTCAACGGCAGGTATGGTCTGGGTTTCTCCATTTCGGAACACTTGGGCTTCAGGGGCCGCCATCATCCTGAGTGCGGCAATCGCCCGTTCTGCTCGATACTCCTGAATGGCACCAATGATGGCATTTAGAACCACGATCACCACGATCGCAATGGCATCCTGGGGTTCACCGACAATGCCTGAAACGACTGCCGCCACGATTAAAACGATGACCATAAAGTCCGTAAACTGGCCGATAATCATGCGCCACACGGGACGCCGGGCTGCTTCCTGGATGGTATTTTTGCCCTGGGCAGCCAGCCGCTCCTTTGCTATTTCCGACGTTAGCCCCTGCTCTGGGTCAACGTCTAGTCGTTGCAAGACCTTCTCCGGTTCCTGGGTATACCAGTGCTGCCCTTTCAAGGTGTCGTTATTCATGTTATTCATGATGAATGGATGAAGTTCAGATAGGGTCTATGGATAAATGCTGGGCCCCCCAATAAGAGAACTTACCCCGGCTCCTGCCTCCTGGAGATCCTTCATCCAGCCTGCAACAACAGGATCAACAAGCCTGTGATCACGGCAATGGCCAAGGTACGAAGTCCCGTCCATAACCAGAACGTACCGCTAATTTTTCCAAGAAAGACCCCTAGCAAGAAGATAATTCCAAATGCCACGGCAATGGAAGTTTCCAGGGGACCCAAAGGCAATACAACCCCATATTGGTTAAGCCATAGGGGTGAGATAATGAGCAGGGCAATAAAAAATGGCGAACCCCCATTGACCAAAGCAATCAGTAAGGGGATCAATCGGGCCGCTTTGCCATGGGCGGAATGGGCTAAATTGGTGACCATGGCCTGTTCAAGTTCGTGCAATTCCTTTTGCCTTTCCGCGGCCTCGCTGATATAGGCACTCAATAGACCACTCATCATCAAGGCAATCGCGGTCCCCATACAGGCGTTGAGTACAGTAGAGACGGCCACAGCGTCGGTAATGTAAAACCCCATCGTTAAGCCTAACATCGCCAACGCGCCATCAAAGCCATTGGTCACAAAATAACGGCGGGCAATGCGATGGGACCGGGAAATATCTAATAAGAAACGGAGTTCCTGGAACAGATTCAAATAAACCTTGTCTTGCGAATGGGATGGTTAAAGTAGCATTGCCATGCTACCGAGCTAACTTTGACTTTCTCCTACAACGGTGACCTCATCAATGCTATGGATAGACCCGCTCATGTGGGCTATCGCCTCACCTATTTGTTCAAACTGAATATCTGTACCTTCAAGGGTCACAGTAATTGTCTCTGTTTTTTCATCCACTGCCTCAACAGTGATATTGACCCGATATCCTGAGTCCTGCTCGGCAATAGTTCTAGCAAACTCCAATACATTAGGATGATGTGGTTTTAGCACATCAAGCACAATACGCTTTACCCTACTCATCAGGCTTCCTTGTTCTTAGGCAGGACCGCGCAGTAAAAAACTGCTTCTATACCCCATCTCACCCTTCGATTAAATTTTTTTTCAGTATAATTCAGAAGGTAACCCCTACTTTGTTCTTCTCCTATAAACTGATTATTTTACGAGTCTTGTTTTTTAATGGTTCGAGTTCCGTCTGGAGTATAATCAAGGTGTTGCCTTCTTCGACTTTCTGTTATGCTTCTGCCACAATTTTCTTCTGATACCGTCTTCACCTTCTCTAATTCTGTGCATAACTGCTGCAGCTCGGTACACAGTTCATCTATAAATTCTTCATTTGTAAACATCTTTTCCTCCTTGCTCTTTATGCTGTTCCCACCCTGTGGGCCGCTTCTGCCTTGCGGGTAGGTTCCAGCCAAAATTTAAAAAGCCAGTTCAAGAAGGCTATGTTTTTTTATATTCAATTGCAAATAGAGCGATAACTCAATGGATAGCATAAATCATAGTAGAAATAAACTTCTAAGATTATTTCCTGCCCCCTTAGAACCGGTAGCGCTAGAGGGACTGTATCTCAATCAAGAGCTACATAGATTGGGAACCCGCTCCCAGCCCTTTGTCTACACCAATTTTATCGCTAGCTTAGATGGTCGCATTTCGTTAGAACATCCACGGAAGAGAACCCGTATTGTTCCGGATACCATCGCCAACCCCCGTGACTGGCGCCTGTTTCAAGAATTAGCTGCCCAAGCTGATGCACTGCTTACCAGTGGCCGCTATATTCGTCAGCTCGCCCAAAATGTGGCGCAAGATATTCTTCCGGTCAGCGAAAAACCAGAATACGCCGATCTTATCCAGTGGCGACAATCCCAAGGTCTGGCCCCGCAACCTGCAATCGTCGTCATTAGCGCCAGCTTGAATATTCCTATCCCAGAGATATTGTTAAACGCTAATCGGCCAATCTATGTGGCAACGGGTTCCGAGGCAGACCCCCTTCGAGTGCAGGAGCTCAAGGCGAAAGGCATTCAAGTCATTGTGGCAGGCAAGGGGTTGCGCGTACAGGGAAAAACGCTGATTGCAGCATTGGGCCAAGAAGGGTTCACTACCCTTTATGCCATCGCGGGCCCCGAGGTTTTAAAAACTTTGCTAGCTGATCAGAGCCTCAATCGACTCTACTTAACTCATGCCCTTCGAATTCTAGGCGGGGAGTCCTTCGACACTCTTTTGGAAGGAGAACGGCTTAATCCGGTTGCCGATTTCAACCTGCATTCGCTTTACTACGATACCGCAGCCGAGGGAGAGCCTAGTCAGGTTTTTGCTATTTATGAACCGGCGGCTAACGCCGCTAAAATATCTTCTTAGTGGCGCTTACCATTCCACTACGGCTTTCAATGGCAGGTGATCGGAAGCTACTCGCGCCAGCGAGGAAGCCTCTACCCCCAGTGTCAGCAAGCGTCGGTGTCCATGTAGCCAAATCCGGTCCAGGGCGAAAATGGGATAACAAGCAGGAAAGGAGAAGGGGCTCAAACAGCGACCAAATTCGCGCCGCAGCCAGCGCAAAGTTTGGCTCCAAGGCCACCACTCATTAAAGTCTCCCATAAGGACGGTACGTCCCCCGTCTGGGGTCAGCCCCAGGTTGAGTAGCTGCTGGATCTGAAACCTACGCTCTCGAGACCTCAATCCCAGATGGGTCACCACCACGCGGATTTTCTGTCCTCGCCATTTGAGATCCACATCAATAGCGCCACGGGGCTCACGCCGTAGGACACTCAGGTCATGGCGCCGGATTTGAAGCACTTTCGCCCGCGTCAATAGGGCATTACCATAATGCAGTGACCTCCTAAGGAATATGGGGCCGGGGATGGCCACTAACCCGGTTTGATAGGCAAGATAATCCAGCAAATCCTGGCCATTTACCGAACGGTGTTCAACTTCTTGTAAAGCCAGCACATCAGCCTTAAGTGAACGGAGTACGGAAGCCGTTCGGGCTGGATTGAAACAGCGATCGGTACCCCTGCAACTGCTGATATTATAGGTCACAAGCCGCATTCAGAGCTTCTATTCACTCTCGGCCTTTTCTCGCCGAAGCCAATACCCCCCAACAGCGGCAATCACCAATAACAGCAGACCCAATAGAATCACAAATACAAAGCGGGTTATTCCAGGCTCACGTAATGCAGCCATCAAACCATCGACAAAAAAAACCATGGCAAATATTCCAGGTATCATCCCTAGCAGCGATCCAATAAAATAGTCCCGGACCTTAAGGGGGGAAGCGCCGGCCACAAAATTTATTATAGTAAACGGCGCCAAAGGCACCACCCGGAAAAAGATTACCGTCAAAATACCACGCTTGGATAACCGTTCACTGAGCTGGTGAACGCGCCAGCCTGCCCAGCGGCATGCAGCCTCCCCTCCTAAGGCATGGCCAATGGCATAGGTCACTAGCGCCGCACTCAAAGCCCCAGTCACAGCATAGATAAAACCCATGACCGGCCCAAATATCAAAGCGGTAGCCACAATCATCACGGATAGCGGCAAGACTATCAGGCTCCCCAGCACAAACCCCAGGACTGTTGCCACGCCTCCCAAAGGGTTAGCGGCCAGGCCTTGTGCCCAGGCAGCCAATTTTTCAGGTTCCAACCACTCTGACAGGGAAGTCCAGTGCCAAGCCATCGCCAGGCCAAGTAAGGACATCAAAGGCGCCCCCCTCAAGACTAGCTTGCGTCCCCTGGTAGGGAAGCCGGTTTCGCCGGCCAAAATATTATCTAATCGCTTGGAATCAATAGGAATTTTAGAATTCAAATAGAGCACCCTCCAGTACCGCCGGCCACCAGCCAAGTTGGCTCATTCCAGCACTCAGTCACGCTGAGACTAAGTTAAAGTGATTAAGTTCAAGGAGGCTGCTAATCTTTAAAATGATGAAATCCTCTGATAAGCAATTAATCTGGAATGGCATGGAGACGATTTACACCGCGAAGCAGCTGCTTAGGGAACAGCGCAATATCGCATTAAAACTCCCTCCAGATTTTCACCATACTCTATTTTCTCATTTTCATCCCGATGCCAACCCCAGACAAGTGGATACAGTTGACACCTCCGGTGGACCCGAACTGTTGGAAAAAATTGCGGAGATACGTGGTCTGGAAGAAATCACTCATTTAATCCCGCTGGTCACAGAAACAGGAGCTAAAATCCATGTGGTCAGCCCCAGCCCCTCCATTAATATTTATTTTTAATTGTGACTGCTCTGCGCCCTATCGGACGGAGCTTCCCACTTCTTAGGCAGCAACCGGTGACATGCCGGATTTACGCGAGCCTCGATGGGCAGAGACGGACAGCCCTTCCGCCTTCAACTTCAAAATGCCTTGATGCTTGATGTTCAGCGCCGCATTGATGTCGCGGTCGTGGTGCGTGCCGCAGCTCGGGCACGTCCAGTCGCGCTCATTCAGCGCCATGCTGTCCATCTTGTGCTGGCAGAGAGGGCACGTCTTGGAGCTGGGGAACCACGGCTCGATCTTGACCAAAGGTTTGCCCTGCTCCTTGGCCTTATACTCCAGCTTTTCGGTCAAGGCATGCCAGGATGCGTCGCCGATGTGCTTGGCGAGCTTGGCATTTTTCATCATGTTTTTGACTTTCAGCGTCTCGACGACCACCGCTTGGTTATCGTCAACGATCTGCCGAGAGAGCTTGTGCTGGAAGTCATTGCGGGCATGGGCAACCCGCTCGTGAGCCTTGGCGAGCCGTAGGCGTGCCTTGGCCCCTTTGGCACTGCCTTTGCTCTTGCGAGACAGCCCCTGTTGTTTGCGCTTGAGATTCTTCTGCGCCTTCTTGAGAAAGCGCGGGTTGGCGATCTTGCGCCCGGCGGAGTCAATCGCCAGGTGCGAGAGGCCCATATCGAGGCCGACGACCTTGGCCACATCTACATCCATCAGCGGCGGCGGGGCTACTTGCTCCGTCTCATACAGTAGCGAGGCGTAGTGCTTGCCGGTAACGGTGCGAGATAGCGTGATGCTTTTCAGCTTGCCGTCGATAGGCCGGTGGACTTTGGCCTTGATCGGTCCGAGTTTAGCCACCTTGATCCAGTCCTCGCCCACCTTCACACTCATGCAATGGTAGCTCGACTGCTTGCCGCGCTTGCTTTTGAAGCGCGGGTAGCCAGCCTTCTGCTTGGGATCAAAGAACCGCTGAAACGCCTGGTCGAGGTGGAGGCATGCTTGAGCCAAGGCGACAGAATCAGCCTCTTTCAGCCAGCCATACTGGCGTGACTTCTTGGCGACCGGCAACAGCTTCTTGATGTCGCCCTTGGCACTCAGGGATTGCCCATGGCGCTTGTAGCGGTGAGATATGATGCGAAGACCCGTGTTATACGCAAAACGAACCGCGCCGAACTGGCGATTCAGGAACGCCGCCTGCTCGGCCCTTGGATAGAGGCGTATCTTGGTGGCTTTCAGCATGTCAGTGCTCGCTGCTACAATGACTATAATTTAAGCCATGGCGTGAGTAAAATCAAGTGAGTGTGAATGACGATTATAGGCGCGGACGGCACAGCGTCACGCGACTGCTGGCGCATCTGGTATTCACGACAAAATACCGTAGAAAGGTATTTGACGGTGTCATGATCGGCCAGCTTCGTGAAGCGTTCGATTCGGCCTGCGAGAAGCTCGACTGCCGCATCCTAGAGTTCGATGGCGAGGAAGATCATGTCCACCTGCTGGTGGAATACCCTCCGAAGCTGTCAATCAGCGTATTGGTCAACAATTTGAAGTCCACCTCTTCGCGTCGCATACGATTCTTGAACACCCACATCCCACGTTTAAGCAAAAGCGCCGCGCTGTGGTCAAGATCGTATTTCGCGTGCAGCGCCGGCGGAGCTACCATTAAAACGCTCAAGGCATACGTGAATGGACAGAAAACACCGCACTAGAACTGCTTTGCAGTTCCCGCTTGTATCTCCGCCCGAGTGGGCGGAGGTTTACGCGGATTTTTGCTAAAATATCGACCTTCAAAAACAAAACCTTTACCTCTTAAAAACACACTATTTATCAGCTACTCAAGGCTCTCTATTTAGAGATAAAATTACGGTAATTAAAAGTTTATTAAAAGATCATCGTTTTTTCATATTGAGCACCTAATGTCCTACTTAGGCATGGATAGGAATAGACAAGGTGAAATTAAACGATGAGCACAATCAAAGCCTCCAATATCTTTCAACGCATGGATCAATACGAACTCACATATTGCTTGCGCTTTAACCGTATCTGTCGCTTACCACAAATCAAACGCTTATTTGCAGCAATCAGTCGCCTTGGGGATGGAGTCTTCTGGTATACCCTCATGCTGGTGCTCCCCATGATGCGGGGCGAACAGGGTTTGATCGCCTCCCTCCACATGTTAGTCGTGGGGTTGATTGCTCTGCTAATTTATAAATGGTTGAAAGGGCATATGGAAAGGCCCCGCCCCTTCACTACCCATGAAGGTATCCATATTTACACCGCCCCCCTAGATCACTATAGCTTTCCCTCCGGTCACACTTTGCACGCCATCGGATTTACCATTATTGCGGTAGGATATTTCCCAGAATTGGCCTGGTTATTGGTCCCCTTTACCGCTTTAGTCGCCTTATCTCGCATCGTTCTAGGGCTCCATTATCCTACGGATGTTCTCGCCGGGGCGGCCATAGGCACTGCTATTGCTATGGTGAGCTGGAATATTTAGCCTAAACCTTACTGACCCAGAGGGGAAAAGGCCGCACAGATCCCCCTGCTCTCTATCTAGAAATCGCTAGCCCCGGTTCATCAAAGCAGCCAGGCAGTGACGAGATAGAGCAATACGGTCACGGCCCCTGCCGTTAAGGCATAGGGAAGTTGAGTCTGAACATGCTCAAGGTGGTCACAGCCTGCCGCCAAGGAAGAAATAATCGTAGTATCAGAAATAGGAGAACAGTGATCGCCAAAAATTCCCCCACCTAAGAGGGCAGACAACACCAAGGCGGGAGGTAGCTCAACGGCCTGGGCCAGGGGTAAAGCAATGGGAATCATGATCCCAAAAGTCCCCCATGAGGTGCCTGTGGTAAAAGAAATGATGCCTGCTGTGATAAAAACTAATACCGGGATAAAGGGGGACGGTAGTGACGGCCCAACTATTTGGGCAACGAATTCCCCCGTTCCCAGAAGGCCCATGCTAGCGCTCAGCGCGAGGGCTAGCAGCACCGTTGTCACCACAGGCAGCAGTTTTCCCATTCCTTCGAAACCTAACTCAATCAGTTGCCGGTGGGAATACACCCTATCCTTGAGTAGTAAGGCATAGGCCACTAGCGTCGCTAGGGCCGTAGCCCAAAAGACCGCACTCGATCCTGAACCGGCCAACAAATCCCCATTCCCGGTATATCCCAAAAAAAACAAGACGGCGCCCACCATGACGAATAGAGGCAGCAACATATATCTTGCCCTCGTTGGAGCAATATTTTCTTCCCCAATATTCACATCCTGTCGTGTTTCGGAATGTTTTAGTGGCCCATAAACGCGGTGAGCAACGGCAGTATAAAAAACCAAAACTAACGTAATAATGGCATAGAAATTAAAGGGTATACTCATGACTAAAATGGTGATGGGATTATCGAACCCCTGGTCAATGAGCAATCCGAGCAGATAAGCACCCCACCCATTAAGCAAGATCAATATGGATACGGGCGCACAAGTCGAATCCACAAAGTAAGCAAGGCGGGCACGGCTCATCCGAAATTTATCGAACAAGGCCCGTGAAAGTATCCCCGCAGTCAGAATGCTCATATTGGTTTCAATGAAAATAGCGAGCCCCACAAAGGAAGTCAGGAGACTGACTCGGCGTGGTGTCCGGGTAAATCCTGCTCGGGTCAACAAGTACACACAGGCAGCCACCCCGCCTGACTGCTGGATATAAATCAACAATGCACCCACCAACATGCTAAACAATAAAACCTGGGTATTGCTCTCGCTTTGGAATACGGCGGTGATACGTTCCAAAAGTCCGATGAATCCCTGGGCGGGGTCATTGCCCGCAAGCAAGGTTTCGGAGAAAAAAAGGGCGACAAATAAGGCAAGGATAACCTCTCTTTTCCAGACTCCAATCAAAATCGCAGCGAATGCAGGTAATAAGGTTATCCAACCCACAATATCTCCTCGAGGCAATAGATCCCGTAAAAAAGTTTAAATTGACATCTATATAGCTTTTTCTTGCTCAGATGGAGGTGGCTGCTGCAAAGACCTGAACAAATCCTCAAACTCTTTAGAAAGCCCTTCCAATTGCTTTTGGATTTCAGGAAGCTCTGCCTTTAGCTTCTTCTCAATTTCCTTTAACTCACGCTGAACTTTAGGCAATGACCGCTGCAATTCAGTTAGAGACTGATCAAATTTCTGCGAGAACTGTTCGGCAAGGGTTTCAAGACCCTTTAGCGCCTGCGCCAACTCACTGGCATTTGTGAGCATGGCCACCGTCTCTTCATAATGCACCTTCCATTGACCCTTTTCCTTGATAAGCGTTGTCTCAAGGGGGATGGTTACTGGCCTCTCACCGTCAACAACCACCGTGGTTTCAACCCAGGCCTGTTCCCCATCAATAATGATTTTACCTAATTCAAAATCAGCTATAGGTAGCAAATCAGGGGTAAGCTCCTTTTTTTCTGAATACTCCGATGAAATGTATTGGCGAATACCCTGGGTATCGTTATCCTTTACCGCTGTCCAGAATTTCTCGGTGACTTCAAATGGGGACAACTTCTCAACACAGGCTCCGAGGGTAGCCCCCAAACAGAAAATTAATAGCAATGAAAAAGTGATTAATCTTTTCATTTTAAAGCCTCACAAGCAATTAATTGCTACAGTTTTACAATGTTTCAAGGTTAATATCAGGTATTTCTATATTCATCGAGCCCTCTTTCCAAATTACCTTTCCAATATTCACCCAGGGCTGATTTAGATTGTGATTACGCAGATCTTTTTGCCAATGTACAGGAACCTCTACCTCTTTTAATTTTATAATAAACTCTGTCTCTTGCAGATTAAGTCCTATTTTTATTCCCCAAAAGGCAGTTACTTTTTCAATAAATTTATAAAGGTGCTTCTGCTCTATGTTAGGCGTTACGGCGATATTAGCCCACATAGATTGAACTCTGCCCCAATTTGGAGCAATTAGTCGCCCTTCCCCATTGACAAACGGAAGCCATCGCTCCTGACCGCGACTATCTTTATAGGTAAGCGCCAAAATATGGTCGTAGCCATGGAGATGATCATGCAAATAAAGCGCATGGGGGGTTATCCCCAAAAAAACATGGGAAAGGGACAATATTCCGTTGCTTATCTGTTTTAGAACTTGGCCAACCTCGCTCTCTTTCCCAGGACTATCAAAACGATAAAGTATTCCATAGTGAATCGTACTATTTAACTGTAGCACCAGAACCACGACTAAAAACTTAGCAACACGCCTAGACCGTTGCTCCATTGTCCCGGCATAGTGCTCATAAATATTTCTAAGGTTACACTCTTCTTGTGGATTTTTTTCCGTTGAAATAAGACAGCTTTCATCACAAGTCAAACGGGTACGTTGATCTGCAATTCTCCGGTATATTTGTTTCCCAGCATGATAGATTCCAGGAATCCTTATCATCACACCCAAGAGAGCAGTATATTTCATTTTTAAAAGAATCTGGATGTAGGTATCGATACCCAAATACAGCCGATTCTTCTGATCAAGAGCATAGAGATCTTCCAGCAACTGATCATCAGAAAGATTATTAAGCTCAGGATATTTCCTAGCGTGATCTTGCAACCCCTTAAATTCAATTGCTTTAAAAATATCGAAATGTTCGACGATGATTCTTGTACGATTACAAAGAGGGCATTGTTGATCATAAAAAACGGTCAGTGCTGGCACTTCACACTGTAATGTTTCCTTTAGCTTTCGCCACCAGGAGAAAGGAACCATCAAAAAATAATAAACCAGCATTCCAAAGCCAAAAGGATAAATATTGAGGGACAAAACAATGCCACTGTGAAAAGCAGCCCCCATCATCATCAAAGGAACGCGAAAAGGGCGAAAATAAAAAGTAAAAATAAAAATGAACTGGAAAACTATAATCGAGTAGCCGATAATTTTTTGCAAAGCCTCATTATTTAAAATCGGCGTCATATCGATCGCAGAAATATAATAGGGCATCGTTGAGGGCAACCATCCTCCTAACCCATTGCGCCAGTGTTCCGCAAATAACTTGTGAGTAGCTGAGTCAAAATAAAGCAATCCTAAGGCGATAGCGAGGGGAAGATAGTAACTAAGGACAGAAACAGTAGGGGGAGGATAATAGGGCAATCCTGGCCTTGAAAACTTGAGTTTCAGCTTGAGATTGTCTAGAGATAATGCTCTTTCTGTAGGTAAAAAGATGAGGAGAAGACTTGATCCAATCATAAATTGATCAAAACCACCATCAAAATCCTGCCACATGGGGGTAAATGTGGTAAAGATCACCCAGAAAAAATAATTGACCACAGCAGCGAAGCGGGTATGGTAGCCTACAGTTATAAAAAGAGCATTAAGGCCCCATAGAATCAGAAAAAAATGAATCGAGGGTGAGGCAACATCAAGAAAAGGAATGGGATCAAAAATCAGATGACGGAAATAATAGAGAAAAACAACTTCTTGAAAAATAACCAATCCCAAAAAGAGACGAAAAACACCAAGTCCCAACGCCGGAACCTGTTTGTTGAGCCCCATTTTGACGCGACCCAAGATTTTCTGGTACATAAACTGGCACTAACCTCACTTATCCTTAAATTAATGCGAAAATCCCATAATTACTTCGCCTTAAGGAGGGCTTGCAACCTACACCTCTCCCCTCAATTAAATATAAGAATTCCTCTATACTTGAAAAACTCCAGTAAATACCCATTGTCTTTATCAAGGTAAATGTCTTGCTCCTGGGAGCCAACCTAGGTTTAGGATAAAATATGAACAAACAACTAAAGGATAGTGGTATGAGCATTACTTCTTCTGTTGCGCGCACTTCAAAGGAGGGCGTTCGTCGTCTGGCTTGGCTGTACCACCCTCGAACCTGGAAGGAAAAGGGGATCCGCTGGTCTCTTGGTCTTGCCTTCGTCACCTATATAGTTGCCGTGGTAGTTCTAGGTATCCTGTGGTCGATTGAACCCGCTACCTTTGATGTTCGTACCAACGCCCAGGAAATTGCCGAAGAGATTGATCTGCCCCAGAGCGAGCAGAAAGAGCTGCCTGCCGGCTTTATTTCCACCGCCACGGCCATTAACGTCGCCAGAGCTTTGCTGGAAAGACCAGGAGGGTATATTAGCAACGATGTCTTTCCTCCTGGCATCTACCTGGATAATATCCCCAACTGGGAATTCGGGGCGCTGGTACAACTGCGGGACTTTGTCCGCGCCATGCGCAATGATTTCGCCCGCGCCCAGACCCAGTCCATCGAGGACAAAGACTTACAGATTGCCGATCCCCAGTTTAACTTTAACTCGGATTCTTGGATTCTCCCTTCCACTGAAAGCCAATACCGAAAAGGTAACGAGGCATTACTCAGTTATCTAAAACGTCTCTCGGACAAAAACGATAATGATGGCCAATTCTTCGTTCGGGCGGATAATCTGCGCTCCTACCTGGAAGTGGTAGAAAAGCGCCTGGGCAGCATGGTTCAGCGTTTAGCAGCCGCCGTAGGCCAAGTCCAGTATAACATTAACCTGGCAGGGGAACCGCAAGGCCGATCAGCCAAGCCCGAGCCCCGCCAACTCCGAGTTAAGACCTCCTGGTGGGAAATCGATGATGTCTTTTACGAAACCCGTGGCGCCGCTTGGGCTCTCCTCCATCTTCTCAAGGCCTTGCAAACTGAGTTCGAAGATGTCCTACAAGATAAGAACGCCGAGGTGAGCTTGGCTCAGGTCATCCGTGGGCTAGAAAGTTCCCAGGAAATGATCTGGAGCCCGCTGATACTCAACGGCGACGGCTTTGGCATGTTAGCCAACCACTCCCTGGTCATGGCTTCCTACTTAGCCAAAGCTAACGCGGCCCTTATCGACTTGCGGAATCTACTCCAGCAAGGCTAAGGGAAGCCATCCTGGAACGAGATTTTCCTCTCATACCAATTTAATCAAAGAATGCAATTTATTAAGGCTTCAAGCGCTTGTTTAAACTGTATCTATACAATGCAAAATCACATGAAATTGGTATCAGAAATAGCCCAAGTAGGGGCACGGCGCGCCGTGCCCCTACTTGGGCACGTCCAACGGCCGTTTCTATAGGATCATCAGCCGCTGCAGCAGTCTGATCTTATCGCCTTGTTTTTCTGTAATTTTTCTCCAGTGCACGCAAGCGCTGATAGAGTTCACGCTCTTCCGCTGTAAGATGATCTGGAATCCGAACTTCAATGCGCAGGTTGAGGTTGCCACGGCCAAACCCTCCATATAGCGGCAGACCTTTACCTGAGCAACTCGGGCCTAATCATCCAGTTAATCTGCCAGTGGGCATCGTTATTGAGTTCCAGGCAGACCACAGTCCCCGGCTGATAGGCAGTGATGAGCCGCGTTTCGTCTTGGATAACCAAATGGGAAACCAGTTTGGCCATAAACGGCAGATGGCCGACGATGAGCGTATCCCTGTCCCAGCTTTCGCTCTGCCAGTCAAACACTTTGGGGTTGTCGTTTGGATTGATGAGACCGCTAGTTTCCAGCTCGACCCCCGGTGCAATCGCCCTTGCCAAACGCTCTGCAGTCTGGAAGGCACGGAGCTTGCCACTGTGAATCACCCTATCGACTTGAATATCCGCCTGTTTGAGAAATGCGGCCAGCCAATCAATATCCTCTTTGCCTTGATCGGTTAAGGGCCGATCAGGGTTGGCTTCTTTTGGATAGGCCTCGCCATGCTGCACCAGATAAAGTTTCATGTTTGCTACTCTTTAAGTCACAATTCGAAGATGTCCTCTAAAGCCGCTTACCGGCAAGCGTCGGGATCTTATCGGTGCGAGTTTCCAGTTTCAGATAACTCACTAACCGAACGGTCCCTTCTTTGTGCAGCATCTCATGTAATTGCTTAACGAGGCGGAGGATGTCCTCCAACTCCCCTTCGATGTTGGTCCCCGACGCATGGGTCTCAAAAAAGAAGCCATGATCCTGGAGCATTTCAACGACCCGGGAAATCTCCTGCCTGACTGAGACACCACTCCCAACGGGAATGATTTGTAATTCTGCTGTTGCTTTCATCGTGAGTGGAGGCTTTTTATGATTTTCTCCATAAATGCGGGAAGATCGGAAGGTTGGCGGGAAGTAATAAGATTGCCGTCGACCACGACTTCCTCATCCACATAGTAGGCACCTGCCTGCTTCATTTCTGTGGCGACCGACCGGTAACAGGTGGCCTTTCTGCCCTCCATAAGCTGGGCAGAGATGAGTATCTGGGGGCCGTGACATATGGCAGCGACCAACTTGTCAGCCTCCACGAAGCGACGGACCAGATCTAGCACGGCCTTCTCCTTCCGTAGCTGCGCCGGAGCTCGCCCACCCGGTAGAATCAGCAGATCATAAGCACCAGGGTCCACCTCCTCGACAGTCAGGCTTGCTTCCACTACGGCCCCATGCTTGCCCTGAAACATGCCCCGTTGCAAAGAAGCCACATCGGTTGCAATATCCTCCTGGGTAAGCTGCTGGTAAGGCACCTGTAGCTCGCTATCCTCAAAGCCATCGGCACTGACAATCAGAGCTTTCATTCCGATTCTCCTTCCCATCTCGATCCCAACTGAAGTAGGTCTCTTCTAGGAAGGATAGTGCACCGGGCAAGGCATTCAAGCAGTGAGCTTAATGGAACAACCCCCTCTGCAAAACGCCTTCCACAGCAATTAGGCATCAGGTTAATTTCCTCCCTAATAACTTATACCTTCCAGGGGCGAGCCTGCATCCTGAAGTTGGGCGAGAAAGGCTGTCTCCCGGTGGCTGGTGATCAGGAGCTTCTCCGTTGAGCGAGTCATAGCCACATAAAGCAGTTTGGCCTCTGGGACCAGATCTTCCCCCTCTGCCGCCATATAGCCAACACCGGAAACGGCTACCACCGGAAACTCCAGGCCTTTGCTGCTATGCATCGTCATCAGCTTGACGCTGTCATGGGAAGCCTTGAACTGCTTCTTTGCCTTTGCATTTCCCAGCCAGTGACAAGGCACCCCCTCGGCCAAAAAGAATCTGCGCAGTTTCTCTCCCATCCAATTGCTGCGATAAGTGACGCACATCTCTGACCAAGGAATATCCTGCTCCTCGTGCAGCCGATGAAAGATTCGGGCAATATAGCGAGCTTCCTGCTCGTAACTCTCAAAAGTCCTGACGGCAGGAGGCGGCCCATGTCGCTCCGCCGATTGGGGCTCCACCAAGGGGACATGATCCTCACCCTTGTCACTAGGGCTGAGATAACGGCTAGCAAAGCGATAGGCGAAACCGAGAATCTCGTCGGTATTTCGATAGTTCAGTTTTAGGACGGTGGTTCGGCCCTGGGCCCGAATACCCACACTGGACAGACTGAAACCGAGTTGCCTCTTCTTGCTGTAGATGGATTGGGCATCGTCATAGAGCAGCAATAAAGAATCGGTTTCTGGATCAACCATGCTAACCACTAGGGTCAACCATTCCGGTTCGAAGTCATGACCTTCATCAATCATGACCGCGCCGTACTGAGCCTTCGGTATTGTCCCCTTCTCAACCGCAGCAATGACTTTCTCCACCAGCCGCTCACAATAGCCTTCTCCGGGCTTGGGGCAGTCAACGTGATAGGTGCGCAACTGTTCACCACACCAGTCATGAAAATGGTAGACATTGACCTTGTCGCCGATACCCCGCTCCGCCATCAGTTCCCGCAACCTGGCGGCTAGGGTGATGTTATAGCAGAGCACTAAAATCGGCTGGTGCAACAGCTTAGCCAGGTAGAGGCAACGATAGCCCAGGATTAAGGTCTTACCCGACCCGGCCACCCCATGGATCACCCGATGCCCCTCCCCCATGCTGCGAGCCAACAGCTCTTGCTGCATATCCATTACTTTGACAATGTCGGGCAAGAGGGCTTCCACCTTCTCCTCTTCTGATTCGGCAGGAAAGAGACTTCCCTGGTCGCCAGCATTGATACGCACCTCGGGAAATAGATGCCAGCGAATCCGGTCGATCTGGGGTAAGGTCAGCGGCTGGGAGAACTGCACCTTGAACATGTTCCAGAGGCGTTCCTGAAAGTCTTCAGGATCAACGCTCCCCACCATCTCATCCTTGCAGAGGGTCTGATATTCCGGCAGCACTTCACCCAAATCGGTGGCATCAAATTGCTTGCGGGTAATATTGCTCAGGACCACCCCATAGCCATAGGGAAACACCAGATGGCCCTTATATCGGCCCGACTGATTGATCAACTGGGGATCTTTTTCCAAATGCTCGATCAGCTGATAGGTACACTGGCGGACTTGTTCCAATGGATTGCTAACTATCTTGAGACCACTAGGCGTAATGATTGTGGCTGTGGCCTTGTCGATCTTCTGAATGGTATCGCGCTTCCAATCCTTCACCTCCAACAATAACAAGCCACGCAGGGGATGAAGAATGATGAAATCCGAGTAACGTTGGCGCCGCCCCACCGGCATCTCGTACCAACAAAGATAGTCGTCCTCCAGGTGACTCTCCAATCGGTATGCAAAACGCTTTTCGCCAGCCTGCATACGACCGAGACAACTATTGAGTGAAGGAATCAAAGTCGCCATTTTAATGTTTATTTATCCCTGTTAAAGGAGGAAGGCCAATTTTCCACTAAGAGTCCTGACAGGCACCTAGCGAAATCTCTCCATAGGGGCGGCTTCAGCCGCGACACCTTACTAGATATCGGCTATAGGCGTGCTGCAGTTAAAAAGCTGCTGGAAAACCTTGCTTTCGGTGAAAGGTGGATCAAGGCCAAAAAATGGTCCCACCATTAAACGCTTAAACTTTGGTAGGTACGGCGCTAACACACCTTCACCTACCCTACCTAAAAAGGGGGATTCCAACAGTTTCTAAAAATAGCCAACTTATCACGGTATTTGGCAGAAATTCCACACAGGGAAATGCTGGCGGGCAGCGCCATAAAAAAAGGCCGGCATTTGCCGGCCTGGTCGATAAAATCGCCGCGCTTATAATCGGCGTAATCGAAACGAGACGTTGACTTGGTAAATCATTGTGGTGCCGCTCATTTCATTGCCGACCACCCGCGGAAGAGAGCAATTGGCGCTGGCATATCACAGGATAAAGTACAGACCCTTAGGACCTAGGCCGCCCCCTGCCGAGTCACAGGTTCCAAGTCTTGGGCTAGGCTGGCGTCGGGGCCGGAGATGCGAATACCGGCAACAGTCAAAACCGCCGAAACCGACGGACGAGCAACGCCCGCAGTCGCTCAGTTTAGGTAAGAAGTTTTGCAAGCGTATGACAGTTGTACAAGTGGAGACGATAACGACGGCTATAGCATTTTCCCTTCGCGGCTATGACGACCTCGGGATTTTTGAGATGGCGCGCAATTTCCAGCTATGGGTAGCCCCAGCCAAGCGTAGGGCATTGCATAGCACAATTGAAGTTTCGCCATGACTGATAGCAATTTTGTTCCTACAAAACCTCATCAGCCTGAAGAATTCGCGTTTCTCAGCAGTCCTCGGCGAAGGGGTGACCTTGGCCTCAGGGTCTTTACCGCTCCACGCGCTTTGACTTCGGGTGCTCCCCACCCTAGGCTCCGAGAGCGAGAAAATCATAGCGCCGATTCATGGCAAAACGCAAGTAATGTGACCCTTGCACTTCGTGCGCCACTCCGTTTCGCATCATCGCTAGGGGGATGTCGTGCGTCCCTGCACTCCTTCAAAGTACTAAAACTTGCCGAGAAAACTTGTGGCAGGATTAGCTGCTCCAGGTGCTCGGCGCGATTGAGGGTAATATTGACTTCGCGAGACTGACCACTACCCCATCGGCACAAAATGTCGCGTCATATAGTTAAGCCCTTGTTTATAATATTCAAACCTCATGGCTAGGCGCAGAAAGACATCTTCCAGGCTGAATTCCCTAGCCAGACGGTGTCTCGCCGCCTGACCGAAATTGGATTGACCGGAGGCCACATAGTACTGGGTATCTATGGGACGTCGATGATAGCGGTGGCGGTATTCCAACCAGTCGAGTTGCAGGCCGGTCAACCAGAGCGCGTAGTTGCCGATGTGGGCATAGGTAATGAACTGGCGGTGGGGATCGGCCTCTTGTACGTCCTGGAGTAGGTCAACCACATATTCGCGAGGCTCGGAATCCCCCAACTCTACCCGATAGACTCGATCGGTTCGAATAAATAAGGTAAGCAGGTTAGCCAGGTAATTGATAACCTGCCGATCAAGCGATGATTTGGGGCGGGCCAGGCTGCGGCGCAGCAATACGCTAAACAGCAAAAAAGGAGAGATATTGAGGATCTGCCGTTGCTGATCGCGGATCATTTGGAACACATACTCGCTGGTCAGCATAGACTCCAGGGTTGTTGGCAGGTCGTTGATAAGCTTGGCGATCTCCTGGTAACTGCCCCCCGGTTGGGGCATGTTTTCGATCAAGAATTCCAAGTCGCGATCTGCTAATCCGCTTAAATTGGTCCGGGCAAAGTCTGGTCTTCTCATACAGCCTCCCAACGATTAGCGTAATATGCCAGTAATATAGAGGGTCTGCGAAGTAAATATCCAAGCATGGGCATTCATGAGCTACGATACTATAGAGAGTATGACCTCCTCCAAGACCCATAAATCCGCCCTGGTCCTCATTCCGCAGGAAACGATCTGGGAATCAATTCAGGCAATTCGGCGCAAACATGACCGCCAGATACGTCGATGGATGCCCCATATCACCCTAATCTATCCTTTTAGACCCCGGGAAGAGTTCGCTAGATTAATACCGGAGATTGCGCCAGTCTGTGAAGGCATCGAACCCTTTACAGTGGAGCTGGCAGAGGTTAATTATTTCCACCACGGTCGCAACCACTTTACCCTATAGTTAATCCCCGAACCCAAGGAAACTTTAGTCCAATTACAAGAAGCGATCTGGCGCCTGGTCCCAGATTGCGACGAGGTGCGGCGCTTTACCAGCGGCTTCACACCCCATCTTAGTGTTGGGCAAGTCAACGGAAGGAATCAATTGCAAGCTTTGCGGGAGATGCTTCAAGCAGAGTGGCAACCGCTACAATTCGTAGCAGATCGGGTAAGCTTAATACCGACACAGGACGCGTCAATCCAGTAGTCTTTTGAGTACCCCTGAGAGAGTCGGTTTCTCTTAGTTCTCCCCCCACTCCAGAAAGAGGTGGGCAACCCCACCGACTGGATGGCGTGCCCAATGGCGTAGCGGGTGGCATTGACTGCGGCGGCATCTTTTAAAGGCTGATTGGCTTTGGACTGGATCTGAGGATATCCAAACTCGGCAGCCGTTTTGTTGTTTTTCTTTTGGTTGCAGGGTGTGCAGGCCAGGGTCAGGTTAGAGACTCGATCACTACCGCCGCTAAATCTAGGAACACTATGTTCAACTTCAAGCGGAATATCTTTTTTGCCGCAATAGGCGCACTTTCTGCCCCATTTTTCCAGCAAGTATTCGCGCACTTCATAACCTTGCAACTCGCCTTGCTGATATTCAACGCCGCTAATTTCAGGGTTTTGAATCTTCTGCAAGTCAAAACGCACGGTCTCAATATGGCACTCTGTGATAGGTGCTCTATCGAGCAGACAGCTAAACCAAGTCGAAACATTCTCAACCCGCGATCTTAGTGGTGGCGGCAGCCAGCCCTTCGGCCTCGTTCTATTTATACCAATTTTCACTACTGTCCCATAAACTTTCACGAAAACTGCAATGAAGCCTGAAGAGGTAGAAGTTCTGGTTCTGGCGGATCGCCTCGTAGCAATGCTTGAAGGTCGCGCCGCTCAAACAGATTGAGCTGGAGCAATCGAATAATCTGCTGAAGAGAGCAGTCTATTTTGCTGACGAACTTGAGATAAGCGAGCAATAAATAGGCACAAAGGGCGATCCAGAGTTGGGTCATGACGGCGTTTTTTGAGGTTCCCAAGAAACGCTTGATCTTTAAATTCTGCTTTATCCATTTGAAAAACAGTTCGATCTGCCATCGGGACTTATAGATTGCCGCGATAGTGCTGGCAGCAAGATGAAAATTGTTGGTCAGGAAGCAATACCGGATACCGGTGTCAAAATCCTTAAAGCCGATGCGGCGCAGAGCGATCGGGCAGTTTCGGGCCTTGGCGCCGGTCAGTTCGAGGGTCTGATCGCTCGTTAGGCCCTTGGATTTATCGACTTTACGGCGTTCAACCACGCGATAGCGGGCCTTTTTACGTTGGCGCGTGACAAAAAAGATGCCCTGGGTATTGAGTTGATGATACCCATCATAATCGGTATAGCCCCGATCGAAGACCACGATACTGCCTTTGGGTAATGCCAAAGTACGGGCCACGGTAATATCGTGGACTTTGCCGTTAGTGACGGTCATCAATGCGGGAGCAGCCCGTCATGATCCAGACCGACATGGAGCTTGACGGCCCCCTTGGTGGTTCGAAACTTCGCCCAGGGAAAGACGCTCAGGCACAGATCGAGAGTAGAAGCATCAAGTGAGTAGAGCTTGTTCTTGAACCGGAAACCATGACGGGGCGCGAGCCCTTGACAGCGGGAAAACAGTTTGGCGAATAACGCTTCGTACAGTGCATAGGGTTGTTTCTCATTAACCCGGGCTAGAGAGGAGCGGCTCACCGGCACGGCACCTAAAAGGTAGAGTTTTCTGGCCTGAGCCGATAGATTACTGACCACATCACGCAAACTAGTGCGCCCTGACAGCTGTGCCAGTGCCATGGAAACAAATTGTGACCAACGGGTCATCTTGCGTAGTTTCCGGCCCTCGTGGTGCTGATTTGCCAGCACCTCGAATTCATGTCTCGGGACTAGTTTCAGTAACTGAGAAAATACAGTATTATGATGTGCCAAGGCCTGAACTCCTTCTTGTTCTTCAATGATTTGTCGTGATTTCATTGTATCAAAACAAGTTGGTTTTCAGGCCTTTTTCGTTAATTCTTAGTGGGACAGTAGTGACCAATTTTATGTGATTTTGCATTGTATAGATTCAATTTAAACAACCACTTGAGGCCTTAATAAATTGCATTCTTTGATTAAATTGGTATTAGAAACCGTGGCGCGCGGTAGCGAGTCTTTCTGCCTCCTCGGCCTCGGCGCAAACTGCAACGACTGGTTAGCCGCTCACGGATGGCGTGCCCGCGATGGGTAAGATTGGCGGCCCATAACACCACGCGGCCTTGCGTTGGGAAATGACTGACTAAGGCTAGGCCGGTGGTTTTGCTGCCTGGGTCAACTTTAAATTCAACCGGCTGAGGATTGGGTTCTACGCGATACTTTAATATGAGGGAAAAGTCATTACGTATGAGGTGTTTTTGGAAGATAGCGTGTTACTATCTTATTTTTTCATTGGCCGAGGAAATTTGTCGGGCTTGTGAGAGGCGTCCCTGAAGCTGTTGTTTTAGTCTTTCTCGTTGTTGAAGAGTGGTTTCTCGCTGAAGCCGCTGCCGCATTTCATGGATTTTTTGATGTTGGCGGTTAGGCATTTTTAATAGGCCGTCCCTGATGACAATACCAGTGACCTCAGCACTTTCTTTACCGGAGTAAAATTTCTCTTTGTGATACCGCAAACCGCGGCGGTGAATTTGCCTTTTAATCCTCCACATGACCTTGTTAGACACATTTGTGCCCGATATCGTCAAATCATCCATATAAAGGGTCAGGGTACAACCTGCCTCATGTACGATAGCTTCAACTGCCTCCCACATATCGACGTGTGCATAGTATGCCAAGATTGGACTGAGGGGACTGCCGGTCGGTAGTCTCCCCTTAAAGGTCGAAAGGGCTGTCAAAATCCATGCTATATCCGGCGCGCATCTCATTCTTTTGTGAAAAAACCAATATACGCGCTGAGATGAAGTGGCTTGAAAATACTCTTTGATATCAAGACTCCGTACCACATTGCCATTTACATGTTGTCGGGCGTTACTGATATAAGAGCGTCCCTTGACCGGGCAAAACAAGAAAGGAGGAGGTGCGATTCGACTAAGGAGTTTAGCGATACGACCCTGTACTCGTTTTAATGGGAGATGCGGATTCTCGATGTGCCGCTTCTTTCCTTTGGCGTTAACTTCATCCCACTCTTTATATAGACCTTTGGAACAGATCAGCTTTTTTAACTCCGATAGAGTAATACCCAAAATCTCCGAGAGTTTTTTTTGGAAGATAATCGATAGAACGGCGATTGATCGAGCGCATAACTTTTCCGGTTTCTACTCTGCATGGGTATGCCCCGACCGTTCTGCAATGAATTTCATTAGAGCCAAAATTTTGGAGGATACAAAAGTTCTGGCTTTCTCAATTTTTACACCACTGTTCAGATTCTCAGAGAAGAACATAATCGAAGAAACAGGTATTCCAAATACCTCCGAATATCGATTTAAAAGCGCCAGTGTCGGCACTTTTTTTCCCGATTCAATTTCCGAGAGATGTGATTTGGATATTCCGAGTTTCTCTGCAAGTTCTTTCTGCTTCATGTCATGGAATACCCTCATCAACCTCAGAGCTTCATTTAGCATATTGTCACCTCTCTAAAGTTTGAGGGCCTAGTTACAAAACGAGTTAGCGGTCTAGCTCCGAAACATTTGCATCAACTCGATCAGCATCTTTATAAATGAGAAAATCATCTGACCAAACAAAATCAATAGCCGAAGCGAACGGGGATTACACAGCCATTTAAGCCATGGTCTCCGTTTCTTCGACCGCTCCTGCCGTTGATCGATAACCTTCAATTTCTTCATTAAATCTCCTTCAGTTGCAGTCACCTGCCCCATTGCAAATGACCGTCGCCTCAACCGAAGGCGGAGAACGGCAGTGTTAACCCGGATTGTAATATGGGCGCGGCTCATTCGCCTCGGGCCGCGCCCCGCCCGCCGGACACCCGTATGACGGGCATGCAGGACGCTACATGACCGACGTGCAGGATAGAAGACGCTTTACGGTCTTCCCCGAACCGCTATCTTGTGGCGGTTCAATGAATGGCGATCATCTCCTTTTGTTTGCCCGGTGGGATCGTAAATGGGCGCGAATGCGGACACTCACCACAGGCGCTTCTCCAAACACCGCCCTTATGGGATGGCAAGCATCTCGCCCTATTCGTGTTATTCAAACCCGGCTTTGCGCCCAGCCCACGATATCCCCCGCTCCCACGGCCTCCACCTGGCGGGACCCATTACAGCAGAGACACCCCTCTTAAGATTCTTGTAGGAGCGGCTTCAACCGCGAATAACCGGTGTCATCCTCTCGGGTATGTGTAAGGCCCATTGCGCCCACGCGCTGAAATGGGGGAGCGAGCACCCGCCACCAATGGTGAACCAATGATTCGCTTACCCTCCAAATCAACGCAGACGGGCGCGGAACATAGAGTTTACCAGCGCAAAACGACGTAGCGTTGCATATCGCCTGAGCGAACTAATAGCAAGACACGCCTATCGTCACGGCTTTCCTTCACTGCGCGATCGAACTCCTCTGCGCTGTTGACCGGTTTGCGGTTCACCTGAAGGATTACATTGCCGGGTCTGATGCCTGCCATGGCGGCGATGGAGCCAGCCTTAACCCCGGTGACCACCACGCCTTCACCGGCTTTGGCATCAAATTGCCTAGCCAGCTCCGGAGTCAGGGTCTGCACCGCCAGGCCCAGTTCTTCTGCGGTCTGGGCAGGACCTTGGGCGAGCGTCTGAGTCTTGCTAAGTTCGCCAATGGTCACTTTGACCTCCCGTTGCTTGCCATCACGAAGGAGGGTGAGAGCCTCGCGGCTGCCAGGTGGGGTGAGTGCGACGCGATTGCGGAAATCACCGATGTCTTTGACCGACTTTCCCTGGTAGCTGATGATGACGTCACCTTGCTTGAGTCCCGCCTTCGCCGCGGGCGAGTCCTCGGATACCTGGGCGACCAGGATGCCTTGGGACTGTTTCAAGCCAAAGGATTCCGCTAGCTCCGCTGTTAGCGGCTGAATCACGATCCCCAGATAACCCCGGATCACTTCGCCAGTTTCAATCAGTTGGTCGGCAATAATTTTGGCCAAACTGCTGGGAATGGCGAATCCTACGCCCATATAGCCGCCACTGCGGCTGAAGATGGCCGTGTTGACGCCTATCACTTTACCGTCCAGATTCACCAGGGGACCGCCGGAATTACCCGGATTGATGGCGGCATCCGTTTGAATAAAATCTTCATAGTCGCTGATGCCTAAACTGGTGCGACCTTTAGCGCTGACCACACCGACCGTCAGGGTATGGCTCAACCCAAAGGGATTGCCCAGGGCCACCACCCATTCGCCTACCTCGAGCTTAGAAGAATCACCCCACTGCAAGGCGGGCAGTCCGCCGACCTCGATCTCAATCACCGCAATCTCGGATTTGGGATCGGTCCCTACAATTTCAGCATCGAATTCGCGACCATCCTGGAACTGGACTCGAATCTTATCGGCGCCTTCTACCACATGGTTGTTAGTGAGAATGTAGGTCTTGTCCGACAACAAACCCTTTTTCGATGAAAACACAAAACCTGAACCCTGGCTGATAGCGCGGCGCTGCCCCCTCGGCTCTTCCTGCGGGGGTGAAAATGGCTCGCCAAAAAAGCGCCTGAAGAACTCATCCCCAAAGGGCCACTCATCGCCGAAGGGTGTCGGGGCACGGCCCTCGTGGGTGGTTTCCACCTGGATAAAGACCACCGACGGTGATACTTGGCGGGCTACCGCAGCAAATGCCTTGCCCGTCTGACGCAGGCTCTCAACACCACCGTCGCCCTCGAGTGCGTGCACTGGCAGCGCAAGGAACGCCACCCATAGGAAGAGATTTATTCGATATTTATGCATTTTTAATCCCCCAAATCATGTTATTGTGGTTTATGTAGGGATATCTTGTAATCATTCAACCCCCTCCACCATCTCATATTGCCCTATTTTCAAATCTCCTAGTGGCGGCCGACTGTTTTGGACCCCCATGGTAATCTTCAGTTCACCTTCCCGGCGTTCCATACGCAAAACCACACCGGAGCGGCATCAAACAATAACCACAATTTCGATGTTCTCTTCCTTACAGCAGCACATTGACGCCCCGTCCCGTGGGCAGCAGCGGAAGGCCAAATCGACAACGCCGTCGGCAAATCGCAGATCAGTGATTTTCAGCAGGTACAAATAATCAAGCAGCCTTGCAAAAGATGGAATATGGTGCCGCAGGTCCAGGCCGATGCTATACCATTTTCCGTTTAAATGAGACCTAAAGGAGTTCGGGGTAAGTGTGAAGAGACCGTCGGCAACACCGATTCGCCGGGAGCGAATCGGGACCTCCGCAAGAGGCCCTGAGGGGGCGCCTCAAGGATGAGCCGGGACCGTGGGTCCGGTAGACCCACGTAGACCCGTGAAAGTTTTGCCGCCCACGGACCTGAACATGATCCTCCGAAACCTGGACCTGCTCATTCCTTATACCAATTTAATCAAAGAATGCAATTTATTAAGGCTTCAAGTGCTTGTTTAGACTGCATCTATACAATGCAAAATTACATGAAATTGGTATTATCAGTAGCCCCCCATCTCTCCCACGCCCGGCCGTACTTCCATTTCCTTCTTAGGCGCCTCGGCGATCATGGCCTCTGTCGTGATCATCAATCCCGCAATGGAAGCGGCGTTCTGTAGTGCCACCCGTACAACCTTGCTCGGGTCCAGAATCCCCATCTCGATCATGTCGCCGTACTCGCTGGTCTGGGCGTTAAACCCATAGTTTCCCTGGCGCTCCTTCACCTTATTCAGAACTATCGACGGCTCCAGCCCTGCATTCACCACGATCTCCCGCAATGGTTGCTCCATGGCGCGCAGGACGATCTTGATACCGATGTTTTGGTCGGTATTTGCGCCCTTTAGGCCCTGGGCCTGAAGGGCTTGCATCATGCGCACCAACGCCACGCCTCCGCCCGGCACTACTCCTTCCTCGACAGCCGCCCGCGTCGCATGCATGGCATCCTCGACCCGGTCCTTCTTCTCCTTCATCGCCGTTTCCGTCGCCCCGCCCACCTTGAGTTCCGCCACACCACCGGACAATTTAGCCAGGCGCTCTTGCAATTTCTCCTTGTCATAGTCGGATGTAGCGTCATCCATCTCCCGGCGAATCTGCTTGATGCGCGCCTGGATTGCCTCAGGTTCACCGTTGCCGCCGACTAATGTGGTCGTCTCCTTGGCGATGATAACCTTCCGAGCTGAACCCAATTCATCCAGGCTAGCCTTTTCCAGAGTCAGGCCGGTCTCTTCGGAAATCACCTTGCCACCGGTTAGAATGGCAATATCTTGCAGCATGGCCTTGCGTCGGTCCCCGAACCCGGGCGCCTTAACGGCCGCCGCTTTGATAATACCGCGCGCCGCATTGACTACCAGGGTGGCTAGCGCCTCGCCCTCCACGTCCTCGGCAATCACCAGCAAGGGTTTCCCCGACTTGGCGACAGCTTCCAATAAGGGCAACAAATCCCGGATATTGGAGAGCTTCTTGTCGTAGAGCAGAACAAATGCCTCTTCCAGCTCCGCATTCATCTCTTCAGGCTTGTTGATGAAATAAGGCGACAGATAGCCCCGATCAAACTGCATGCCCTCGACAATCTCCAGTTCATTTGCCAGCCCGGTGCCTTCCTCCACGGTGATGACCCCTTCCTTACCCACCTTTTCCATGGCAGAGGCAATCAAGCCACCGATCTCCTCGTCACCATTGGCCGATACCGTCCCTACCTGGGCAATGGCCTTGCTGTCTTCACAGGAGATGGATAGATGTTTCAGTTCCTCAACTGCCGCCTCGACAGCCTTGTCAATGCCGCGCTTGATATCCATTGGATTCATGCCCGCCGCTACCGATTTCAAACCTTCCTGAAAGAGGGATTGAGCCAGTACAGTAGCGGTGGTTGTTCCGTCACCGGCGATTTCCGAGGTTTTGGCGGCCACTTCCTTTACCATCTGGGCGCCCATATTCTCAAACTGATCCTCAAGCTCAACCTCTTTCGCCACAGCCACACCATCCTTGGTAATGGCGGGGCCGCCAAATGGCTTTTGGATCACGACATTACGCCCTCTCGGCCCTAGTGTCGCCTTGACCGCCTGGGCAAGAATGCTGGCACCGCACGCCATACGCTGGAGTGCGTCATGTCCAAATCTCAGTTCCTTGGCTGGCATCAGCGCCCAACTCCTCGTTTGCCCATTTTGTCAACGCGGCCATAGGAGCGAAAGTTCATAACGCGTGTCCTGTCTTGGTCGACGTTATCCCCCAAACCGATATAAAAAATTTAGTCTCACCGCTGTTACATGGCAAGCTACAGATATACAAGGGCCCTGGATTGCACATTGACATCCTTCCCGCCCTAAAGGAGGGGAATTCCTTCCGCAAGACGGCGATGCCCCGCCGCGAGAATGTTCATGGCTGCGTTCACGTCTCTATCGTGATGCGCCCCACACTCAGGGCATGACCATTCTCTTATTCCAAGACCCGCCCTACCTCTCGGACTACCGTTGCTGATACAGCCACAGCACGAACAGGCTTGGGTAGTGTACGCTTCGTTGATCTCTACAAACTCGGCTTGCATCGCCTTCGATTTATAATCAAGCTGAGTTTTCAGCATAAACCCGCCCGCATCTAAAACAGATTTAGCCATTTTAGTTTTAGCAAGGCTGGAACTGCTGACATTGCCCACGACGATGAATGCATTCTCACGAACCACTTGTGTCGTGAATTTATGGAGGGCGTCTAAACGCCTATTTTTGATCTTGGCATGATAGGAATAATCCGCCGTGATTTCGTTAGCCGCATTCCAGACCTGATTGACTTCAAAGGCCATGCGCTCAAGGACTGGCTTATGCTTATCCTTGACTCTGACTTTCAGGGTTTTTATGTTGGCCTTAAGTTTCATCACTTAATATTAGCAGAACCGCCCTACATCCCCTCCCTAAAGGAAGGGGCTTTGGGCGGAATTTCGGTAAATACCCAACAGGAGACTTTCATTATTCTTGCACCTCTGCCGCTTCTACCTCCGCCTCAGCAGAGATATCGCCGCCAGAGGTTTCGCTCGGCGCTTCCTCCGTCTTGGTTTGCACCAGCTTTTCCCGCCCAGTCGTTTGAATCGGCTCTACAGCGAATGGAGCAACCTTGAAGTAGTGATCCAAATCAGAGCGTTTCAACACGTAATAATCCTCGTCCTCGGGCTTGGAAAAACGATAGCTCAGGAGATCGCCTCCCTTTCGGGCTAATTTAACCTCAAATTCAGGCGCCTCTTGCCGGAACGAAGGCTTCGCCTCGGTGCCTAGCAGGGACTCAATGGGCAAGCCGGTCAGCTTATCCACCAAGGCGCGGGCCTCTTCTCCATTGGTCTCCTCCTGCGCTTTAAGACTAACCAGCTGCCACTGTTCGTCATTCCGTTGCAAAGTGAATTCAGGCATCTCCACCCGGGTGACCTGGTCCCCCTCCAGCCTGAGAATGTCCTTGTCAATCCAATCGTCAGCCTTGGCATTGGCCTCCCAGGTATTGAAGGCCACGGCGTAGACTGCGTCCTCCCCCTCAGGCCGGACATGAACCTTACGAAATCCTGGCGAGGTACCCACATAGAGCACCGCCTGGGTCTCCTCCTTTATCAACAGAGCCAGCCTGCGTTCGAAGGCTTCATCGTCCACCTTGAAACGCTTGGCCGCCCCCGCGGTGGTGGCCACCGGCCAGCCCTTTTCCAGTGTGGCCAGCTTGTCCAGCAGCCGCTCCACGGCCTCCTGATCGGCTGGAAAGTCCCCGCTATCCGGCAACAGCCATTTGCCGTCACGTTTTTTCAACACCAGACTGTTCTCGCCATCTTCAATGCGCAGCCCGTCTACCCCCTTCTCATCAAAGGCAAGCAGCTTTTCTTGGGGCTCAAAGGCCCCGTAGTCCTCGCCCATCAAGTTGACAGCTATCGCTAGAACCAGTTGCACCAGCAGCAGGCCACCCAGAATGGAAATCCACTTCTTCATCTTCATTCACCCCTCCTCTTATTTGGCCGTACCCAACACTGCAGCATAGCGCCGCCGCGCCTGTTGGTTGACCTGCCTGCGGAGCAACCAGACCAGCAGCAAACCGAACAGCGCCAGACCATAATTGAGGTACTCCCAAAACATTTGGGCGTCCCGACCTAAGGGTGCAAGGGTGCGTGAAAACTGGGCTCGGCCACGGATGGCAAGCAGACCCTCCTCTTCCAGGGACCAGTCGATGGCATTTTCCACCAATTCCACCGGCTTGAGATAGCGGGTACCCAATCCGGCGGCAGCCAAATCCAGCATCTCGTCAGTGAGGAAGCTGTTGGAAGCAAACAGAAGGATACGCGATGACTCGGGTGAGCGCTCAATCACCCGCGTAATCACCGGTTCCGGCGTCTCCTCGTTCTCGGGATTCTTGGACTCACTTTCCTCGGCGCCTGCTGCTGTCTCCTCATTGTCGGGGTCAGCCTCTTCCTCTACCGTGGCCAGAGGCGAGGGTTTATCCTTGAAGAAGGAGTCGAAGCGACCCTCCACCATCACTCCCAACAGTTGCCTGCCCTGTTCCCCGCCGATGGGGAAACCGAGCTGAGGATGGGCGCGGAAGTCAGGTTGGATGTTGAGGCTATCGGAGGTCCAGGATTGATCCGAACTTTCCAGCAGGCGGGTGACCTGACGCCCCTGGTTCTTCTGCTCATCCATAGTGATGGGGGAAGCCCAAGTCATGGTGACTTGATTGAGGCCGGCAGTGATATCCCCCTCCTGGGACATACCGTCATTGCGGATATCGATAAAATAGGGGTAATCCACCAGCTGGGTCTCCTGCACCACGAATCCCCCAACCTGGCGATCCACCGGAATCGGGAAGGCCGCATTTTGGGGATCGAGCACCATCTGCTCCCCAAGCTGGAGACCATGATGGGCCAACCAATCCTTCAGCCCCGAATCGTGTTTGCTGGCGGCAAGGGTCTCCTGGGTGTCGATATCGAAGGGCGCAGTGGCCAATACTAGGGTGCCGCCACGCATCAGGAACTGGTCCACGGCAAATAGCTGCTTCTCGTCCAGGGTATCGGGGGCAACCAACAGCAACAGGTCGGTATCGGAAGGCACCTGTCCGTTTTTCAGATCCGCAGCGGTGACATTGTGCTCTTCCGCCAGGGTATCCCGCAGCCAGTTAAAGCGCTTACCCCCGCCCGCCATACCGAACTGGGGCAAGGAAGGCGTCGAGGGCGGGGTGTGCAGGGCCACAGTCTTGAGGAAACCCCGGGAAAAGCGCTTGAGGGCGGCGTCAATACTGCGTTCAAGCCCGGCCTTTTCGTAGTTCTCCGGCAAGGGTACTTGGATGGTGCGTCCTTCCCCTTCGAGAGTCATGTAGAACCAGAAGGTATTGGCATCGAGCAGACTGGCGGCCATGGGGCGAAAACCGAATTCGCTTCTGATTTGCTCGGCTAATGCGCCCCCTTCGGCATCCGGGTCGCGGATATCCACGGTCATCTTGCCGCCCGACTCCTCACGCAGCTCATCGAGTAAAACTTCCAAATCCTGACGGAGCGACTGGAGCACTTCTGGCAACTTCTCATCCGCCGAGATATACCCCTTGAAACTCACCGGATGGGGGATATTCTCGAACAGTTCGCTGGCCCCTTGATAGGCGTAAAGCACCTTCTTGATGGCCTGGGTGATATCGTACTCGGGATTACGCAGCTCCACATCCAAATCGGTCTCGCTCTGGACCTTGATTTCAATAAGATCCTGGAAACCTAAGACCTCGTACTGATCCCCATATTGAATCAGAATATTGAAGTAGGAATTGACCACCGAAGCCTGATACTTACTGGCGAACTGGAAGGGCACTGGTTGAATACCATACTTTTCGTTGGCCTCCTGTTCCAGCTCCGGATGGGCCTGGGGGTCAATGAATTCAACCCGCACCTGGCCCTCGCCGGCTACCCCATACTCTTCCAGCAAATCACGCAGGCGGGGCACCAACGGCGCCAACAACGGATGAGTCTGGGCGCTGAAGTAGCCGCGAATTAGCATGGGCTCCCGCAGCTGCGCCAGGTAGCTTCGGGTCGCCTCGGAGATGGAGTAGATGTTGCCCTGGGTGACATCGGCGCGGACCCAGCCCAGGGGCGCCAACCACAGATTGGCCGCCAGGAAGTTGGCAACTAATAATCCAGTCACCCACCCCCAGCGCCGATGGTGGGTATTGCTCGGGTTACCGGCCCAACGCAGCCATTCCAATGCGAAAACATTCAGGGAGAGAAAAACCCCGACCAGACTCAAATAATAGTAGAGATCCCGTAGATCAATCACGCCACGGGTGATGGAGTCAAAGCGTGAGCCAGAACCCAATAGTTTAAGAAACTCCGAAACCCGGTTGCCGAATAGCCCAGTCAGGGCATCGGAACCCAGCAAATAAAAAAAACCGCAGACTACCGCCGTCAGAATCAGGCTAATGATCTGATTGGGCGAACGGGCGCTCACGAATAACCCGATGGCGGCATAAGCGGCTGCTAGAAACAACGTGGCCAGGTACCCTCCAAACACCGGCCCCCAGTCCAAGGGGCCCACGAGGCTCACGGTCAGTGACAGGGGCAGAGTCAACAGCAGCGCCACGGCCACCAATGCCAGACAGGCGAAAAACTTGCCAAGCACGAACTGATAGCTTTTGACCGGTGTGGTGAGCAAAAACTCCAGAGTGCCGGCGCGCCGCTCCTCCGACCACATGCGCATGGTGATGGCCGCCACCAGAAAAATCAGCAATAGCGGCATCCATTCGAACAGGGGCCGCACATCGGCGATATTACGGGCGAAAAAGGTTTCCACCCAAAAGAAGATGAACAGAGTGACCGCCAGAAAGGCGCCGAGAAAGATAAAAGCGGTAGGCGAGGAGAAAAAGCCGGCAAACTCTTTGCGCGCAATTCTCAGTGCATTCCCCATCTTGCTTACCTCCCCTCCTGTGCTGAGATTTCACCGAAAATAGTTTCCAGATCCCGGCGCTCCGGTTGCAAGGCGTAGAGCTTCCACCCCGCCGTTGCAATTCGCTTGGCAACATTAGGCGCGGTGTCAGCGAGCTGGCCCTGACTGTCCAGGGCGAGGGCATAACGGTGCCCCGGCCCCCATGCACTCAATGATTCCACGGACTGAATACCGTCGACCGACTTGAACAGGTCCAGCGCCTGCTCCGGCCCGGCATCAACGGCAACCAAGAGCCGCCTGCCGGCCTGCAACTCGTCCATGGTGGCGTCCAGCGCCTTGTGACCGTTGCGGATAATGATGACCCGATCGCAGATAGCTTGAACCTCTTGCAGAATGTGGGTGGAGAGGATGACGGTGGCCCGCTTTGACAAAGCCCGAATGAGATCCCGCATATGCTGCACCTGGGTGGGATCCAGACCATTGGTGGGCTCATCAAGAATGAGTAGGCGAGGATTATGGAGAATCGCCTGAGCCACGCCTACCCGTTGGCAATACCCCCTGGAAAGAGTCCCAATGGTATCCGTCGCCTTGACTGACAGTTCCGTGCTATCAATGGCCTCCCGGATTCTCTCCGCCCGTTCACCTTTGGGAACACCATGCAACGAAGCGGCATAATCAAGATAATCGATTACCGTCATCTCAGGATAAAGGGGATCGTTCTCCGGCAGATACCCGATATAACTCTGGACAACTTCACGGTGGGTTGCGATATCCAGGCCATCGATTTCAATGGAACCGCTGGTCGGTTCCAAATAGCCGGTTAGCATTTTCATAATAGTGGTCTTGCCCGCACCATTGTGGCCAAGCAATCCCACAATCTCGCCCTGACCGATTTCGAAGGAGACCTGATCGACTGCCGTCAGATCACCGTAAGTTCTGGTCAACGCTTCTACTTGAATCATCAAAGCGCTCCTGTCTTTATTCTTTATGAGTTATACCAATTTCATGTAATTTTGCATTGTATAGATGCAGTCTAAACAAGCACTTAAAGCCTTAATAAATTGCATTCTTTGATTAAATTGGTATTAAATTGCCTTTCCAGAGGGTTAAATGCATGATCTAGCTTTTCTCCACCCTCTCGGGCGAGGATTTTTAAGAATTGCGCTAAGAACCTTCCCCTTCAAGCGGCTATCTTCGTTCTAGTTGCTCCGGCCCCATGGGACCGGAGCGATTTTTTTATCTCTATTAATAATGAGGGGAAGCCAAATAGTTTGGCTACTCAGTGCGCACCTGGATCTTACGAGGCTTATGCTCCTCTCGCTTCGGGATACGCAGGGTCAAAACCCCTTCTTTCAGAGTGGCCTGGGCGTTGTCCCCATCCAATTCTCTGCTGAGGGAAAAACTGCGTTGATAGCGGGTAGAGCGAACATCGGCATAGAGGGCCTGCATGCCTTCCGGCACCGAGATATCCGCCCTACCCTCAATGGACAGGGTATCCCTGTCGATATGCACCTGGAGCCGATCCCGCGATACGCCCGGCATATCCGCCTGTAACGTAATGCCCGCAGCATCCTCAAAGATATCTATCGCAGGCCGGAGCGCACGCTCCATCTCCTGTGCTTCCTGAGCCGCCTTAGCTTCCTCTCTTGCCACTTCTTTTGTCTCGGCCATTTTGTCCCCTCCTGCTGATCATTTTACTTCGATCTGCCGCGGCTTAGCCGACTCGCGCCGCTGGATAGTGACATGCAGGACCCCGTCCCGATAGCGGGCATTCACCTGATCCGGGTTCACATCTTCGGGTAGGGTCACGACACGGCGAAAGGCGCCATCGAAACGCTCTTTGCGGTAATAATTGACTCCCTCCTCGGTGCTTAGCTTGCGCTCACCGGCCACGGTCAGCAGATTCTGCTGAATGGAAATATCCAGACTCTTAGGATCCAAACCCGCCGCAAATAGGTAGACATCGACCCGATCCGGAGTGCTTCCCACATTGAGAGGCGGGTAGGTTCCCCTCTCCACCGCTCGAATACCGCTTGGCCAGGGTGTCGCCCCAAACAGTTGATCCATATCCCGTTCCAGACGCCTGAACTCATCGAACAAGCTAGCCTCAAAATTGACCAGATTACCGAACATGTCTGCACCTCCTTATTGATGCTGATTGTTCTGATCAGCTCTTCCTGTTGAAAAATTGGGACTCAGTTATGTTTTTCAAGAGTGTTGGAACAACTGTTTTTCCAGGGTCGCAGATCGGCGATGGGCGCGGACGGATCATCGCCATTATTGGGGGTACGTTGGCCGGCTTCTTTCTCGGCGGCGAAATCGGACGCACCATGGATAAGGCCGACCATCTCTGCATCGATCAAGCACTGGAATACGCGCCTGACGGTAAGACCATCGAGTGGCGCACCCCAGGGGAAAACCAACGTCATCAGGTAACCCCACACGAGACCTTCCAAACGAACAACGGGCGCTATTGCCGGGAATATACGGCAAAATCCATAGTCGGCGGCGAGACCGTCCAGACCTACGGCACCGCCTGCCGCCAGCCGGACGGCTCTTGGCGGCTCGCAAGCTAGCGCCGACGATAGAGGCCCCCATGCTGCGGCAAAAAGCCTCTCCGATCAAGGACGTTCTAGCTTCCTCCGTCGTGATCCTAATAACCCTTGTTCCGTTGGGGTGCGGGCAAATTGGCTCCACAGTCTACCGCTTTACGGCATCGCCGCTGAGCTGTGAGGAGGCACGGGATTATGACGAAGAGGGCACCACATCCTGGTATGGCCGCGCTCATCATGGTCGACGCACGGCAAACGGACAGGTATTCGACATGAACGGCTTGACGGCAGCGCATCGCAGTCTCCCATTCGGCACCAAAATACGGGTGACAAACCAAAAGAACGGCCGCTCGGTGGTGCTTACGGTCAATGATCGGGGTCCCTTTGTCATGGGTCGCTTTCTGGACGTTTCCTACCGCGCCGCGCGGGAACTGGGTTTTGTACGGGAGGGGTTGGTTTCCGTTCGCGTCAAGACTGTCGAGACCTGCTGAGTCTGTCTAAGCCGAAAAACAGCAAAAAATATCTCATTAATTAGAGGTTTTTTGGCAAAAAAACACGAGTTGAATGAGAAGCCGAGTTCAAATTACCTCTCCCGCCTCTCACCATAATTTGAAAAAACCTACTAAAGAACTCAAATATTAGGCCGTTATCCTTTAACAGCTAAAAAATACCCTCCAGTAAGGGTACCCGCTAAGTTGAATCCTTGAAGTCACTCAGGAACCATCAACTATGCAAAATTATCGCAGAAAAACCAACAAGAAGGCGCAAGCATCTAAAGTAGCACAGGCGCGACTGCAGCATCTACTGACCGTCGGCCCCGCCATCATTTATAGCCGTATGCTCCGGGCTCCCTATGCAACGACCTTTATCAGCGACAATATCCAAGCACAGATGGGGTATAGACCCAAGGATTTCATTGATACCCCTGATTTTTGGCTTAACCGGGTGCATCCAGAGGACCGGGACCGAGTCCTCACCAAACTAAAAAGCCTCTTCCGGCACAATAAGCTCTACTATGAATACCGCCTCCAGCACCGGGATGGACATTACCGCTGGATACATAATGGCCAGCACCTGGTCCGTGCTGCAGATGGACAACCCTTAGAAATTGTGGGTTATTGGATCGATATTACCGAGCGCAAACAAGCTGAGGCCGCCCTTAAGCAACATCAAGAGTTCCTGCAAACCATTCTCGACCGTATTCCTGTCATGATTGCTCACTTTGATCCCCAAGGCCAACTGCAATGGCTGAACCGGGAAGCTGAGCACCTGTTGGGCTGGTCTTTGGAAGAAGCCAAACAGATAGATATTTTGGCAGCCTGCTCTCCCGATCCCGATGACTATCAGAAAACCCTGGCGTTCATGCAAGATGCCCACCCCCGATGGGGAGATCTCCGCATCCACTCACGCAATGGGCGAGTGTTGGAGACCCGCTGGGCCAATATCAGGTTCTCTGATGGCAGCCGGATTGGGATTGGAAAAGATGTAACGGAATATAAGGCTTATGAGGCACAACTAGAACGCCAAACCAATTACGATACCCTGACTGGACTGCCGAACCGAAACCTCCTCCAAGATCGACTGTCTCATGCCCTCGCTCGTGCCCGCCGGACTCGCCAGTGGGTCGCTGTCCTGGGGTTGGGTCTGGATCATTTCAAGTTGATCAACGACAGCCTGGGCCATTCTGCTGGGGACGCCCTCCTTCAAGCCGTCGCCTCCCGCCTGGAGGCTTGCCTCCGGGAGGGGGATACGGCCGCCCGCCTCGGCGGGGATGAGTTTGTCCTGGTACTGGAAGATCTGCCGGAGAAAACAGGGGTAGAGCCTACCATCCAGCGGATACTCAACACCCTGGAAGCGCCTTTTCAGTTAGAAACCCAAGAGTTTTTTATCAGCGCCAGTATCGGCGTGAGCTTCTTTCCCCAGGATGGGCGAAAGGCTCGCACACTGTTGAAGCAGGCCGACATCGCCCTCCATCGGGCCAAAAACCAAGGCAGGCGCGGTCTGCAATACTATACCCCGGCGATGAGCATGGAAACCATCCGGCGTTTATCCCTCGAAAATAGCTTGCGCTCTGCCTTAGATCGGGGGGAGCTAAAGCTCCACTACCAACCCCAAGTCAGCCTGGAAAATGGCCGGGTCATGGGGGTGGAGGCCTTACTGCGCTGGCAGCACCCGCACCGGGGGTGGATTTCCCCTGCCCAGTTCATTCCCTTAGCCGAAGAGAATGGCTTGATTGTGCCCATTGGCGAGTGGGTGCTCAACACCGCTTGTGCCCAGGCGAAAACTTGGCAGGTCACGGGGGAACCGCCCCTCACCATCGCTGTCAACCTCTCGGCCCGGCAATTTCTACAGACCAAATTCATTGCCCAAATCGACCAAATCTTAGGCCAATGCGGTCTGGCGGCCAAAGTCCTAAAACTGGAAATCACCGAAAGCCTCTTGATGCAGGATCTCAAAGGGGCGATTACTACTTTGCATGCTCTCAAGGAGCGGGGGATCCAATTGGCCATTGATGATTTTGGTACCGGCTATTCCTCGCTCAACTACCTCAAACGCTTTCCTCTGGACCAGTTAAAAATTGACCGCGCTTTCATCCGGGATATCACCCGGGAACCGGATGATGCGGCCATCGCCCAGGCTATTATTGCCCTGGCCCATAGCCTGAAGCTGGAAGTGATGGCCGAAGGCGTGGAGAGGGAGGCCCAAGTGGCCTTCCTGCAGGCAAAACGCTGCCATGCCATTCAGGGCTATTATGTTAGCCGCCCCCTACCGCCAGAGCAGCTCGCCCCATGGGTACGGGAAAATAAGCGCTTGATACAAGCCTCTGAAATAGGCTCCGGCCACCCCCCCACCCTCCTGCTGGTGGACGACGACCCCCTGGCAGCAGCCACGCTGCAGCAGCTGTTACGCGAGAAGCCTTACCGCCTGCTGACCTGCCGAGATGCCTTGGAAGGCCTGGATTTACTTGCTGTCCACCCAGTTGACGTCGTGATGGCAGGCCAGCGCATACCTAAGATGGAGGGCGTCGAGTTTCTCCGCCGGGCGCGGGATATTTACCCTAAAACCGTACGCATTTTGCTTACTGACCAAAGCAATAAAAGCACCGAGGTAGACGCGATCAATGAAGGGGCTATCTTTAAATTTCTTGAGAAGCCGATCTCAGAAAAAAACTTAAAAGCAGCCCTTCAGGTAGCTTTCTTATTCCACAATGTCCTACAGCAACGGGCAAAAAACGGGTGATGTATATACGGATTCTAACCATAGTTCAGTCAAATATGGGTTGGACTGCTTATTCATTCTTCAATGGCTTGGGTTCAATTGACGACCGCTTACCTACAACCAGCGTGGGAGTATAGCGCCAACCCCCTTTTCCGCTGATGCTCTAAAGAGGGGGTGTACAAATAACTGTGTAACTGGTGATCTGTAATTAACAACAAGGAGAAAGCACTGATGACCAGTATTGAAAAAAAGACCGATGAGTTGCTGGATGAACTTCTGAAGGAGTGCAATAGCCCGAAAGAGGTTCTGGGCGAGCATGGGTTATTGAAGCAGCTGAGCAAGCGCTTGGTGGAGCGGGTTTTGGAGGCTGAGCTGACTGAGCACCTAGGGTACGCGCCCCATGCTCAGGAAGGTCGGGGCAGTGGCAACAGCCGCAACGGCAAGAGCAAGAAGCGGGTTCAGAGCGAGGCGGGGCAATTGGAAATCGAGGTGCCACGGGACCGCAATGGGAATTTTGAGCCGCAATTGGTCAAGAAACGTCAGCGTCGGCTGGAGGGCTTTGATGAGAAGGTGCTAGCGCTGTATGCCCGGGGGCTCTCGACCCGAGAGATTGAGGCGCAGCTGGAAGAGCTCTATGGGGTGGAGGTCTCCCCGGCGCTGATTTCCCAGGTGACCGATGCGGTGTTGGAGGAGGTGCGGGCCTGGCAAAGCCGGCCCCTATCGGCCGTCTATCCCATCCTATATTTTGATGCCTTGTTTGTGAAATCACGCCAGGAGGGCATGGTGAAAACGAAAGCAGTGTACTTAGCCCTGGGGGTCAATCTAGAGGGAGAGAAAGAGCTGTTAGGGATGTGGATGAGTGAAAACGAAGGGGCTAAATTCTGGCTGTCGGTATTCAATGAGCTGAAAAACCGGGGGGTCGAGGATTGCTTTATTGCCTGCGTGGACGGGCTCAAGGGCCTGCCTGAGGCCATCGAGGCGGTGTTTCCACAGGCCCAGGTTCAGCTGTGCATCGTGCACAAGGTGCGCGGCTCGCTGAAGTATGTCCCCTGGAAACAGCGCCGGGCCGTGGCGGCCGACCTGCGGGCCATCTATGGCGCCGCGACCCTGGCCGAGGCCGAACAGGCCCTAGAGCGCTTCTCAGCGCGTTGGGATGAGACATATCCGGCCATCAGCCCCAGCTGGCGGGCCGATTGGTCACGGCTGACGGTCTTCTTTGATTACCCACCCCAGATCCGGCGAGCCATTTATACCACCAACGCCATCGAATCCTTGAACTATTCACTACGAAAAGTCTTGAAAAACCGGGGCGCTTTTCCCACGGATGAAGCCATTTTCAAGGTGCTCTATCTGGCCCTGAACAATATCACCAAAAAATGGACTCAACCCATTCGGGACTGGAAGGCCGCCCTCAATCAATTCGTCATCCTCTTCGCTGAGCGGATGCCCAAGTGAAAATTAGTTACACAAAAAACTTGACACCCTCGATATTTAGGCAACAATAGACAAGGCTTGGCCCCTAAACCCAGGTTCCAAGCTCCTACCATTCCCTTTCTAATTAAACAGCATGCCGCGGCTGGATTTCGCTGATAATACGTTTGGCTTCTTTTATTTCAGCAACGCGCAGGTCGTACTCGGCTTGTAGTCCCAGCCAGAATTGAGGGGTGGTGTCAAAATAGCGGGCTAATCGCAACGCGGTATCCGCGCTAATCCCACGCCTCTCCCGCACAATCTCATTAATGCGCGGCGTGGGCACATGAAGCGCTTTCGCCAACGCGTTAACGCTCATTTCAAGCGGCACAAGATAGTCCTCGCGCAAAATTTCTCCAGGATGAACTGGGCGCATCCCATTTTTAAACATAGGTTTACCTCCTCAATGATAGCCCACAATTTCAACGGCTTCCGGTCCCTCGCTCGTCCAGATAAAGCACACCCGCCACTGCTTATTGATTCGGATACTGTATTGTCCAGCTCGGCTGCCTTCCAATGCTTCCAGTTGGTTGCCTGGCGAAGAGGCTAGGTCCCGTAGCTCCCGCGCATTGTTCAATTGAACGAGTTTGCGCTCTGCCACCTTGCGAATGCTTTGCCACCGGCGGGATTTGCCGGTTTCAAACAGACGTTGGGTCTCTTGGCAGCGGAAGCTTTTAATCATCGAGAAATGTATAACGTTTAACGTTAAACTTCAATATCTGGGGGCAGAAGTTAACACCCCGCCTATTTTCCACTAGCTGCACGCCCTGGACCCTGCACAGGTAAAGGGCCTAGCTTTGTGCAGCGCTTCTCTGGGAGTTTGATATTTAGGCGGCAATAGACAAGGCTTGGCCCCTAGGTACGTTGACAATCCCCTCCTTTCCCCTGGCGCTCTTGCTCTAGCAAAAGGTTACGGTGGTTACATCCACCGTTTTTCTAATGGTAATTCCGCGTTTTCATAGAGATCAGTGTGGGCAAACTCCACTGGACATAAATTTGGACATAAACACCCCCGCCTATATATGCAAGCCAATGATTTTATAAAGTAATATTGTAATATATAGGTGGACATTATTGAGGACAAATATGGTGCCTTTTAAGCTCGCTGAGCATCGCATCCGAGTTGAGACTGCCCGTTTTGGCCCTTTTTTATTTCAAATTGGGGTTGATGCCAGTCGAGTCGAGATCCTCTACCAGCGGGTCAGCGATGCGCAACGGCGTTTTCGCGGTTCCCCCCTTTCTCAGGTCGCTAATCGGCTGGAACGGGAAGTTGCGGTCAGCAGCGTCTTTGGCACCAATAGCATTGAGGGTGGCGCCCTTTCAGAGAAGGAGACGCAGATTGCTCTAGAGCTAGATCCACGCAAGGTGAAGGACACCGAGCAGCAGCGGGTCGTTAATCTTAAGGCTGCCTATAATCTATCTAGGAACATGGCCACTAGTCCTGGTTGGGTTCTGGATCTAGAGTTCATCTGCCAGATCCATGCTGCAATTACCGCGAAGCTCCCCCATGAGCACAACCAACCAGGCCTATTACGGGACAACCCCAAGGGGATCAACACTTTTGTCGGCGATGCAGCCCATGGTGGCCGCTACAAGCCGCCGCAGTACGGCGCGGACATTCGCCTGCTGCTGGAAAATTTGGTCGAGTGGCACCGAAAGTTGCAGGCGGAAGACGTGCCCGTTCTAATCCGCGCTCCATTGGTTCATTACTATTATGAACTCATCCATCCTTTTTGGGATGGCAATGGCCGTGTTGGGCGGGTTATACCAATTTAGTTAAAGAATGCAATTTATTGAGGCTTCAAGTGGTTGTTTAGACTGAATCTATAGAATGCAAAATTACATGAAATTGGTATTATTGAGGCAGCCCTGCTACAAGCTGAAGGTTTTCGGTATGCGCCCTTTGCACAAGCGCGCTACTACTTTGAACATGTCGATCGCTATTTCACTTTGATTAATATCTGCCGTAAGGCGGCCGACCGAAAAACTGCGTACCCGAACACTCCTTTTATCGAATTCTTCCTCGAGGGGATGCTGACCAGCTTAGAAAAACTGCACGACCGGGTGAATCAACTCATCAACATTCTATTGTTCGAGAACGACATTAAGCGCCGCCACGACGAAAAGGAGATCAACGACCGACAATACGCGATCGTCTCTCAAATCCTGAATGCAGGACAACCTGTTCCTCTAGCTGAGCTGCGCCGTGCACCCTGGTATCTTGCGCTCTACGCTCAACTAACTGACAAAACGAAGCAACGCGATCTGCGTCGCCTACGCGAAGCTGGGCTGGTTAATCAGGACAGGCAAGGAAAACTATGGCCCGGCTTTGTCCAGCTTAATGACGAGGCGGTATAACTGGTAGAAATTGGCTTTCAAGCCATGGCGGCCCCCCTGTCCAGCATATAACGAAACAGCAGTCGGGGTCCCTCCTTTCCGCTGGTGCTCTGCAAGGCCATCAGGAGCGCAGCCCAGAAAGGCAGTGTGCCTTCCCCGGCCCGGATGAGTTGGTTGAGACGCTGCTGGACCCGGCCAGGGTTGATTTGGATTTCGGTGCGGAGGAGGTCGGTCATGACAGACACCTAATATAAATTAATATCAACACGTTGACATTATCTACCAAGCCCCGCCGGGACTGGCCTAGCGGGGTTTTTTGGGGACAATCCGTGTTTTGTCAACCTGATTTTGATTTGTCAATCGGCCTCGCTGCTGATACCAATTTCATGTAATTTTGCATTCTATAGATTCAGTCTAAACAAGCATTTGAAGCCTCAATAAATTGCATTCTTTAACTAAATTGGTATGAGGTGGCGGGGCTAATGCCATCGAGCAATCAGCCAAAATGCGAACTAGTTCTCAAAAAAGTGGGGCTTTCAGCGCTTATCGCTTTCTATAGTTATAGGAGTTACGCAGTTGGCGATAACGTGTACAAAGGCTAAGCCAGATAGCCACTTCAACTCTCTCACAATTATCTGAGATCAACGCCCTTGGCTATGCGATCGCCGATGTCCTTGTCGATGTTACGCCAGTATTCAATCGCACGCCTCAATACAGGTTCGGACACGCCGTTTTTTAGGTGCCCTACCACGTTGGACACCAGGCGGTCACGCTGGGCGTTATCCATCACTTTACGCACCAAGGTGCCGGCCTGGACAAAATCATCATCGTCCTTGCGTTTTGTGTAGGCGGCACGAATGAATTCACCGCTAGTACTCCAAGTGGCCACCTCGGGATACCGCTCGGTGTCAGCCTTGGGGCCGCCCTTGGAGTTCGGTGTGTACACTGGATCGGAGACTTTATCAATTCGCATGACGCCGCCCTTGCTGTAGCTGTGGACCGGGCTCTTCGGCCGATTGACCGGGATCTGCGCGTAGTTGACGCCGAGGCGTGCCCGATGGGCGTCGGCGTAAGAAAGTAGGCGGGCAAGCAGCATCTTGTCGGGGCTAGGGCCGATGCCGGGGACGAGGTTATTCGGTTCGAATGACGCCTGCTCGATCTCGGTGTGAAAATCGCTTGGATTGCGGTTCAGGGTGAGCCGACCCACTTCGTGCAGCGGGTAATCGTCGTGGGGCCAGACCTTGGTCAGATCAAACGGGTTGAACCGGTAAGTGTCTGCCTCTTTAAAGGGCATGATCTGCACCTTCAGCGTCCAGCTGGGGTAATCGCCCTGCTTAATCGCCTCGAACAGGTCGCGGCGGTGGTAGTCGGCTTCATCACCGGCGATCCGGTCAGCTTCCTCCTGGATGAGATTCTCAATACCCTGGTCGGTCTTGAAGTGGTACTTGACCCAGAAGCGCTCGTCTTTGGCGTTGATCCACATGAAGGTGTGGCTTGAATAGCCGTTCATGTGCCGATAACTCCTGGGAACTCCGCGATCACTCATCAGAATGGCAACCTGGTGGGCGGACTCAGGCGACAGGGTCCAGAAATCCCACTGCATGTCGTGATCGCGCAGGCCGTTGTCCGCACGGCGCTTCTGCGAATGAATAAAGTGCTGGAACTTCATGGGATCGCGCACGAAAAACACCGGCGTATTGTTCCCTACCATGTCGTAGTTGCCCTCGGTGGTGTAGAACTTGAGCGCAAAGCCGCGCACATCCCGCCAGGTGTCGGGACTGCCGCTCTCACCGGCCACCGTGGAGAACCGGGCCAGCACTTCGGTCTTTGTAGCCGGTTGGAAAACGGCTGCCTTGGTGTAGGCGCTGACGTCCTGGGTCACTTGGAAATATCCGAAGGCCCCCGAGCCCTTCGCATGGGGCTGGCGGTCCGGAATCATCTCCCGGTTGAAGTTGGCCATCTGCTCCATAAGGTAATGATCATGCAGCAGAATCGGGCCATCGGGCCCTACGGTTAGGGAGAACTCGTCGCTGGATACAGGAATGCCCGCATCATTGGTTAGGGTTTTGCGGTCGCTATCTTTCATAAAAATGCCTCTTTTCAATTTTTTGCCTGTAAACCATCATCCCTTTCGATGTGATTGATACGTTAAGAAGTAGACTTTCTAAGCGAATAAAATGTCAAAAGCGAAATCTAATCCAGATAGAAATCAGTTAAGCACCTGTTTCTACCCATTTCCACTCAGCTTTATCCAGGCAAACATTTCGGTTAAGAGACCACCTTGCGATGAACCGGTGTCATCGGCAGTGTAAAAATGACCTACCTGTGCAAGTGAAAATTGCCCCCCCTTTCATTAACCTGGCTGCCCCTACCCTGCAAAGCAAACCTCACCTCGCCACTGAGCCCCCGCAAATTCTTAGAGAGGATAATCCCATGTTGGGCCTGCCCAGATACCCGCGCCCAGGCTTTCAAGGACTTCTTCAGGGCTTTGGAAGTAATCACCACGGTGGGGTTCTTCCGGTTGAAACGCCGCATAGCCACCAGAGAATCTTGCACCATCTCCCGATCCTGCATCCGCAGGGCTAACGCATAGCGGTTCATGAGGTTCCGCCGCCGGTTCAATATCCGATGTTCCAGATTCTTAAGTGCCCGGTTGGTCCCCACGGCTAACCGGGTTTTCTTTTGCCCATTGTTTTTCCTTCAGGACGTCCTCTATTACTGGTTTGAAATAATTTGGGCTCAGCGTGCTCAAATCTCTCCTTGCCCCGATCATCTGGCAGGCAATCTCCGCATCCTCGATAGTCACCCCCTGAGTACACCAGTCGCCGAACATGGTCATTGCCTTGAGGGTCATATCCCGACCCATGCCGCAGCGGCGTTGAAAGAAGTCCGCCCATTCCAAAGCAATCTTAGGAACGTAATCAGGAGTGACATCTTTCGGTAAATTAATCCGCTCGCAGAATTTCTCCAGGGGTTCTGGAAAATCACTTTTGTCTCGCGCGCGAAAAGTAGAGTAGTGATCTAAAGGGTTATAGGACTGATCGGGTGACATCTGGGTGTCACCCCTCCTATGACATCTGGGTGTCACCCCTCCTATGACATCTGGATGTCACCCCTGACATATTGTCACCCCTAGCAGACGTATAAGGAGGTTTTTTTTGAGCCAAAGAAAGGTCTATTTTGTACGTAGTGGATTTTTTTGCAGTCGCTGGCCTAACCTCAATTAGGATCCCAGCTTGTTTCAGTTCCTTGATGATTCTCTGGACTTGACGCCTTGAGTAATCCACCTTCCAGGCAATGAGGCCGATAGAAGGGTAGATGTTCTCCCCATTGTGATCCGCCGAATCTGCCATGGCCATAAGCACTATTCGTTGATTTGGGGGAAGCTTGAGATCCCAAATTTGGCCTAATATCTTGGCGCTCATTTTTATTTCCTCCTGGATGTCTAAGAGGTTTTGCGGAAGGGGAGGTACATCGTCGCTGGGAGCAGGGTGTGATAGGTACTCATCATTGGATTAGAGAGCTTATTTAGGCAGACATTGACGGAACCGTTCTGAGAAATTCTGAGATACTTCTCATATAACTTTTTGTGTGTCATAATAATACCAATTTCATCTAATTTTGCATTGTATAAATTCAGCTTAAACAAGCACTTGAGGTCTTAATAAATTGCATTCTTTGATTAAATTGGTATAAAAACCTATCTGAATTTTTTTAACCCTGTCGGCTTCGCCTGTTGACGGGGTTTTTGATTTCCTCAACAGCTTCCAAACCACTATCCCAACCATCACCATGCCGGCAGCGATGATGAGCGGCAGGCCAAATTTGGTGATGAGATAATTCACCCTGTTTTCGTTAACTCCGATGTTTCCCATTGACTTTTTTCTGCTTGGGGATGTAACCCTCAACGAAACCGTCTTCATCCCTCCGGAATCGAATATTGGGGTAATCACATAAACCTTGTTGCCTCATCTTCTTCGCATAGCCGGGCATGCAGTCAGCACAAAATGGATTTTTATTGGCTGTTTGTTGATAAAGAGTCGAAGACAACTTCGCGGCTCTCACCCAAAGACGGAACGTGTGTTCATCGCAACAGCGGGGACGATGTATCTTCATAAAATTTAATACTCAATTCTTTCCCATCTTTCTCACCCCAAAAGCAGCCACAAAAGCCCAGCCCAAAACGATCCGCAGCCCAACAGCAGCGCTAATAAAATCCGCCCGCCCGTGACATACTCCTCAGCCTCAACAGGCCTGCGCCGATCTTCTTTTCTTCCTTTGGATTTTGGAGACCCCATCCAGCACACTCTCCAGGCAAGCTAAATAACGACATCTGCCCTGCGGTTTCTGCATTCCGCAACCTGTTTATTTGTCGATTACGCTGATGCTTCTCTCTGTCATGATTCAAATGACAACGATTACAAAGCGCCGCCAGATTCAGCAGCGATGCCGCCTCTGGCCTGTGGTCGTAAACATGGGCAGTGGTCAATATCACCTTGCTGCCGGTGATGGGGTGCGGCTTGTAGTTCTCCGCCCCGCACCACTCACATTTGTTCTTAGCCCGGTAGAAGCGGATAAAGCGGCTTCTGAGTTTCCAATCCTTCGGGTAGCGTTGTTTGTTTTCTGCTCGAATGGGCATTCATTCCCCCGTCAAAAAAACGGGCCTGGTTAGGAGGCGCCAGGCCCAAACGGTCCCGGTGGCACGCCTCGGCATTGCCACCCCAAGGCTATGGCGGTGTTGTAATACCAATTTCATGTAATTTTGCATTGTATAGATGCAGTCTAAACAAGCACTTGAAGCCTTAATAAATTGCATTCTTTGATTAAATTGGTATAATCTGTTCATCCCAATGCCTTCCTCGCCAGCGTGCGCATGGCCTCGTATTCCTCCCTGGGCACACTGATCATTTCCCCTTCCCTCTCGATGACCTCGTAGCCTAGGGCGTAGAGAAAAAGCACCACCTTGCCCAGGCCGATTCCCGCTTTCCCGGACACGATCCGGTTGACCTGAGTGGTGCTCAGGCCCGTTTTCTCCGAAATGGTGTTCTGTTGCGTCATGTAGATACGACGCAGCAGATCGGGCTCGGTGATAAATCCCCTCTGATTCCCTGTCATTCCCTGAATCCATGGGCTTTACTCCTGCCAAACGATTTTTCAGGAGATGGCGATGCCTGCCTTTCAAACTGCCCACACTGCCGCTCAATGTCCCAGGCATAACCTCGCTCGCCTTTGGCCAGGCACTCGACGGAGATTCCACCGTGGACGAGCCAGAGCTTGGCATGGAGGCATTGGCGGCAGGTGGCAGTCATGCGGCTTGGTCTTCTTTGGGTGCGGAACTGACAGGATTAAGCCTTGCGTAGTCGCCGAAATGCTTTCTTGCCGCTGCGTTATAAGCTTCAGCCGCTTCTTCTGCGCTTTCGAAGCAACCAAGGTTGATTTCCTTGCGATCAACCATGATTCTGGCTCTCCATTTACCGGTATCAGACTTCAAGGAAACACCTTTAAAACCAGATGGATTGTTTCTAGATCCACGTTGATTTCTGCTGTTCTCTTGTTGAGAGCAAATGCGCAGGTTGATCTTGCGGTTATCAAGCAAGTCGCCGTTGATATGGTCGGTAACAAATCCTTTGGGTACTTGAAGGATCATCCTGTGCATGTACTCCTTAGCCTTCTGTCCATCCTTGAGAATCCAAGTAACGGCATACCCGAGAGCGCTTACGTGCCATCGATAATTGACCAAGCGCTCGTAATCATCAGCATCAATCAAGGCATAACGGCCTTTTGTCAAAGGGATCTTCTTATATGGCATCTCCCCATAGAGGTCGGGCCTCAACTCGTACCGGGTGACACGACCGTTGGTGGCGCGCTTGATGGCCAACACTCGCTCGGCGGGAACACGGCCCTTTTTGATCCATTTCTGAACGGCCTGATAGCGCACCCCACATGAACGCGCTAGGGCGGTTTGGCTACCAACAAGCTCGATTGATTTTTGAATGGGTGTTTTCATGCAAACAAATGTACAACCAATAGTTGCCAACATTAAACAACTGATAATTGGAAAACAAACTAATAAACTGCAACCTATGGTTGTAAATACTCAACAATCGAAAAAGGATTTTGCCGCTCGGCTAGATAAAGCCTTGACGTATGCCGGAATACCCCAAGGCCGAAATCGGATAGCTAGCGTATCCAAAATGTTCGGAGTATCGAGGGAGGCCGTTAGAAAGTGGTTGGCTGGGGAAAGTATTCCAGATACCAAACGAATAGCGGGTATTGCCCAGAGAACCGGCGTCAGAGGGGAATGGCTGTTAACCAGTCAAGGGCCGATGTGTTATGGCGATAAAGAAGAAATGCATGAGCAAAGTCTTTCCCCCCACGTCCTCCAGCTCGCCCACCTCATTGCCCAGGCCCCACCCGAAAAGGTCCAAGCCATCCTGACCCTACTGGGTGTCAAGGAAGAAGGCATCTACCCTCCACCTCGCAAAGAACGCCGCAGCGGTGGGGAGCGCCGACAGAATGTTCACGAAGTGGACTTCGAACGCAGGAGTGGACTGGATAGACGTGGAAGCCGCCCATTCTTCGATGACGAGACTCCGCCACGAAAACCAAGCAAGAAAAAACCAAGAAAAGGAAAGGATTAGTCGTGTTCAAAAGCGTATCAACGGATACTATCTCTGCCCTGGAAAATCTTCATCGGCGAGCGCAGAGTGTGGCGACCTAGTGGGCATTGCGTTTGTCGGCATCCAGAGAGGAAAGCGCCCCGTCACGGGCTGGGCGGGAGAAGCGGGCAGCAATCCATTTTTAACTTTGGGGTTTTTGAAGCGTCTAAACCAGAGGCTCCTGAACCATGCTGAGGATATGGGGTATTGAGCCGGGGGGGTATTGAACATCCACAGAAACGCCGAGGGCGGGTGGTGAGGGGGATCAGCACTTAAATAAGAATTTACAAAGCAATAGGGGGATATTAGTATCAATAGAGCAAGTGGAAATCGGATTGATGCTACCAGGTGCTCATAATTTCGAAGACTTAAATGTTAACCCCACTTGGAAGGCCCATGTTAAAACTCACGAAGAAATAAAAATTGCATATGTTAAAAAAGTGGTAGTGCTCAAAAAGTAATGCTGCTCAGGGTTGTCGTATAACTTCTTGGTTGTAATGACAAATAAAGAATTTGATTGCCCCGATGTGGTTGGCCAGTTTTTTCGAAAATGAAAGGGTTTGACGAACCAAGCGCGAGACGCGCTGACGCAAGGTGCAGTTAAACCGTTCGATGGCATTGGTTTGCCCCGAGCCCTTGGGACACACTTGATGCTGCGCTGGGGGAATAGTGCCCCGATAGGCCTCCCAGTCGTCAGTGGAAAAAGTGGCGTATTTGCGATAGCTTGCCGGAAGGCGTAGCCACAGCTCACGGGCACTGTCCCGTGAGCGGTCACCAACATAGAAGGCCAATACTTGGCGCGAGCAGGGATCGAGCGCCAGCCAGAGCCATTGCTTGTTCGCTTTACAGCCAACAAAGCTCCATAATTCATCGGCTTGGACTTCTAAACAAAACATCTCAATGGCCCGATCGGGTGAGACCGATTGAACACCCAGGTCATCAGGCAAGTGCGCGTATAGCTCATCGATAAACTGCAGCAACCACGTCAAACTCACCTCCAGTACCCGACAAATGCCTCGCAACGACAGCCGCTCTAGCAGCAATTTTTTAACCAAGGCGCGCGTGGTCTCGTCAATACGATGGGCGTCGGCCACAAACTGCCGCCCGCAGTTCAGACAGGCGTGATTTTGTTTACTGTAGTGGGTGCGACCGTTTTTCTTAATGTGCGATAATTCGCAACGTGGGCAACGCAAGTTGTTCATCAGAGCGACTCCTTGTGAAGAAAGTTTGGTCGCTTCCTATTACAACGGAGTCGCTCTGTTTTCACAAACTCAAAGCATTACTTTTTGAGCACCACCTGAATATGATGGAAAAGTTATTCCCAGAATCTCCCCAGTATAAGGGAACCTGGGCTCCAGTATATTTGGAGCCAATAGTGGGGTCCGGTGAAAGAGTAACAGTTGCCGTAGCCGCCTTATCCTGTGATGGTGAGCGCCAAGTAATTCAAGCCATTCGGAGTGAGTTAATCAATTGTTTATATGGTTCTAAATCGGATCATTTTCAGAGCATGATCAATTGGATCATCAAATCTTTAAACACCCATATCAAAAATCATGGAAATCTAGATGATTGGGTACCTCCCTTTGATGGAGTAATACTGGGAAATCCCGTAAGTGGTGCAGATCATGATATTAAAGGCCTGTTTAGGCAGGCTATTAGATTCTCTGCAATCCTTGGCACTCTTGCACTAGAAGCTGAACGCGACGAAGATGACCAAGAGCCAAAAAATTATAGTGATCAATGGTCCCGAAGGGTTTTAAAAGAAACCCGTGCTATTAATACAGATTTAACAAAATACTTCCGTAGAAGAATTAAAATCAGCGAATCATAGATTCTTACAACTTTTGGTTTTTTAAATGAAAGATATGCTTCTAACTTTGGGCTGCTAGCGCCAACACGCCTGTCAGCTTCTTTGAATATAATCAAAGCAAGATTATTGGATTTAGAAACATTAAAGAAATCACAAATATTGGTTAAACCAGAGCAGTTTGAGCTTATAGTAGGAACCCCTTCTCTAGAAGATCCAACATTATCTGAAAATTCTATCAAACGCTTAAACCGACATTCCGCACCCCTATAGTGGATTTTCAAGAATAAAGGGTTTCATAAGGGGGACCTAAGATCGCCAAGAGGCCTCGGTGGTGGTCGTGGAGATTGAGGACGTAGGTCTGGCTCTGTTGCACAATTAATACATGGATGCCGACAAAGCACTGAAAGACCCAACGGGCAGTAGGTTTGGAAGTGGGTTGACCTTTTTGGTCGGGGAAAGTCTGTTGATGTTGGGTGAGGGCCTGGCGCATCCGATACTCCAGGGCGGCGTAGACGAGCAGAGACAAGGTCATGACCATCATCAGGGCCATAATACGCTGAGGGGATTTGAGAAACAGCGAAGAGGCGAGAAACAAGGGGTCCTTCATAAAGCGAAAGCCACGCTCTACTTGGCTCTGTTGCTTGTAAGCGGTCAGCAGTTCAGCCGGTGGGAGTTGGTGGGCATCGAGTTCGTTGGTGGCCACAATAAAGCGACTTTTGCGGGTGAGCAGCGCTTCGCGGGTCTGGGGAGCTGAGGCCAGTGCTCCGCGCAGGCGAAAGCGGACCGTGGTGGGAGGTTGTCCGGTCGCCGGTCGTCCTGGCTTGTCATAAGCGGGAAGCGCTTCAACGGCGCCTTCCTCTACGGTGGTGAACTTGAGGGTGGCTTGAAACTGTTCGAGCGCCTGTTGGGCATCGCTGGAGCAGGCAAACGTTTGTTGGCAAAGGCGCTGGAAATCCTGGGCTTCTTTGCCGCTTTCTTTCAACACCTGGCGGTTAACGGTCTTCAGTGCCCGCTGGCGGGCCGGCGTGGATTCGACCAGCAACCAACGCTGTTCGATGTCGGCGTAGGTGGAGACCCGTTCTTGGTAGCGATAATCCTCATCCAGGACGTTCATGGGCTCTGAGGGGGTGGAGGTCAGCACCCTCTGTGCTTCTTTCAAGGTGGCGGGCACCCGGGTGATCCACTTGCGCTCACCCAGACTTTGGAGCGTGGCTTGGGTGTACAAGGCACTATCGGCGACCAGGTATTCAAGGGGGCTGGCCTGGCAAAGTTGCTCTAGGTGGGCTTCGACCACTTGCTTAAACTGGGCCTTATCTTCGCTGTTGCCATTGAGCGGCTGCATGAAAAGGGGTAATCCTGCCTGGTGTTCGGTCATCAAGTTCAGCACCACTTGATTAAGGTCGGGGCGGTGATCACGGCTGTAGCCCCGGGTAATATGAATGACCCTGGCTTGCGGTTCCTCGGCGCTGTTATAGTCTCCATCGACATGAAAACTCGTGCTATCCAGCTGCCCAAAGCGGCCCTCTAATCCTAGCCGCTTTGCCGCCTGAGCACTCAGTACCGCATACAGAGCGGTCACATCATGGGCATACAATGTGTCCAAGGCACGTCCCAGGGTGTCGTCATTTAAATGGGCCGGTTCCACCCCCGGACCCATCAGTCGCTCGGTAGGCTTGTTCTCAAAAAAACGCGGCACCAGATAAAGCCGTTGATTAACAAACCCTAGCCCATTGAGCACCAGGGCTTTCACCGCTTGACCTACCGAGACTTTTCGCTGCTCTCGATCCTGCGGGATCTGTTCATCCAAACCCTCGCCCAGACCCAATTCATCAAACATTGAGGCCACTAACCCTAAATGGTCTAAAGTCTGGCTCTGGTATGCTTCGGCCATGCCCCCTTCCTCCCTTGGCTCAGCTAAAATAGAAAAGCTAATTTGGAGGCTAAAAATCCTTTTGTCTACTCATCAGGGTGCGGAAACACGGCTTAAAAGAAGCTATTGAGTTGGTAGATGAAATAGCCCGCTTTGAAGGCATTCATTTTTTCAGGACTGAAAATGCTAGATCTGCCGCAGAACATTTAGTGAAACAAGCCGCATAAAAATTGTACTGCGTTTTTAGCCCGCTTTACGCGGGCTCCTCGTCATGCATATCCACAAGATCGTCGATATCAACGTTGAGCGCCTTAGCGATCCGCTTGAGCGCTTTGACAGTCCCCTCCCTTTCTCCTTTCTCCATCATCGCTAGATAGGACTGGCTTAATCCTGCTTGCTCCGCCAGATCGTGTTGGGTCAGGCCGCGATAGGTTCGCCATACCTTGATCGGGTTCTCGCCTTCTAAGAGCCTCTCGACAATATCCTGTGGCACACCCTCATCATCGGGCGCAGCAATCGCCCGTTCAAGAGCAATGGTATCTTCTACCATTTCTGCTTTTTCCAGCAATTCCAAATATTCTTCGTATGGGATAACGGCCCATTCCGGCCTTTCACCTCGTTTAATTACTTGAGCAGTCATTTGTAGACATCTCCTCTCGGCCCAATCTTTATCACTGATATTATCAGACGGTTTCTATCTATATGGTAGATAGCCCTCCAGCCGCCCATCTTTAAACGATAACCCTCGCGCCCAATCATCGGCTTGATATCTACATCCGTCCGCGCCGGATCAAGCGCTAGCTTTTTAAATGCCTCATTTATTTTTATAGCCATCTCCCGAGGCATGCGCTGCAAGATTTTTCGCGCTGATTTTTCATAAATCACTGTGTACATGCCTTTATTATCTTATTAAGTGATAATATATTCAATAAAAATATCACCTAAAGAGATAATAAGTGCTAACCCCCCTCCCTTTCCGGCCCGACAACGGCTAGAGGGAGCCCGCCAATGTCCTGCTAAATATTCACTAGCTACCCCTACGGCAGTGGCTGAGGGATGGTTGTCGCTTTCCAAAAAAATACAACTATCTGTTTTTTACATTAGGCAACTATTGGTTGTAATCTCTCCCCATCGACGCCCCAAATGCCCCACAGGGGACACATTAAGGGCAAAGCGTTTAGGTTGCGGCGGCGTAGAAATTCGCAGACACGCAGGCAAGAACACGCTGATTAACCCGCAACCCCCACTAACCAAACACCCAGGGGAGTGCACGAAAAGAAAAACAATGGAAAAAGAAGGCTCACCCACTTTCAAGCAACGATGCAAACAAGTCATCCATGAGGCCCGCGAGCTTAACCCCAATAGCGAGGCCATGATCGGCTGCTTGGCGGCCCGTTTGGTGATGACACAAAATGCCATGACGCTGCACATCCAGCGCATGAAAAAGTTACTGCAAGACATGGAGGCAGATTTATGTCAACCAAAACCCGAAACGAAAGAATCCAACGGCTCCTCTCCGAGGGACTGAGCGAAGCCCGCCAAAGGAATATGCATGCCATGAAAGAGTCCTATTGCGCTGTGCATTTGGCCAACAAATGCGCCACGCTACAGGAGCAGCAATCTCGATTAGTGCCCTACCAGGAAGCTAGAAAACTCCAGCAGTGGATGCGGGAGAATCCCGCCCTAGTGTACGGCGTGTTGGGCGACTTAAGCGTTGAGCAACTGGCTAATCTAGCTGAGATTCCCACGCTTTTCGGAAGCTACATCCTGGGCCAATTGCATGAGGCCATGGTTGATGAGGAAGAAATGCAGGACAAGGAGCCCGATAGAGAAGCCGAACATGACCTTAGGGAGCGGATCAACGGCTATAGGCCGGATATGTTGGGGGTGTGTTGATGAATACCGCTAACGAAGAAATCAGACAAGAAATATTCGGAATAGAGGGTGTCAAGTTTTTTGTGTAACTAATTTTCACTTGGGCATCCGCTCAGCGAAGAGGATGACGAATTGATTGAGGGCGGCCTTCCAGTCCCGAATGGGTTGAGTCCATTTTTTGGTGATATTGTTCAGGGCCAGATAGAGCACCTTGAAAATGGCTTCATCCGTGGGAAAAGCGCCCCGGTTTTTCAAGACTTTTCGTAGTGAATAGTTCAAGGATTCGATGGCGTTGGTGGTATAAATGGCTCGCCGGATCTGGGGTGGGTAATCAAAGAAGACCGTCAGCCGTGACCAATCGGCCCGCCAACTGGGGCTGATGGCCGGACATGTCTCATCCCAACGCGCTGAGAAGCGCTCTAGGGCCTGTTCGGCCTCGGCCAGGGTCGCGGCGCCATAGATGGCCCGCAGGTCGGCCGCCACGGCCCGGCGCTGTTTCCAGGGGACATACTTCAGCGAGCCGCGCACCTTGTGCACGATGCACAGCTGAACCTGGGCCTGTGGAAACACCGCCTCGATGGCCTCAGGCAGGCCCTTGAGCGAGCATGTCCGGGTGCACGACCTCAAACACACCTTTGGGCGCAGGTTGCGGGCCGCCGGTGCCCCGCTAGAAACCCGGAAAATGTTGCTCGGTCACCGGAACAAGGACATCACCACCCATTATTCTGCACCGGAATTAGCCGAACTTATAGATGCGGTACGGAGAATTGAGGACTGGGGCGTTCGCAAAACGTCCACATTAACTATTTTGAGGAAAATAATCCCTCAACAATAATGGTGTAATGTGTTGTTTTAGCTATGAATTATGGCGCGCCCGGAAGGATTCGAACCTCCGACCCCCTAGTTCGTAGCCAGGTACTCTATCCAACTGAGCTACGGGCGCGCGAAACAAAGAGCTTATTATGCGGAATTTGAAAAAAATTTCAATACGCAAGCCCTACGCTGATCAAGGCTAAAAAAAACCTCGCGCTGGATTCGCCTAACTCGCCATATTCGCAAGCGACTTCAACAGCGCAACTGCGCAGTATGAAATATTATCATAACTACGCTAAAAATGGCGGAGAGAGAGGGATTCGAACCCTCGATGGAGCTACTAACCCCATACTCCCTTAGCAGGGGAGCGCCTTCAGCCTCTCGGCCATCTCTCCGGAAAAAATCTACCTTTAACTTTAAGTATCAATGATAACAGTTATTCACTGCCTCCAGAAATAGCGGGTGTAGCCTGGAGTGCCGCTTCTGTGAGCTCTGACTCGGTAGCTTGCCCCTTACCATTAGCCTGTTCCTTCTCGCGCTGGATACGCGCATAAATCTCTTCCCGGTGGACAGTAACTTCTTTTGGCGCTGTCACGCCAATCCGCACCTGGTTGCCCTTTACACCTAGCACAGTTACCGTGACGTGATCCCCAATCATCAGGGCTTCGCCGACGCGTCGAGTCAAAATTAACATAGGTCCCTTCTCCTCTTCTCAAAAATGGGCCCACTCGAGTGGGTCCATGGTTTCGCAGCCTCCATACCGGGATGATGGACTAGGCATAATAGGGTTCTTGCCTAATAACTTATATCCCGCTTTTCTGCTCGTGTCGCGCCTCCCTACCTGCTGCACACGCTGTTATTATGCTTTTACCAAATTGTAATATATAGCGTTATGTTTGAATAGTTTCTCTCTAAACCAATTTGACTCACTTATATTAGACCATGAAACTATCCTTAAAGGGATGAGGGTATTCTACCTGGTGTCTTTTCCAATTCAAATGCCGAATGCAGGGCCCGTACCCCAAGTTCTAGGTATTTTTCATCGACAACCACTGAAATTTTAATCTCAGAGGTTGAAATCATCTGAATATTAATACCTTCTTGCGCTAAAGTGTGAAACATAGTGCTGGCAATGCCAGCATGGGAGCGCATGCCTACCCCTACCACCGAAATCTTCGCAATCTTATCATCCCCCCTTACCTCACGAGCGCCCAGATTCCGGGAAGCTTCGCGCAAGATCTCAAGGGCTTTACGGTAATCATTACGATGTACTGTAAAGGTAAAATCTGTCGTACCATCCCGGCCCACATTTTGAATGATCATATCCACCCCAATGTTGGCATCAGAGATAGGGCCAAGAATATGATAGGCAACCCCTGGCTTGTCGGGGACTCCAAGAATAGTTAACTTAGCTTCATCGCGATTGAAGGCAATTCCAGAAATTAGCGGCTCTTCCATTCCCTCTACCTCGGCTGTAATCAGAGTACCCTCCCCGCTTTCAAATGATGACAATACCCTCAAGGGTACCTGGTATTTACTAGCAAACTCAACTGAACGAATCTGCAAAACCTTGGCACCGAGACTAGCCAGTTCAAGCATTTCTTCGTAGGTCAGATGATCTAACCGCCGGGCTTCAGGAACTACCCGGGGGTCGGTCGTGTAAACGCCGTCGACATCGGTATAAATTTGGCACTCATCTGCTCCAAGAGCTGCTGTCAGGGCCACCGCAGTCGTATCTGAACCTCCCCGCCCCAGGGTAGTAATATTGCCTTTTTCATCCACCCCTTGAAAACCAGCCACAACCACGATTCGCCCATGGCTTAAGTCATCGCGGATACGTTTGGCATCAACTTCCTGGATACGTGCTTTGTTATAGGCGCTATCGGTGCGGATATGTACCTGGGCCCCGGTATAGGAGCGGGCTGGAATACCGCGCTGTTCAATGGCGATGCTTAGCAAAGCAATGGTCACCTGCTCACCCGTAGAAAGCAGAACATCTAACTCTCGGGGATTGGGCTGAGGATCAATCTCATGAGCCAAAGCCAACAAGCGGTTAGTCTCACCACTCATGGCCGAGACCACCACAACGAGGTCCTGCCCTTTCCGCCGGGACGCTACAAGTTTCTCAGCAACCGCCTCGATGCGCTCGAGAGTCCCGACGGAGGTACCACCAAATTTTTGAACAATTAAAGTCATTTACCTCAATATAACGAATAGTTATTAATTTACCCCAAAGATCATCCCCTAGAAGGCCTCAAATAAAAGGGTTAGGGTTTACTGCCCTTTAGATTTTAGATGACTCTCTACCCACTCCGGAACTGATTTAAGGGCGGCATCCAACTTATCTGGATCCTTACCCCCTGCCTGGGCCATATCCGGGCGCCCCCCACCTCGGCCTCCCACCTGTTCAGCTACAAAGTTAACCAGATCTCCAGCCTTAATCTGGTTAATGGCATTTTTAGTCACCCCTGCAATCAAAACCACCTTACCTTCCACCACTGTACCTAGCACAATGGCGGCGGTGGCAAGCTTACTTTTGAGTTGATCGGCCGTATTACGCAAGGTTTTGATATCGACCCCGTCAATCCGGGCTGCCAAAACTTTAACACCTTGGATTTCTTGGGCCTGAGCACTTAGATCCGACCCTCCCGCGCTGGCCAGCCGAGCCTTGAGACTCTGTATTTCCTTCTCCTGCTGACGGGCCTGCTGCTGCAACAATTCAAGCTTGTCAATCACCGACTCCCGCGAGGCCTTGAGTAGACCTGCAACCGCTTCCAAGCGGGCCTCATTCTCTTCTACCCAGCGTAGCGCCGCTTCCCCGGTAACCGCCTCAATCCGGCGAATTCCGGCAGCAATACCCGTTTCATTAATAATCTTAAAGAGACCAATATTGCCGGTACGATCCACATGGGTACCTCCACACAACTCTACAGAGAAATTTCCCATGCGCAAAACCCGCACTTGCTCGCCGTATTTTTCACCAAACAAGGCCACAACTCCAGCATCCAGAGCCTCCTGCAGAGGCATAATCTGCGTTTCTACCGGTAAATCTGCCCTAATTTGGGCATTGACCAAGCGCTCAATTTGACGCAACTGTTCTGGTTCTAGCGCTTCGAAATGGGAAAAATCAAATCGCAGCCGATCGGCAGTCACTAGAGAGCCTTTCTGGGCGACGTGCTCCCCCAGTACCTGCCGCAGCGACGCATGTAGAAGATGCGTGGCCGAATGGTTAAGCCTCGTGGGAGCCCGGTGTGCTCGCTCCACTTCGGCTTGAATTAAGTCGCCAACCCGTAGCTCGCCTAAGCGGACTTCGCCTAGGTGCGCATATGCGGCTCCCTGCTTCTGGGTATCCGTCACATTGAATAATCCACCGGGAGCACGCAACGTTCCCTGGTCTCCCACTTGCCCGCCCGCTTCAGCATAGAACGGGGTCCGGTCAAGCACCACAATTCCCTTTTCACCGGCGCTTAGTTGTTCCACAGCCTCTGTGGTCTCAGCCACCCGGAATAGGGCGGTCACTTGGCCTTCACCACGCAGATGCTCGTAACCAATAAATTCTGTTTCCAGATCTAGCTGGAGGTCAGGTCCATACTCGATCTTGAAGCGACTAGCGGCGCGGGCCCGCTCACGCTGCTTGGCCATGGCGTGCTCAAACCCCCTCATATCCAGCGTAAGGCCTCGCTCCCGAGCAATATCGGCAGTCAAATCCACAGGGAAACCAAAAGTATCGTAGAGCCGAAATACCGTTTCCCCAGGAATCACCTGACCCGATAGATTCTCAATATCTTGCTCCAGAATTTTGAGTCCCTGGTCTAACGTCTCATTAAAACGTTCCTCTTCCAATTTCAGCATCCGCTCTACTCGGCTCTGGGCCTGGGGCAACTCAGGATAGGCTTCCCCCATTTCTACGGCCAACGGCTGCACTAACTGATAGAAGAAAGGGTCACGTAAGCCTAGCTTGTGCCCATGCCGAATGGCTCGGCGGATGATGCGGCGCAGGACATAACCTCGCCCCTCATTGGAGGGCTGCACGCCATCAACAATCAAAAAGGCACAGGAGCGAATATGGTCGGCAATCACTCGCAAGGAGGTCGGCTCTTGGTTTTGAATGCCCGAAAGGGCAGTAATCGCGGTGATTAAATTACGGAACAAATCGATGTCGTAATTATCATGGACTCCTTGCATCACTGCCGCCAACCGTTCCAAACCCATCCCCGTATCAACGGAAGGCTTGGGCAAGGGGGAAAGGTGGCCTTCCTTATTCCGGTCATACTGCATGAAAACCAGATTCCAAATCTCAGTATACCGGTCACCCTCCTGCTCCGGGCTACCAGGAGGACCTCCCGCAATGCCAGATCCGTGATCATAGAAGATCTCCGAAGAAGGGCCACAGGGTCCCGTATCTCCCATGGACCAGAAGTTGTCTTCGGCACCACAGCGGGCAAAGCGCTCAGGGCTAACGCCAATCTCCTTTAACCAAATATTGGCCGCTTCATCATCATCCTCAAAAACCGTAATCCACAACCGCTCAGGTGGTAACTTCAGCACTTCGGTCAACAACGCCCACCCATAGCCAATGGCCTCGCGCTTAAAGTAGTCCCCAAAACTGAAATTGCCCAGCATCTCAAAAAAGGTATGATGGCGAGCAGTATACCCCACATTTTCAAGGTCATTATGCTTGCCCCCGGCACGGACACAACGCTGGGCACTGGCAGCGCGGCGATAAGCGCGGGTTTCTCGACCCAGGAAAACATCTTTGAACTGAACCATGCCCGCATTGGTGAAAAGCAACGTCGGATCATTAGCGGGGACTAAGGGACTACTGGGGACAATCTCATGGCCCTGGTGGCGAAAATAATCGAGGAATATTTTTCGAAGTTCAGCACTGCTTTTCATGATCGATTGCTTAGGCTAAGCGCCTCAGTCATCTATTCCGCTTAACGCGCGATTAATCTGTTCCTGGGTAAATCCCCGGTACTGCAGAAAACGCATCTGCCGGGCCCGTTCCCCAAAACTGCTGGGAAGTGCTTGTCCAAAGCGCTTGCTCCGGGCTTTCATCGCTTGGCTATCCCAATTTCTTTCCTGAATGAGGCCATCGGCAATCAAGGCCTCGCTGATACCCCGCTCCTTGAGTTCGGCCGCGATACGGCGGGGTCCAAAACCACGTTCCGCCCGCGAACGAATATAACTTTCGGCAAAGCGTTGATCGCTTTGTAAGTTATCCCGCCCAAGCTCTGCCAGCACGGCCTCAATTAAATTAGCTTGATATCCCCGGACGGTAAGTTTACGTTGTAATTCCCAACTGGAGTGCTCCCGCCGCGCCAGCATCTCCAACATTAGGCTTCGAACTTTTACTGCACCATTATCGCCCATATGAACAGTCAGGCTTCTACCTCCTCGGCCTCTGCCAATGCCGCTTTGCTCGGCAAGAGCTTCTCCCGGATACTGGCTTCAATGCCCTGGGCGAGTTCTTGGTGTTCCTTGAGAAATTGACGCACATTATCCCTGCCTTGACCAATCCGATCCCCATTATAGCTGTACCAAGCGCCTGTCTTTTGGACAAGCCCTTCCTGAACACCCAGATCGATAATCTCTCCTTCCCGAGAAACTCCGCTCCCATAAAGGATGTCGAAGGAGATCTGTTTGAAAGGCGGCGCCACCTTGTTCTTAACAATCTTCACCCGGGTTTCGTTACCAACGATCTCCTCCCCTTTTTTGAGGGAACCCACTCGACGAATATCCAAACGCACAGAAGCATAAAATTTGAGCGCATTACCACCGGTGGTCGTCTCCGGGCTACCAAACATCACCCCAATTTTCATTCGAATCTGGTTAATAAAGACAACCAGTGTATTGGAGCGCTTGATATTCGCGGTAAGTTTGCGCAGGGCCTGAGACATCAACCTGGCTTGCAAGCCTACATGGGAGTCGCCCATTTCCCCCTCAATCTCCGCTTTGGGAGTCAAAGCGGCTACCGAGTCTATCACAACCACATCCACTGCCCCTGAACGGACCAACATATCGGCAATCTCTAGCGCTTGCTCCCCCGTATCCGGTTGGGAAACAAGAAGGTCATCAACATTAACCCCCAATTTCTCAGCATACTGAGGATCCAGGGCGTGTTCAGCGTCCACAAAAGCCGCCGTCCCTCCCACCTTCTGAGCTTCTGCGACGACTTGTAGCGCTAAAGTCGTCTTGCCTGAGGCCTCTGGCCCAAAGATTTCAACCACACGGCCTCGTGGCAACCCTCCCACCCCGAGGGCAATATCAAGCCCTAGAGAGCCGGTAGAGATCACCTCGACCCCGCGTACGGTGTTAGCATCACCGAGACGCATTACCGCGCCTTTGCCAAATTGCTTCTCAATCTGTGAAAGGGCAGCTCCCAGCGCTTTTTTCCGGTTTTCGTCCATTGCTTGACCTCTAATTTTTCGCAGCGTACAAGCCTATGCCTTTAAATAAAAATTATCCCATAGTCTGGCTAGGACATCCTAGTCCGCGGGTAGCGAATTAATTGGTTCATATCACTAAAGGCCAAGTACGCAACACTTGGTACTGAACCCCACTAGGATGGGTCACTGACTGCACCAGACAAAAATGGTCAACCTGCCAGACCAGGGGCGCCACCCGAGTGGTGGGAAAACGCCCGGCCACCTTACGCGCCAGAGTCATATGGGCCCGGTAAGGCCGAGTCTCGGGCTGATAACCACATGCCGTCAGCCCTTGATTCAATTGTTTCACCAGCTCTATCAAGGGCTCCGGCGTCTCCTCGGCAGCACACCAAACTACCCGTGGGCGGGGCCAATGCCCTATCTGCTCCAGCTGTAGCGTAAAGGGGCTCCCCACAATAGTATCGGCCACCGCTTCGGCACAGGCACGCTGTTGCGCCGTCATACTCCCCAAAAAAACCAAAGTCAAGTGCAGATTCTCAGGGCGAACCCGTTTCCCCTGCTTACCCAATACCTGCCGGGCAATTCGAGCCAAGGACTCCTGCAACGCCTGTTCAGGCCAGAGGGCAAAAAACAAACGCTGGGTTTCAGTTGGACTGTTCAAGGACATCCAATAACCCTCGCAAAGCCCGCTCCACTGATTGCTGCCGCACCGCATTGCGGTCCCCTGGAAAACCTTCCCGAGCGGTCCACTCGCCCCCCGTCTTCAATGCCCAAGCAAACCAGACCGTTCCGACGGGCTTTTCTGGAGATCCCCCCCCGGGTCCGGCAATCCCGCTGACGGCAACGCTGATCCCGGCACGACTGTGAGCCAACGCCTCCCTTGCCATTTCCTTGACAGTGGCTTCGCTTACCGCGCCAAAATGCACCAGCGTTTCCGTGCTAACTTCAAGCATCTCCTGTTTAGCTTCATTGCTATAGGTCACAAAACCCCGTTCAAACCAAGCTGAACTCCCGGCAATATCGGTGATGGCCTTTGCTACCCATCCACCCGTGCAAGACTCGGCAGTGACCACCTTCAAGCCGCGTGCTTGTAAGACCTTTCCAAGCTGCTGGGGTAACATCTTTAGCTTCATTTCAAAGATAGTTATACCAATCTATCTAGCAAATGTCCTGCGATGACATGATCTAAGGCTAGTCGCCAAAATACGGTCGCCGCTACTCCCTAACAAGTGCTTGCTATCGTCCAGGATATGCTTGCTATAATCAATGCCGCTATAACAACAATATCCAATAAATTTCTTCCCGCAAACTGAGATTTTAATCTGCCCCTGCCCAAGAGGCGGAATCTTTAATTCAGCGATATTTGCCAACTCACTACCGACTGCAAAGGTCTGTCTATGTCAGCGAATGGCCTGCAAAAACCCCATACTCCCATGATGCAACAGTACCTGCGGATTAAGGCAGACTATCCCCACACCCTTCTACTTTACCGTATGGGTGACTTCTATGAGCTGTTCTATGAGGACGCTCGACGTGCGGCAGAACTACTGGATATTGCCCTCACTAGCCGTGGCCAGTCAGCGGGCGCCCCCATTCCCATGGCGGGAATCCCCTACCATGCCCTCGATTCCTATTTGGTAAAACTAGTCCGTCAGGGAGAGTCAGTGGCCATCTGTGAGCAGATAGGTGACCCCGCCAAAAGCAAAGGTCCTATAGAACGCCAGGTAGTGCGGGTGGTTACCCCGGGAACAGTAACCGATGAAGTCCTGTTGGAGGCCCGCCAGGATAATTTGCTTGCCGCTCTCCAGCGGCAAGGAGAGGTTTTTGGATTTGCCGTGCTTGATCTTTGTAGCGGGCGTTTTAGCATTCTAGAAGTGGATAACGAAGCAGCAGCCGCCAGCGAACTGGCCCGCATCCGTCCGGCGGAACTTTTGGTCAGCGAGGAGCTAACGCTCACCCTGGCCGATCCTCAAGCAGCTCCGGTGGCACGGCCTTTACCTCCCTGGTATTTTGATACGGAGAGCGCCCAACGCCAACTTTGCCAGCAATTCGGGACCCAGGATCTAGCCGGCTTTGGCTGCGAGGACCTAAAAACCGCTATCGCCGCTGCAGGATGCCTGCTGCAATATCTCCACGATACCCAGCGGACTCGGCTTCCCCATATCCAAAAACTCCAGGTAGAGTCCCAGGAAACTAGCGTTATCCTTGATCCCAGCACGCGGCGCAACCTGGAATTAGAAGAAAGCTTGAGTGGTCATTCCAGCCATACCCTGATTGCAGTGCTGGACCGAACGGCAACCGCTATGGGCAGCCGCCTGCTACGGCGCTATCTCCATCGGCCCCTGCGGGACCAAACTCTACTCAAGCAGCGTCAACAGGCGATCGCCACCCTCCTGGAAACAGGATTGAGTGCTGCTCTACAAAAGCTACTTCGGGGAATTGGCGATATTGAGCGAATTCTCTCCCGGGTAGCCTTGCGTTCAGCCCGCCCACGAGATCTTGTTCAATTACGCCAGTCTCTGGGATTATTACCTGAAATTCAAGCCCCCCTATTCCCCCTCGATAGTCCCCAGCTTCAGTTACTGCGGCAGGATCTAGGCCCCTTTCCAGAACTCTATCAGCTGCTGCAACGAGCCATCTGCGAAAATCCTCCGGTACTCATCCAAGAGGGAGGAGTGATTGCCCCCGGCTTCGACTCTAAACTGGATGAGTTGCGGCATCTGAGTGACAACGCCGGGCAGTTTTTAGTGGAACTGGAGCAACGGGAACGGGAGCGCACAGGACTGTCGACCCTTAAGGTAGGCTATAATAAGATCCATGGCTACTATATTGAGATCCCTCGCACTCAAGCCCATAAAGCCCCTCCTGACTATACTCGCCGCCAGACCTTAAAGGGGGCTGAACGCTATATCACCCCGGAACTGAAAGGCTTTGAGGATAAGGTGTTAAGTGCCCGAGAACGGGCGCTGGCGCGGGAAAAAGCCCTTTATGAAGAATTGCTTGAGCAATTGGCCAATCCGCTCCCGGCTTTACAGGTTTGTGCCAGTGCCTTGGCGGAATTGGATGTGCTGAATAACCTGGCTGAACGGGCCGAAACCCTGGAATATGTGGCCCCCGTGTTGAGCGATCAGCCGGGGATCCGGATCGAAGGGGGCCGCCACCCAGTGGTAGAGCAAACTATGGAGGCCCCTTTTGTGCCCAATGATCTAACCCTCCATGAAGAACGACAGATGTTAATCATTACTGGTCCTAATATGGGGGGAAAATCCACTTACATGCGCCAAACGGCCTTAATTGTCCTACTCGCCCATATTGGCAGCTTTGTTCCAGCCCGCTGCGCGGTGATTGGCCCTATTGACCGAATGTTCACCCGCATCGGCGCCGCCGATGATCTTGCCGGGGGACGCTCCACTTTTATGGTGGAAATGACTGAGACCGCCAACATTCTACATAATGCCACCGAGCACAGCTTAGTGCTGATGGATGAAATAGGCCGGGGCACAAGCACTTTCGACGGTCTATCCCTGGCCTGGGCCGTGGCTTCCCACCTTGCCTGCACGGTGCATTCCCTGACTCTATTTGCAACCCATTATTTTGAACTGACTAGCCTCCCTGAGCATTTTCCTGGGGTGGCTAACCTTCATCTCACAGCAACTGAGCATAAGGAACGTATTGTTTTTCTCCATGCAGTGAAAGAGGGTCCTGCCAACCAAAGCTATGGCCTCCAAGTGGCCGCATTGGCTGGCGTTCCCCAGGAAGTCATTGCCCAAGCGCAGCAACGGCTCGTGGAATTAGAGAATCACGCCCGGCAAAAGCCGGCCGATGGGGGCGAAGCCCAACTCGACCTATTTGCAACACCTGCGGATCATCCTGTTGTTCAGATCTTACAGGATTTGGACCCAGACGAGCTCAGTCCCCGGCAAGCCTTAAAGAAACTCTATGAACTCAAAGCGCTGTTAAACCTTGCTGTTAGCAACTAAATAGGCCATCATTTTTGGCGTTTGCGGCCCAGGGCTTTTAGCTACAACAACCTGATTCTACCCAGGAACCTCCCCGGTGGATCCCGCCTTTGGTTTCTTGTGGTGGGCGCCGAGTCCCCGCAGGCGCACACCAGGTCACCGGTTCCTGGGGGACGGCCGGCGAAATCCCAATAAAATCATCCTTATAAGGACCGGTAGTCAGGAACCGAAAGGTGCGCTCACACACCGCGATACGTTCTCCCCGCGGAAAAACGTGGCCTTCTTCATCAGAGACTTGGGTATAAGGTCCCCTATAAATGACTGCCTGGCCCACATCCATGCATTCGGAGCCTTCAGGCTTAACCGCAGTCAGAGTCGCCGAACGAAACTCGATGCCCTCCACCACCTGCCAAGGTTCAGCCTCCCATTTATCGTAGCTCACCGCAACAAAGCCCGCGGCCAGGAAAGCATCTAGGAATTCTTTCTCCTGGAAGGCCCCAGAAATACAGCCGGACCACAATTTCGGATCATCACGTAAGTGCTGGGGAACGGCCTCATCGCTAATGACATCGGAAATAGCCACCCGTCCGCCCGGACGCAATACCCGAAAGATTTCCGCAACCATTTGCGCCTTTGCCCCATCATCCACTAAATTCAGCACGCAGTTGGAAATGACCAGATCCACCGAACCATCAGGGATTAGGGGACTTTCCTTACGTTGTTGGGTCTTAAAAGCCTCTAGACGGGCTAAATCTCGGCTCCTGGACACCGGGTTTGCGGCCAAATAGGCATCTACAGCGGCTAAGTCTAAAGCCAGATCCTGGATCAACCCCTTTTTAAATTCGACCCGATCACCACCCAGCCGTTCTGCCATCTCGGCTTGGTATTTTTGGGCTAGGGCGAGCATATCGTCGTTCATGTCTAGGCCTATCACCCGCCCTTGGGCACCCACCAGTTGCGCTGCCATATAGCAGATTTTACCGCCACCGCTGCCAAGATCGAGCACGACATCTCCTTCTCGAATATAGGGGGAAGGATCACCACAACCATAGTCCTTATCGATGATTTCCTGGGGCAGTATCTGCAACAACCGTGAATCATACTCTACTGCGCAGCACAACTCAGTTTGGTGCGCCTGAGCCCCTTCTGAATACCGTTCCAACACATTAGCTTGCTGCGACATCTATGCACTGATCCTTTTCTGGTAGCGGAACTCTACCAAATGCTAGCATTTGCTAGGTCCGATCCGACAAAGCCCTTGAGATAAATCCCAAGAGCGCCATTGTGGTCGCGCTTCATCTTGTTCCCGTCCGAGCCTTTCACCCCACGCGCACCACCTAATTGATGATTGACTTCACCTGTCCAATTAACGGTTTTACTTGTGTAGGACTCATCGGTACTAATGACTACGGTCCCACATTTTTTCGCCATCCATAACAATCGCTGACGAAACCGATAATGGGACCACGTTAACATAGCGCGAACCGATTTCTTTCTTAGCTTCCGTTTAACCTTCAACGCCATCTTTTTCGTTTCAAAATCAGGAATAAAAATGACTTCAAAGTTCTCGCATAAAAACCGTGCACACTTCCGTTGAGCCCGCTTCCAACATCCCGCACTGCCTCTTCTGCATAGTCGCTCAAGTAATCGACTTTTCGTCCCTACCGGTATCCCATCAACTTAAAGCGCCACCGCAACTGCTCCCCTGTCCAGCGCTGCAACCGTAGCAATGATCGGCCACGGCAATAGGATTGCCCTCTAAATTTGTGCCCGACTCCATGAGTTGGGAAAGATGAATGGGTGATTTGCCGGCATAGACCAACGGCAAACCCAGCATCTGATTAAAATCGCAATCGTAAACATATCCTTGCCAATCAACGCTAATAAGGTTGCGACACATCACCGACTCTAGGTTTTCTACCTGGTAAGCCTCTCGCAACAGGGCCATATATTTTCTAAACAGCCCCTTGGAAACGAGCATGCTGCCAAAACGCTGGATCGGCATATTAGTCAAACTAAACAAATGGTTAAAAACAATCCCGTAACGTTCACAAAGCTGGTGCTTATATTCCGCTTCTAGCCCCTTTTGGGGCGGCGGTAAAGTCGCACCCTGGGGGTTATACACGAGATTGAGTACCAGCCCTGAAGCCTTGTCACCATAACCCAAACGATTGAGCTTCTGTAAAGCCTGGATGCTGGTCTCAAACACCCCTCGGCCCCGTTGCCGATTGACATTCTCTTCCAAGTAACAAGGCAATGAAGCCACCACTTCTACTCCCTGGGCGGCTAGGAATTCGCCTAAATCTTCCTGGCCCGGCTCCTCAAGAATAGTGAGATTGCAACGATCAATGACTCGGACTCCCAAACTCCGCGCCCTGGTGACGAGATCTCGAAAGTGGGGATTAAGCTCTGGTGCTCCGCCGGTAAGGTCTAAGGCAGTTACGCTGGAGATTTGCAAAAACGCCACAACTTGCTCAATGGTTTCCCGAACCATGACTTCTTTACGCTTCGGGCCAGCGCTGACATGGCAATGGACACACTGCTGGTTGCAACGATAACCGAGGTTAACCTGCAATGTTTCTAGATGTTTACGCCTCAGGGCTGGAAAATCCGTGGCTTGCAATAAGGGTAGGGTTGCATGCATGGAACTATCTATACGCCTCAAACAGATGACATTTTTGATAACACAGTAATTTATTTGTTTAAGACTTCTTAGGTACCCTTTTGTTACGGTACCATAAGATAATCCTTCATACTGGCTTTACAGGTTTTTTCGCCACATTATTCCGAAGATAGACGGGTAATGCCTGTTCTGCCATCACTGCTTCATTTCGGGCAAAAGCCGCAGCACCTAGCTGGGCTGTTGCGCTAGCGCGGGGATAGCATTCTGCCTCCCAGCCAGCCACTATCCCTCCCAAACGCTCGCACAGCTTATCCTTATAAGCTCCCCAGCCGGTACCTGCTCCAAACCAACGCTCCCCTGCCACCAAAGGAACTACCTCGGGAGCGCAGACTTGCTCGACTCCCGCCAATTTAACCAGACCATCCGCCCCTCGCTCATAGGCACCCCAGTAAACTTCACCCATCCGGGCATCGATAGCCGCCAGAACCTTCTTTGCCCCACAAGACTGGGCTAGGGCTGCCAGAGAAGAAACGGGCAATACGGGTAAGTCATGGGCAAAAGCAATCCCTTGCGCCACCCCCACACCAATCCGTACACCAGTAAAAGACCCAGGACCCTGGCCGAAAGCGAGTGCATCAACAGCGTTCAGGGATATGTCTGCTTCTGCCAATAACGCCTCTAGCATACTTAAAATAAGATCCGAATGCCCTTGAGGAGTGACCACAAAACGCTCATGGATGTGATCTGCCACCAGCAGCGCTGCAGAACAGGCTTCCGTCGAAGTATCGAGAGCCAATAGCTTCATATTGAGCTAAGATACAAGGATCTGTTTTTCCTCAAATAACTTGACACTATGTTTCCAGTAAGAAACCCTAATCCAACTTCGATTCGACCGGTCATTACCATTGGCCTCATAGTCACTTGTATCCTAGTCTTTTGGTGGGAACTTTCATTGGAGCCAAAAGAAGCCGCTCGGGCTATCTACAGTTTTGCGGTTACTCCAATATTCTTTCTTCATAAAGTGGAATTAGTCGGCAGTCCAATACCCGTTGAGCTCACTCCCATCACCTCCATGTTTCTCCACGCCGATGTGTGGCACCTAGCCAGTAATCTACTATTTTTCTGGATCTTTGGAAAAACAATCGAAGATGCCACTGGACACGTTCGCTTTATCCTTTTTTATTTTCTGTGCGGAATTATATCAATAATGCCGTATATCCTTCTCAACCCTACCTCTCAAAACCCTATAATTGGTGCAAGCGGTGCCATCTCGGCAATATTAGGTGCTTATCTCCGATTATTTCCCCACTCCAGAATCGTTGTGATCTATCTACGGGGCCTCTATCCTGCTCTGGGCCGAGTACCGGCAGAATGGGTGCTTATATTCTGGTATGGACTGCAGCTTATATATGGAATATTTACCAATGCCCAGCAAGAAACCGTGGCATGGGAGGTGCACCTAAGCGGTTTCGCCGCTGGCATGCTCTTTGTGCCCTTATTTTATCGCTCGCCAAAATAAGTTTAAGAAAAAGGCCGATGATCTAGAGAAAATTAAAAGAAGATGAATCGAATAATTTGAAGTCTGTCAAAAAACATGCATATTTTTTTCATGTTCTATTGATTTATCTTGAAACCTGTCCTAGGTTTTAACCATGGGGTTTATGAGGGTTTTCTAGCCCGATCCCATTATGCGAATTTTATGCCATAAAAAATATTATAAATATTAAAAACATGTAAGAGAGGTAGGCATGAAACAATCCCATGGGAAATTATTTAAAACTTGGGCAATAATGATCATTCCCTTCCTGGCTGGCGCTATATTACTCTCTCCAACTGTGGTTTTCGCGGGGCAATCTGTCTCCACATTGGAAGAACGGGTCCGGCAAATGGAAGAAGAGCTTCGGATGCTGCGTAGAGAACTAACGCGGGTTAGAGAAGAAGCTCAAGAACCTGCACAGCAGGTAGAGCAACTTGAAGAGCGAGTGGCAGTGGTAGAAAGAACTAGCCCATCCGAAGCCCAACCCCTGGGGTATAACATGCTCTTCTTCCGGGGGGGTTATACCGAATTGAATAGCGACCGCGGTAGTCAGGTCTTTACGGATTTTTTTGGGGCCAACGGCATTAGAAATAATGATGATTCTGGCTGGTACGTGGGCGCTGGATTCGACTATTTCCTGAGCGATAACGTTTGGGGACTAGTGCCTAGCACCTCAGTCTTTGCAGAATTAGGTATTGAGTATAAAAAATTTGACACTAAAGATGACGCCCTCCGCGTAGTGCCTGTTGCCTCAAATGCACTCGGCGTTCAAAATACCAGTACTGAGGGGGTTACCCTCAGCATGCTTACTGTCAGTGCTTCGCCCAAGCTCAAATACACAGGCTGGGGAAAATTTCAACCCTGGATTATTCCAGCAGGTCTTGACTTCCATGTGATCAGCCCACCTTCAGACGCTGGCACAGTGCTTGATATTGGCGTGCAGTTCGCTGCAGGCCTCGATTATGAACCTATTCGAGGATTTCACGTAGGGGTAGATGGTCGCTACCATCTCGCCGCAGATGAAACAAATGGCGTCGAAAATGACCACTGGACAGCTGGAGGTTATTTAGGTATCCATTTTTAGGATTTCAGAAAACCCACTTAATAAAGGGGGAAGGCAAATTTCTCTTCCCCCTTGCAATTTAGCCCTTTATAATCCTCTCAATGAATCTAAAAAATCATCCTAAAGGTCACTGGAATCAATTCTAGCCCCTCTGTTTCCGTGCCCCTCCAGAACACATTATTTCCTGCCCTTCCATGCAACTATCTATTGGGAGCTATTAGGAAGCTGCCGCTTTAGCTACCGCTTTTGCTTCTGCTGTTGCATTGATCAATTGCTTATTATTTCGTGCCCGCACTAATTTCCAATAACCAAAGAGATTAGTAGAGGTAATATCAACCACTTCCAGATCGGTTTCTTTCACAAAGGAATCCAAACAAAGATCAGGATGAAATCCCAGAAATCGAGAAAGGGGTGAAAGCAAACGTTCAATTCCAGCAAGCACTGGATTGGTACTTTGAAAATGGTTCAAAATAAAAAGCTCACCGTCCGGCTTGCAGACACGTTTTAGTTCATTGACTAATCGCTCGGGATGGGGCACTACAGAAGCGACATAGGTTGCCGTGACCTTATCGAAACTATTGTCAGGAAATTCCATATACTCGGCATCCATCACCCGCAGCTCAACCACATTTTCCAACCCTAAACGCTTTTTCCGAGTATCTGCTCGCCCTAGCATCTCGGGGGAAATATCAATCCCCGTTACCTGGACAAAAGGAGGGTATAAAGGCAAAGAAAGGCCAGTCCCAACACCGACTTCTAGGATCTTATCACCTGGCTGGCAATTCAATTTTTCAATACTCTCCTTGCGCCCCCGTTGCATTACCGGCCCAAACCAGGCATCATAGAGGGCTGCATAGCGTTTGTAAGCTTTCTGTACCGCATCAATATCCAAACGGGAGCGTTGTTTTTTTTCTTCTTTAAAAGAGCCTTTCAGTTGATTAGTCGTTCTATTTAACTGGTTAGGCTCATTGGTTGTTTTTTTCATAGGAATTTGCAACCTCTTTTTTATTTGTTGAAAAATCAGCTGCCCCTAAATAAGAATTCTCGGGTCCCCAAATCTGTTTTCGCTGTTTTCCACCTTAACTATAGCGCATTTGCTTACAATTTGAGTTGTTTCTAGTCCTAAATAGCAACAATAAGGTACTCTTAAGGCTAGAGCCACGACATTCCATAGCATTATTTCAAAACTCCCTAGTCACCAGATAGCTGCCCAGGTATAATAATAACGTCATTAAATTCTAGAAAAATTTGATGACTAGAAGGCAGAGCGCTACACGCTAAGAACAACCCAAAATATTTTCCAGAACATGGAGTGCCCGGAAGATGGCGAAGTCAAATTCAGGCGCTTAGACCCCGGTGAGAAATGAGTCAATAGCTAGCGCCCCAGTTGGCGGGCTTATCCAAACAACCCGCTTCTCTGCTACCCGGTGCAAACTCACCGTTCCGCTCTGCCAACAGGATTTTATTCGTAAATTGTAAGATCCGAATGCTTACGATAAGCTTGGCCTCCAAGTAAAATAGCTTTTAGGGGAGCGTATGCTCAAGTAATTTAATTATAAGTAATTATTTAGCTATACAAGCGCTTATTGTAGGGCTAACTATTAAAAGACAGGCCGCCTAGGGCAGCAGAAGATAAACTATAATTATGACTGATATAGAGCCATGATAAAATGCTTAAGTTTAACTCTAGTAAGATTAATACAGCTTAGTGCTGTAGTATTCTATGCTTACATCATGTTCATCTACGTGGGGGCATTGTTTCTTCTGCCTCTCGCTGGCATTTATCATTTATCTAATGCCTTGAGTTTTCTAGGACTACCTACCCTTCTTGCTGCCATGATTGCAATCGCAATGGTAGCAGGAATAATCTATCTCGGTTACAAGATCCCAAGTTTTTTCACGACTATTCGAGATTTTGGATTAAATCTAGTAAGTCTTGGGTTTGATCAAATTAAGCAACTTAACCAGATTGCTGAAGAAACAAAAGGCTCTTCCTCAGAGGGCAGCAGCACCTCACATCACCCAACCTAGTAAACAAGGGCGAATTAAGCAATGATCTCTTGGCTGCCTAGGGAAAGGCAGCCTACTCTTTGCTTAATAAAGCTAGTTTCATTTTTTTTCAATATCTTTAGGTCGGATCAGAGAGAGCAACTGTCCTGCCTGAGCCTCTAAGTAGCTCCAATCATCAGGAAGCTTTAACTGAGCCAATGCAGCGGTAGGAAACCGCTTCCCCTCTGCTGCGGGTCTTGTCAATTTTTCACCGCAGAGGAAGATAAGTAAATTCTCTAAACCAGGATTATGGCCGACCAACAAAACAGTGTCAATCGAGGTTGGACAATCCGAAATGACCCTCAACAATAGAGGGACCTCAGCTTCGTAGATGCGCTCATCCCAATGAATTTTATTCTCGGGAATATTAAGCTCCCTAGCCACCATGTAAGTGGTTTGTTTTGCACGTAGTGCAGGTGAGCTAACCACATACCCTGGATTAAGATCATGTGTTTTCATCCAGTAGCCTAGACGCGGTGCATCTCTGATTCCACGCTTAGCCAGAGGGCGCTTAAAATCAGAAGGACTCCCCGTATCCCATGCGGATTTAGCATGTCGAAGGATTAATAACTGGCGCGACACAAATATATACCCCCCCAAAAATGAAAACCCCCGGCCGAGGATATCAGCCGGGGGTTTTACTCAGATAAGATGCCTGGCGGTGACCTACTTTCACATGGGCAACCCCACACTATCATCGGCGCTGAGTAGTTTCACTTCCGAGTTCGGTATGGGTTCGGGTGGGACCTACTCGCTATGGCCACCAGGCAAAAACTTGCTCTCTCTACGTCGGGGAAGTCTTCTCTAAAGCTCTCTCTTTGGCAATCCACCCAACTTGCTTGGGTGTTATATGGTCAAGCCTCACGGGCCATTAGTACGGGTTAGCTTCACACATTACTGCGCTTCCACACCCCGCCTATCAACGTTGTCGTCTCCAACAACCCTTCAGGAACCTCGCAGGTCCTGGGAGATCTCATCTTGAGGAGGGCTTCCCGCTTAGATGCCTTCAGCGGTTATCCCCTCCGGACATAGCTACCCGGCAATGCCACTGGCGTGACAACCGGAACACCAGAGGTCCGTCCACTCCGGTCCTCTCGTACTAGGAGCAGCCCCTCTCAAATCTCCAACGCCTACGGCAGATAGGGACCGAACTGTCTCACGACGTTCTAAACCCAGCTCGCGTACCACTTTAAATGGCGAACAGCCATACCCTTGGGACCGGCTACAGCCCCAGGATGTGATGAGCCGACATCGAGGTGCCAAACACCGCCGTCGATATGAACTCTTGGGCGGTATCAGCCTGTTATCCCCGGAGTACCTTTTATCCGTTGAGCGATGGCCCTTCCACTAAGAACCACCGGATCACTAAGACCGTCTTTCGACCCTGCTCGACCTGTCCGTCTCGCAGTCAGGCACCCTTTTGCCTTTGCACTCACTACGCGATTTCCGACCGCGCTGAGGGTACCTTCGCGCTCCTCCGTTACCCTTTGGGAGGAGACCGCCCCAGTCAAACTACCCACCATGCACTGTCCCCAACCCGGATAACGGGCCTAGGTTAGAACTCCAAACATGCCAGGGTGGTATTTCAAGGTCGGCTCCACCGAAACTAGCGTCCCGGCTTCAACACCTCCCACCTATCCTACACAAGCAGGTTCAAAGTCCAGTGCAAAGCTGTAGTAAAGGTTCACGGGGTCTTTCCGTCTTGCCGCAGGTACACTGCATCTTCACAGCAATTTCAATTTCACTGAGCCTCGGGTGGAGACAGTGTGGCCATCGTTACGCCATTCGTGCAGGTCGGAACTTACCCGACAAGGAATTTCGCTACCTTAGGACCGTTATAGTTACGGCCGCCGTTTACCGGCGCTTCGTTCAAGGGCTTCGCCTCGCGACTAACCCCATCACTTAACGTTCCGGCACCGGGCAGGCGTCACACCCTATACTTCCTCTTTCAAGTTCGCAGAGTGCTGTGTTTTTAATAAACAGTCGCAGCCACCTGGTCACTGCAACCCCCTTCCGCTCCAAACGCTCAGTCCTTCACGTACCAGGGGCACACCTTCTCCCGAAGTTACGGTGCTAATTTGCCGAGTTCCTTCACCCGAGTTCTCTCAAGCGCCTGAGGATTCTCTCCCCGCCCACCTGTGTCGGTTTCGGGTACGGTCTAACATAACCTGATGCTTAGAGGCTTTTCCTGGAAGCCGGGCCTCAACTGCTTCGCCCTTAAATAAGAGCTCGTCATCACGCCTCGGAATATGCGCCCCCGGATTTGCCTAAGAACGCTCCCTACACGCTTAAACCGGGACTTCCAACCCCCGGCCAGTCTAGCCTTCTCCGTCACCCCATCGCAGCTATGTCAGGTACCGGAATATTAACCGGTTTCCCATCGACTACGCCTCTCGGCCTCGCCTTAGGGACCGACTCACCCTGCGCCGATTAGCGTTGCGCAGGAACCCTTGGGCTTTCGGCGAGGGGGCCTCTCACCCCCTTTATCGTTACTCATGTCAGCATTCGCACTTCCGATGCCTCCAGCATGCCTCTCAGCACACCTTCTACAGCCTACGGAACGCTCCCCTACCGCGTCAATCCCCCGCAGAGGACCAACACCCGCAGCTTCGGTATATCGCTTTAGCCCCGGTACATCTTCCGCGCAGGCCGACTCGACCAGTGAGCTATTACGCTTTCTTTAAAGGATGGCTGCTTCTAAGCCAACCTCCTGGCTGTCTTCGCCTTCCCACATCGTTTCCCACTTAGCGATAATTTCGGGACCTTAGCTGACGGTCTGGGCTGTTTCCCTCTCCACGATGGACCTTCTCACCCACCGTGTGTCTCCCATGCTCTCACTTCCCAGTATTCGGAGTTTGCCTCGGTTTGGTAAGACTATACGCCCCCCTAGCCGAAACAGTGCTCTACCCCCAGGAGTGATACATGAGGCACTACCTAAATAGCTTTCGGGGAGAACCAGCTATCTCCGAGCTTGTTTAGCCTTTCACTCCTAACCACAGCTCATCCCCTGATTTTTCAACATCAGTGGGTTCGGGCCTCCAGTGGGAATTACCCCACCTTCACCCTGGCCATGGCTAGATCGCCCGGTTTCGGGTCTACTCACAGCGACTCATTCGCCCTGTTCAGACTCGGTTTCCCTTCGGCTCCCCTCTCGGTTAACCTCGCCACTGAAAGTAACTCGCTGACCCATTATACAAAAGGTACGCAGTCACCCCCCTAAGGAGGCTCCCACTGCTTGTACGCATACGGTTTCAGATTCTCTTTCACTCCCCTCTACGGGGTTCTTTTCACCTTTCCCTCACGGTACTTGTCCACTATCGGTCGGTAGGGAGTATTTAGCCTTGGAGGGTGGGCCCCCCTTCTTCAGACAGGATAACACGTGTCCCGCCCTACTCAATTTCACCTGTAAAACCCTTTCGCGTACCGGGCTATCACCGTCTACGGCCGGACTTTCCAATCCGTTCCACTAAAATCCTACAGGCTTTTGGGCTGCTCCCCTTTCGCTCGCCGCTACTCAGGGAATCTCGGTTGATTTCTTTTCCTCTAGGTACTGAGATGGTTCAGTTCCCCAGGTTCGCCTCAACTGCCTATATATTCAACAGCTGATACCTAGCCTAAACTAGGTGGGTTCCCCCATTCGGATACCCCCGGATCATCGCCCGTTTGCCGGCTCCCCGAAGCTTTTCGCAGACTACCACGTCCTTCTTCGCCTCCTACCGCCAAGGCATCCACCGTATGCGCTTATTCACTTGACCATATAACCCCAAACAACCTGGGCTATACTAACAATGCCAACATACCTCGCAAGCTCATCGCTTGCCTCGCCTTGAACTTTCTTTTACACTTCCCCTCATTTTTAAAGAGCATGCAAGAGAATAACACTATAACTCTTGCTTTATTCAGACAGCGCCCTAAAAACTATGCTCGTTTTTTGACGATGCCCAAAATCTTTTTTAATCAATCTAACTTCCACGTCTTGGTGGAGCCAGGCGGGATCGAACCGCCGACCCCCTGCTTGCAAAGCAGGTGCTCTCCCAGCTGAGCTATGGCCCCTTTGAGGCTGTATTAGCGCTCAGCCACCCAAACACCTAAGTCATCTATTTACTGAACGCCGAATTTGGTGGGTCTGGGTGGATTCGAACCACCGACCTCACCCTTATCAGGGGTGCGCTCTAACCGACTGAGCTACAGACCCGATACTCGCCCTAGCCTAAAAACTCTGACTCCGGGAACAACCATGTTTCAACCCGGCCATCCACAGCAACGCTTTTGAGGGCTTATACCCCATTGAATGCGCTTTAGTCTGCTTCGCCCAGTGAAATCTAAAAACCACATGAACCTATCACTATCTAGGCTGCCCAATGCTTGTCCCTACTCTAAACTAACCGTAGTAGGCACTACTTACCACCCTATAGTGATAGCGAATTAAATATCATCACATCTAGATCAAACAGCTTATGTGGATGCTCGCGAAGCTAGGTTATCTGCTTTACAGTAAAGGAGGTGATCCAGCCGCAGGTTCCCCTACGGCTACCTTGTTACGACTTCACCCCAGTCATTGACCACACCGTGGTAAGCGCCCCCCCGAAGGTTAAGCCACCTACTTCTGGTGCAGCCAACTCCCATGGTGTGACGGGCGGTGTGTACAAGGCCCGGGAACGTATTCACCGCGGCATTGCTGATCCGCGATTACTAGCGATTCCGACTTCATGCAGTCGAGTTGCAGACTGCAATCCGGACTACGACCGGCTTTCTGAGATTAGCTCCGCATCGCTGCTTGGCCACCCTCTGTACCGGCCATTGTAGCACGTGTGTAGCCCTGGCCATAAGGGCCATGATGACTTGACGTCATCCCCACCTTCCTCCGTTTTGTCAACGGCAGTCCCCCTAGAGTGCCCGGCCTAACCGCTGGCAACTAGAGGTAAGGGTTGCGCTCGTTGCGGGACTTAACCCAACATCTCACGACACGAGCTGACGACAGCCATGCAGCACCTGTCTCCCGGCTCCCGAAGGCACCCCCGCATCTCTGCAGGGTTCCGAGGATGTCAAAACCAGGTAAGGTTCTTCGCGTTGCATCGAATTAAACCACATGCTCCACCGCTTGTGCGGGCCCCCGTCAATTCATTTGAGTTTCAACCTTGCGGCCGTACTCCCCAGGCGGAGAACTTATCGCGTTGGCTACAACACTGAAAGGCTTACCCTCCCAACGTCTAGTTCTCATCGTTTAGGGCGTGGACTACCAGGGTATCTAATCCTGTTCGCTCCCCACGCTTTCGCACCTCAGCGTCAGTTATGGTCCAGGAGGCCGCCTTCGCCACTGGTGTTCCTTCCGATATCTACGCATTTCACCGCTACACCGGAAATTCCGCCTCCCTCTACCACACTCTAGCTCAGCAGTATCAAGTGCAATTCCCAGGTTGAGCCCAGGGCTTTCACACCCAACTTACTAAGCCGCCTACGCGCCCTTTACGCCCAGTAATTCCGATTAACGCTCGCACCCTCCGTATTACCGCGGCTGCTGGCACGGAGTTAGCCGGTGCTTCTTCTGTGGGTAACGTCAATACGATGCGCTATTCACACACCGCTTTTCTTCCCCACTGAAAGGGCTTTACAACCCGAAGGCCTTCTTCACCCACGCGGCATTGCTGGATCAGGCTTGCGCCCATTGTCCAATATTCCCCACTGCTGCCTCCCGTAGGAGTCTGGGCCGTGTCTCAGTCCCAGTGTGGCTGATCGTCCTCTCAGACCAGCTACCGATCGTCGCCTTGGTAGGCCCTTACCCCACCAACTAGCTAATCGGACGCAGGCTCATCCCCTAGCGCGAGGCCCGAAAGTCCCCCGCTTTCCTCCTCAGAGTATATGCGGTATTAGCCCGAGTTTCCCCGGGTTATCCCCCTCTAGAGGCCAGATTCCTACGCGTTACTCACCCGTCCGCCACTCGCCAGCCGCCTAAGCAAGCTTAAGCGCTGCTGCCGTCCGACTTGCATGTGTTAAGCATGCCGCCAGCGTTCAATCTGAGCCATGATCAAACTCTTCAGTTGAATCTTTCAAGCCAATTAGATTGGCTAAAATTTGAATTGACGCCGAACAAATCACAACCTAATGCAATTGCTCGCGTCAAAAAATCTGGCAAATAGCCCTTCAACGCAAGCACCCACACAAGCTGTTTGATCTCAATTTTTAAAGAACTGGCTCCGCCATGCAGAGCTTATATATAGTCTATACTTTCTTCCCTAAGAATGCCAATCTGGCATTTTCGTACTCGGCAATCCGTGCCGGTAATGAGGCGTGTATTATACAGTGCTGATTATTTCCGTCAAGCTTTTTCTGCTGCCTCTGTTTCCCCATCCTGACGAACAATGAAGCCGCCGCCAGGGGAAGGGCGAATTATCAAGATCTAAGCAGTACCTGTCAAGTATAAAATACAGTTTATGGCCTATTTTTTAACAATTATCTTCGGAAAGCCCTATAGATACTCGAGCAAAGCGCCGTTTACCTACTTGCACTACACAGGTAATGCCAGGTAATAGTTGGAGAGATTGGTTCTCGATGCGCTCACCATCTATCCTGACAGCCCCCTGTTTAATCATACGCAAGGCTTCCGAGGTACTTGTCGTAAGGGCCGATTCCTTCAGGAGCCTGGCAATAGGTATCCCTTCTTTTCCCGTCGATATGGGAATTTCAGAGATATCTTCCGGCAAAACGCCCTGGCGAAATTGGGCAACAAAAACTTCATGGGCCTGTTCGGCCATGCCATCACTGTGGAAGCGGGCAACGATTTCTTTCGCTAGCTTTATCTTGATATCACGGGGGTTAGCCCCCTGTTCAACTTCTTTCTTCCAGTGGGCAATCTCAGTCATTGGGCGAAAACTCAGCAGCTCAAGATAACGCCACATTAATTCGTCAGAGATGGACATAAGCTTGCCAAACATCTCCCTAGGTGGCTCGTTGATGCCGATATAGTTTCCCAGGGATTTAGACATCTTCTGCACGCCATCGAGCCCTTCCAAAATGGGCATCGTAATAATGACTTGTGGCCTTTGACCGTAAACTTTCTGCAAATCTCGGCCCACTAGCAAATTAAATTTCTGATCGGTACCACCTAGCTCTACATCAGCTTTTAATGCTACTGAATCATAGCCTTGTAATAAAGGATAGAGAAATTCATGGATGGCAATAGGCTGTCCACTTTGGTAGCGCTTATAGAAATCATCACGCTCAAGCATGCGTGCCACTGTGTAATGGGAAGACAACCGCACTAAATCAGCAGCCGTCATTCCATTCATCCAGCTAGAATTGAAAACCACCAAGGTTTTTTCAGGATCAAGTATCTTAAAAATCTGCTCTTCGTAGGTGCGGGCATTCTCCAGGACTTCATCACGGGTAAGCGGTTGGCGCGTTATATTTTTTCCTGTGGGATCACCGATCATTCCGGTGAAGTCGCCAATCAAAAACAAAGCTTCATGCCCAAGCTTCTGAAACTGACGCAGCTTATTAAGTAGCACCGTATGTCCTAGATGCAGCTCTGGTGCAGTGGGATCGAAGCCAGCTTTGACGCGCAAAGTTTTACCTTGCTCCAACCTTAGCTTCAATTCTTCTGCTAGCAATATTTCTTCGGTTCCCCGCAGTATTTCATCGAAAACCTGCTGCGGTGATGCCATGGTTCCTCCACATCACTTAAGCAATATCAATTCATTAAGTTTGACTATACCACAGCCTCACCTGACATCGCTCTGTAAACTTACAAGTTTGGTTTAACCGCTCCCCAAACTTCCCCTCCCGCATTAAATTGAGAGCGCCAATTCCTGACGTCGAACTTCCAGAGATAGATTTTCAGCGCGTCTAGTCACACCTGCCCCAAGCGCCTATATCGTTAAATACTTGCGAACGGCCTTGATAACAGCTTCAATGGGAGATAAATAGCCTCCTCTTCATCTAGACTGGAGCCGAATTCCAGTTAGCAACCTATACCTATTGACCCAACGTTGCTAGCGAATTACGGTTGATAGTAAAGAACTCCGCCCATGGATACGCGTTTATAGGATCCAGAACAATGATTGACAAGGACTACCGCTACTATATCCACAAAACAAAGAATAGAGGGGCCTATTGGCATAAAAAATATCGACACCGAAAAAAGCATGTACCTTGGATACTTACCTTAGGCTGCATTAGCCTCTTGAGTATTGGCATTGGCCTTACTCTATATGGGCGGGAACTGTCAGCGTATCCTACCCGTCCCCTGACCCAGATTGACCACCTAACTTTAGGGACTATAGCTGCAGGGACTATAGCTGCCCGCCAGCCACTCCCCACCCAAAAACCCGCAGCCATCGCCGCCAAACCTCACGCAATCACACCGGATCTCCATAACTGGCAGAATATCACCATTAAGAAGGGAGACAATCTTTCCCGTATTTTTTCCCGGTTAGGTCTAAGTCCCCGTCAGGTCCATGAGGTGATGTCCTTAGGAAACCCCGTACGCCCCCTGGCACTTCTGCGCCCTGGCCAGTTGTTACAGATCGCCCTTAAGGGTGATAACGACAGTCGGCAACTCGCCGCCTTACGCCTTAATTTTAGCCCTATCGAGTATCTTGAAGTCCAGGCTAAAGATGATAAGTTCCAGGCTAAGCGCATCAGCCGAAATGTTCAAACTCGCCTTGAAACCGTTACGGGAACCGTTGAAAACTCCCTTTTTAAAGATGGGCTTCAAGCGGGCCTTACGAATAAACAAATCATGGAGCTAACCCAGATTTTTGGCTGGGATATCGATTTCGCACTGGATCTAAGATCAGGAGACAACTTCAAGGTGCTCTTTGAGGAACACTACCTCCAAGATAAAAAAGTACAAAATGGGCCTATTGTTGCCGCTGAATTTACCAATCGCGGCAAAACTTTCCGGGCCATTCGCTACCCTGATGGCAACGGCCATTCAGCTTACTACACTCCCGCAGGGCTGAGTATGCGTAAGGCCTTCTTGCGCACCCCTGTCAATTACTCGCGAATCAGTTCTCATTTTAACCTCCAGCGTAAACATCCCGTTCTCAACCGAATCCGCGCCCATAAAGGAGTCGATTACGCAGCCCCCATCGGAACCCCAGTTAAAGCCGCTGGTGACGGCAAAGTCGTATTCGTGGGCCGCAAAGGAGGGTATGGCAAAGCCGTCATACTACAACATGGCACTAAATACAGCACTCTCTACGGACACTTATCTCGCTTCAAGCGGGGGCTAAAGGTGGGAGCCAGAATCAGCCAGGGGGAAGTCATTGCTTATGTAGGCCAAACAGGTCTTGCCACCGGCCCCCATTTACATTACGAATTTTTAGTTAATGGAGTCCATCGCAACCCTCTCACAGTGAAATTACCCCAGGCCAACCCCATCCCCTCTCAGCTCCAGCAGGATTTTCAGAGACACGCAACTAAACTCGTGGCACAACTGGATGCCGCGGATAACACCACTGTAGTCCTCAACCAATCACTCAATTCCCAACCTAACTAGGCCAAAATCACAACATGGCTCAACGTTATATTGGTCTCCTGTCTGGTACCAGCATGGATGCTATCGATGCCGCCCTAGTGGAGCTGGAACCACTTCGGCTTTTAACCACCCATACCGTTCCTATGCCTGCAGCTCTGCGGCAACAATTATTTACTTTGATAGAACGCCGCACAACCTCTCTAGAAGACTTAGGAGCCCTGGATATTCGTCTCGGACGTCTTTTTGCAGAAACGGTCATCGAACTATTAGCCAAGGCACAGGCTTCTGCTGCTGAGGTCCAAGCCATCGGGAGCCACGGCCAAACCATCTACCATTGGGCCCACGCTCCAGACCCGTTTACCCTACAATTAGGGGATCCCAATACGATTGCGGAAATAACAGGCATTACCACCGTGGCCGATTTCCGCCGCCGTGACCTTGCGGCCGGAGGTCAAGGCGCACCTTTAGCACCTGCTTTTCACGCTGCTTTTCTTAGCACGCCTCATCATCACCGGGCAGTGCTGAATATTGGCGGTATGGCCAATATTAGCTTTCTGCCCACCGACTCCGAAAAAGGGGTATGGGGGTTTGATACGGGCCCAGGCAATACCTTAATGGACGGTTGGATACTTCGCCATTTAAACAAACCCCTGGACCGAGATGGCTGCTGGGCAGCATCGGGACAAATTAACGAGATGCTATTACAGCACTTACTGGCCGACCCCTTTTTTTCCCTTTCCCCCCCCAAGAGCACCGGCCGAGAATATTTCAACATGGCCTGGCTGGATCATATACTGGGCAAGATGAGAGCAAAACTTCCCCCTGCAGATGTCCAGGCGACTTTGTGTGCGCTCACCACAACCAGCATAAAGCTTGCAGTACAAAACTTCAGCCCCCAGACGGAAGAACTTTTGGTTTGCGGAGGAGGAGCCAACAACAAAACTTTAATGGAGGAATTGCAGAAACTGTTGACCCCTTGCCGTGTGACCACTACCGCAACCTATGGAATCCCTCCTCAATGGGTTGAAGCCTGCGCCTTTGCTTGGCTGGCCAAGCAAACCTTGGAAGGTCATCCCGGAAACCTGCCTGAGGTGACCGGTGCCAGGCATCCAGTCATTCTAGGGGCTATTTATGCAGGCAATGCTGCGGCTAATTCCCGCGTATAAAGCTCGATCTCTTCTTCGGTACGCAGTTCAGTAGCGCAGACCAACAAGGTATCGCCTAATTCCGGATAAGTGCGATCCAACCTCACTCCAGCTAAAATTCCATGTTGCCCTAAGGTCGATAAGACTGTTGATGCTTGAACTGGGAAACGTAATACCGCCTCATGGAAAAATGGCTTTTCAAACACTTGCTCCACTCCGGGAATAGCCGTCAACCGTTTTACTAAAGCCATGGTGTTGGCATGACAAGCAGCGGCCACTTGGGCTAACCCCTGAGGTCCTAACAATCCCATGTACAAAGTAGCCGCAGTCACCATCAAACCCTGGTTGGTGCAAATATTTGAAGTGGCTTTAGAACGGCGAATATGTTGCTCCCGCGCCTGCAGCGTCAGCGTATACCCTGGCTTATTTTCTAAGTCTACGGTACGGCCGACAATCCGCCCTGGCATCTGACGAACATGGGCTTGCTTGCAGGCCATGAATCCAAAATAGGGTCCTCCGCTGGCAAGCGGTATCCCTAAAGGTTGGCCCTCGCCACAGACAATATCCGCACCTACCTCGCCCCACTCACCAGGGGGTTTCAATAAGGCCAGTGAAGTAGGATTAACCACGCCAATCACCAGCCCCCCTTGTTTATGGGCCCAATTGGTTAGGGCATCCACTTCTTCCAAACAGCCAAAATAGTTGGGCTGAGGAATCACCAAAGCCGCAAAGTCCTCCTTGATGGATTCCAAGGCTTCCAAATCTATAGCCCCGCTGGCGATGTCATAGGGAATTTCTTCCAAGGAAATCCCCTGATTTTGCACCAAGGTCGCCACCACCTTGCGGTAGGCGGGATGAACCGTAGCAGGCACAAGCACACGGGGGGATTTCCCCCGACGACTTAGGCGGACCGCCATCAGTACCGCCTCGCCCAAAGCGGAAGCACCATCATAAATGGAAGCATTGCTCACTTCCATACCTGTCAGCGCCGCCACCATGCTTTGATATTCGTAAATAACTTGTAGCGTGCCTTGGCTCGCCTCCGCTTGGTAAGGGGTATACGCGCTGTAGTATTCCCCCCGTGAAGTGATTTCCCAAATCGGTGCGGGAATGTGATGCTGATAAGCGCCCCCGCCGGCAAAACAAATGGCTGCATGGTTCTGCGCGGCCCGTCCCCGCAGAAGCCGAGTCACCTCTATTTCATTCAAACCAGGGGGGACAGCATCAAAGTCGGTTGTTCTCAAAGCGGCGGGAATTTCATCAAAAAGCGCCTCAATATCAGGCACCCCTATGGTTGCCAGCATAGAACGGATGTCTTCATCAGTATGGGGGATGAATGGCATGACAAATGTCTCCTATAACTAGCTCTCAGCAGCAATCATATCAGCATAGCCCTTGGCGTCTAGGAGTTGGTCTAAGGCTGCAGCGCTATCTGGACGCAGCCGGAACAGCCACCCATCGCCATAGGGTTCCTGGTTAATGAGTTCTGGTTGGTCCATAAGCAGTGTATTTACCTCGATGATCTCTCCCTCTACTGGAGCATACACATCGGATGCTGCCTTCACCGATTCGACTACCATGCATTCCCCGCCAGCACGGACGGTAGCCCCCACTTCCGGTAACTCAACATAAACCACATCACCTAGCAATTCTTGGGCATGCGCGGTAATCCCCACTGTCAGGTCACCCTCCCCTTCCTGCCGGGCCCATTCATGGGTCTTGGTATATTTTAATTCTGCAGGAATCTCACTCATGATTTTCTCCTTATTCACTCATTACTCTATTCATAACCGATCATAGCGCTCAACCAAGCGACGTACCCGTGCCGCAAGATCCGGTTTTATCTGTGACCAATTAAAACGCCAGCGCCAATTACCCTCAATCGTTCCCGGTAAATTCATGCGCCCCTCGCTCCCTAACTCCAAAATATCTTGCATCGGCACGACAGCATGCCGTGCTACTGACTGAAAGGCACAATTAATCAGCGCCCATGGCATAGGCTCGGCTGGAAATCCTAGGCACTCGTAGACCCAGTGGCGTTTCTCTTCAGACAAGCGATTAAACCAACCTAAGATGGTATCGTTATCGTGGGTACCCGTATACACCACACAGTTTTCCACGTGATTTTCAGGAAGATAAGGGTTATCAGATCCGCCATCAAAAGCAAATTGTAAAACTTTCATCCCAGGCAAATGAAATTGATCCCGCAACACCTCCACCTCTGGAGTAATGGTGCCTAAATCCTCAGCCACCAACGGTAGAGCCCCGTAGTAAGCCTCCAAGGTGTGAAATAGAGCTTCGCCAGGTGCTTTTATCCATCGCCCCTTAACCGCTGTTTCAGCATCAGCAGAAATCTCCCAGTAGGATTCAAAGCCGCGGAAGTGATCAATGCGGATGATATCGCATAACTTTAACTGGGTGCGCATTCGCCCTAGCCACCAACAAAATCCATCGGCTTCAATGGCATCCCACTGGTAGAGGGGATTTCCCCAACGCTGGCCAGTTGCCGAAAAATAATCAGGAGGCACCCCTGCCATCACCGTCAACTGGCCATCCTTATCCAAAGTAAAATATTCTGGTTGAGCCCAAACATCAGCACTATCGTGGGCAACAAAAATGGGCATATCACCGAAGATCAATATCCCATGCCAATTGGCATAATTTTTGAGTCTCGACCACTGCCGAAAAAAAATAAATTGCTCAAAGCGGTTACGGTCCATCAAAGTCCCTAGCTCTTGGCCTGCCGCTTTAAGCACCTGTTCTTCCCGCCTGCGCAGTTTTTGGGGCCATTCAAACCAAGGGGTATTACCATAGGTTTCCCGCAGGGCTTGAAATAGAACATAGTCTTCCAACCAAAAAGCTTGATCCCGGCAAAATGCTGTAAATTCAGCCTGCATCGCCTGGTTTGCATAAATAGCAAAGCGGCGACACCCCTGTTGTAGCACCGCCTTACGATCGGCCAAGTCAGCATCACAGACCCCAAACCAGGGTTCCTCAACCAGGGCCTGCAAGGAAATTAATTTCGGATTACCGGCATGAACCGAGAGGCATTGATAGGGGGATAGATCCTCGTGGGTAGGCCCTAAAGGAAGGACCTGCCAAACCGTAATACCCGCTTCCGCAAGAAAATCCACGAAACGGTAAGCGTCCGCCCCTAGATCGCTACTCGGCAAAGACGTAACATGGAGCAAAATCCCCCCATGTCGCTGCCGAAATGGCTCAGCCTTTACCACACTAACATCCTCTTAATGGGTGGCCACACGCCCGTGGATGCCATGGTAGAAAACAAGCAGCCCGCTAGTTCCTGTCATGGAGAGGTAACAGGGCTATCCATTATTAAACCGTTAATCTGCACCGATGAGTTCCCCTTTCTAACCGGTAAATTAAAGCCGCCTGCCACCCAAAAGGCCAAGCTGTTCATCACAACATCAATTTAAGGATTTTAAAATAAAAGGGAGAAACTAGTTCGGTGACAATGCCTTTTCTGCACCCTAGCATCGAAGCCGAGGGTACAGGATAAATAGCCCCCTGTCGACCGTCAACGAATATAACGGTACCTTTGGCCCAACATCTCTGGGGTGACTAAAACGACTTCCTCCTCCGTGACATAGAAACGTTTTTTGTCCTCTTCCAAATCTTCACCAATCACCATGCCATCAGGCACTTTACAGCCTTTATCCAAGATTGCCTTCCTAATATAGCAATGCTTACCTATTGTCACATCCGGCAGCACCACACTATCAGACACTTCGCTATGGGACTCCACCCGTACATTGGAGAACAGTAACGAATGACTCACCCGAGCACCGGCGATGATACACCCCCCGGAAACCATAGAATCTACCGCCATCCCCCGACGATCCTCGTTGTCGAAAATAAACTTTGCGGGAGGCAACTGAGCCTGGTAAGTCCATATCGGCCAATCTTCATCGTAAAGATTGAGTTCTGGGCTAACCCCAATCAACTCCAGGTTAGCTCTCCAAAAGGCATCCACCGTCCCCACATCCCGCCAGTAGCCGGGATCCCCGCCCTGGACATCACGGAAAGGGAAAGCAACCACTCGATAATTACTACGCAGCATAGAAGGAATGATATCCTTACCAAAGTCGTGGGAAGAGCTGGAAGTATCCGCATTTTTAATCAGCTGTTCATAAAGGAAAGACGCATTGAAGATATAAATGCCCATAGAGGCTAATGTCTCACCAGACCGCCCTGGAGAGGGTTTGGGATGCTCCGGTTTTTCAATAAACTCTATCACCCGGAGATTATCATCGACACTCATGACACCAAAGGCCTTGGCCTCCTTGAGAGGCACATGGATACAACCGACGGTCATATCGGCCTCAGATTCTACGTGGTAGGCCAACATATCCCCATAATCCATCTTGTAAACATGGTCGCCTGCCAAAACGAGTACATAATCTGGATTGTGGGTGCGGATAATATCGAGATTCTGATAAACCGCATCGGCGGTGCCTGCATACCAAGAATCCTCGATCCGCTGGGAGGCCGGCAATAACTCTACGAATTCACCAAGGTAGCCCCGCATGAATCCCCAGCCTTGCTGAATATGGCGGACCAGCGAATGGGCCTTATACTGGGTTAATACCCCGATACGGCGGATACCCGAATTAACACAGTTGGAAAGAGGAAAATCGATAATGCGAAATTTACCCCCAATAGGTACTGCCGGCTTAGCTCGCCAAGCCGTCAAGTGCTTCAACCGGGAGCCTCGCCCCCCCGCAAGGATTAGCGCTAAAGTATCACGGGTAAGACGGCTTACGAAACGGGCGCTATAATTTTTTGCCATAGTAAAAGAAACCTTAGCTAGGGCGGAACTGGCCTGTAGACTTTAACTGTATAGTATAGCGTACGACCTTAAAAAATAAGATCACCATGACCGATTCTCAGTATTCCGCGCAACCCAGGGCTCCTGAACTCTCAGAGGAGCTTAAAAAGATCGTAAAGGCCCGCCATCCCGATCCCTTTAAAGTACTAGGCTGCCATCCCCACGGAAAAGGCATCCTGGTACGGGTCCATCTCCCCCATGCCACCCAGGCCTGGGTTGGGACCGAAGGCACTCGGGAAATGGTGCGGTCTTCAACAACGGGTTTATTCGAATGGCATGGAGAGGTCAAAGAACTCTCCCCCCCCTATCAGATTTTATGGAAGGATGAGAGAGGGACGACCCATCGCGGGTACGACCCCTACTGCTTCCCTCCACAACTTTCCGATTACGATCTCCACCTTTTCAGGGAAGGCAAACACTGGCACGCCTACCGTATTCTGGGCTCCCATCCAGTGACTGTGAATGGCATCAGTGGCATTTTGTTTGCCACCTGGGCCCCCGAAGCTGAACGGGTAAGCGTGGTAGGAGATTTCAACCGCTGGGACGGTCGCTGCCACCCCATGCGACTTCGGGGCCTAACCGGAGTTTGGGAGCTGTTCATCCCCGGTTTGAAACCAGGCACCCTCTATAAATACGAGCTCCGTAACCAGAATTATGGATCCCTCCATCTTAAGTCCGATCCTTACGCGCAACATTTCGAACTACGTCCTAATACGGCCGCTATTGTAGAGTCAAAAAACAGCTACCTGTGGCGGGACCAAAAGTGGATGCTCCAGCGCAAGAAATTCAATTGGCTCCATCAGCCGATTTCAGTCTATGAGGTCCACCTCGGATCCTGGCAACGGGATGAAAACGGCAAATTCCTCAATTATCGCCAGCTAGCCTGGCGATTAGTAGATTATGTCTTAAACATTGGGTTTACCCATATTGAGCTTCTACCAGTGACTGAACACCCCTTGGATGCCTCTTGGGGTTATCAAACAACAGGTTATTTCGCGCCGACGAGTCGCTTCGGCACACCTGATGAGTTCCGATACTTTGTGGATTATTGTCACCTCCATGGCATTGGCGTGCTCATGGATTGGGTGCCTGGGCATTTTCCCAAGGATGACCACGCCTTAGCCCGATTTGATGGCAGCGCCCTCTACGAACATGAAGATCCCCGTCGTGGAGAGCATAGAGACTGGGGAACGCTTATTTTCAACTACGGTCGGCATGAAGTTAAGAATTTCCTGCTTTCTTCCGCCTTCTATTGGCTCGAAGAGTTCCATATTGACGGCCTACGGGTAGATGCAGTGGCTTCAATGTTATATCTAGACTATTCCCGGGAGGAGGGAGATTGGATACCTAATAAATATGGGGGGCGCGAAGATCTTGAGGCTATCGAGTTTCTACGGGAGCTGAATACCGTACTTCATGAACAGCATCCAGGCGCCTTGGTCATCGCTGAAGAATCCACCTCCTGGCCTATGGTCTCGCGGCCAGTCTATCTTGGGGGCCTTGGCTTTTCCATGAAATGGAATATGGGCTGGATGAATGACACTCTACTCTATATGAGCAAAGATCCCATTCACCGTCATTATCATCACGATGCCCTGACCTTTGGGCTGCTATATGCCTTTAACGAAAACTTTATGTTGCCCCTCTCCCATGACGAAGTCGTCCATGGAAAGAAATCCTTACTTTACAAGATGCCGGGGGATGAGTGGCAACGATTTGCTAATCTCCGCCTGCTCTATACCATGATGTTCACCTACCCAGGTAAGAAGTTGTTATTCATGGGCTGTGAGTTTGGACAAGGTGAGGAATGGAACGAGTCCCGAACCCTGGACTGGTACCTGCTAGAGTATCCTTTCCACCAGGGGGTGCAAATGGCCATCAGAGACCTCAACCGCCTCTATTATGGCCTCCCTGCCTTACATGACCATGATTTCGAGAAGGAAGGCTTTGAATGGATCGACTGCCATGATTCTGCCCAATCGATCTTGAGCTACCTACGCCTAAAAGAGGACGATTTTGTGGTCGTGGTGTTAAATTTTACCCCTGTCCCCCGGACTAATTACCGTCTCGGGGTTCCTAAAGCCGGCACCTATTCAGAGTGCTTCAATTCGGATTCTACCTACTATGGCGGCAGCAATATCGGCAATAACCAAGGCATCCAAGCCGAGGAGATTAGCTGGATGGGACGTCCCTATTCCATCAACATTACGGTGCCTCCTTTAGCGGGAATCGTATTGCAACCGAAACCTCTAACCAAGGAGGAGCCCTCTATCCCGTCCCTCAATCCCAAAAAATAAAGCCCTTAGGCGTATTCCTAGGAATGATGGGTATTCCTGATGCGCTTAATGCGCTTATAGTAATTCATCAGCCCATTAGTGGAGGAATCGTGACTGCTGACCTCCCCGGAGGCTTGTAGCTCCGGCAAGATAGTCTTGGCCAACTGCTTGCCCAGTTCCACTCCCCACTGGTCAAACGAATTAATATCCCAGAGCACCCCCTGGACAAACACCTTATGCTCGTAAAAGGCAATCAATGCCCCCAGAGTCCAAGGGGTTAGTTTTGGAAAGAGGAAAGAATTGCTGGGGCGGTTGCCTTCAAAAAGCTTGTGGGGGATGAGCTGCTCTAATCTCTCCTGACTTAGGTTTGCCCCTTCCAGCTCGGCTCTTACCTCCGCCTCGGTTTTTCCCTTCATCAGGGCTTCGGTCTGGGCAAAAAAATTCGATAACAATATCCGGTGATGCTCTCCAAGAGGGTTATGGGATTCAATCGGCGCTAAAAAATCTGCCGTTACCAAGGGAGTCCCTTGGTGTAAGAGCTGGAAAAAGGCATGCTGGCCATTGGTGCCCGGTTCCCCCCAAATAACGTTACCCGTAGCATAGTCCACTGATTCTCCACCGCGAGTTACACTCTTACCATTACTTTCCATCTCCAATTGCTGTAAATAAGCAGGGAAACGTTCTAAATACTGATCGTAGGGCAGGATGGCATGGCTTTGGGCACCTAGAAAATTGATATTCCAGATCCCTAACATCGCAGCAATTACCGGCATGTTTTGCTCGAAAGGCGCCTCCCGAAAATGCTCATCCATCCCATGAGCCCCTTCGAGCAGTTCCTCGAAGCTATCCATGCCCAGGAAAAGTGCAATGGATAAACCAATGGCGCTCCAAAGGGAATAACGGCCGCCGACCCAATCCCAAAACTCAAACATGTTATGGAGATCTATGCCAAATTTTTCTACTTCGGCTTGGTTGGTAGAGACCGCAACAAAATGCTTGGCTATCGCCTTCTCGCTAGAGGCCGTACGAAGAAACCACTCCCGGGCACTATGGGCATTGGTCAAAGTTTCTTGGGTCGTGAAGGTCTTCGACGAAATCACGAACAAAACGGTCTCAGGTCGAATGACTTTCAGGGTTTCGGCCAATTGAGTCCCATCCACATTAGAGACAAAATGGACTCGAATGCCGGGCTTAGCATAGGGACGTAGGGCTGCTGTCACCATGGCAGGACCTAAATCAGAGCCACCAATCCCAATATTGACGATATCCGTTATACGTTCGCCACTGAACCCCCGCCACTGTCCGCTGTGCACGGCATCGCAGAACGCCCCCATACGCCTCAAAACACCATTCACCTGAGACATCACATCCTGACCCGCTACCCTAATGGGGCGGTTTGAACGGTTGCGTAATGCAATGTGCAGAACCGGACGATTTTCCGTATTATTAATGGGCTCGCCGGCAAACATCCGCTTAATCCATTGTTCGAGCCCTTGCTCACGGGCCAGATCAAGGAGCAGTTTCAGCGTTTCTTCCGTGATCAGGTTCTTAGAATAATCAAAAAGTATGTTTTTGAAAATTAATGAGAATTTATTAAATCGTTGGGGATCGGCCGCGAATAAATCTCGCATATGCTGCTTTCCCATACGGCCATGATGCTGGAGAAGAGCAGTCCAAGCGGGAGTATGCACCAGGGAAAGTTTCCTCATTTTTCTCAAATGTCGTCTTTAGCGCTGCTGCCGAATATAGTCAGGTAGTTTGCTTTGGGGCATAGATTGCTGGGGCTGCGCTTTGCGCAGATCTTTGACACTCACCGTCCCCTGAACCACCTCATCTTCCCCCAGGATAAGCGCCCAGCGGGCACCGCTGCGATCAGCGCGTTTCAATTGGCTTTTAAAGCTGCCGCCGCCGTAATTGACCTGCAACCTCACGCCAGGCACGGCCTCCCGCAAATGCTCGGCAAGCAGTAACGACTGGTGCTCTGCCTGGGGGCCAACAGCGACCACATAGAGATCGACAATAGCCGGTTCTTTCAAGCAGCCTTGCTCACCCAGCAACGTAATCAAGCGTTCCAACCCCAGGGCAAAACCTACCGCGGGTGTGGGTTGCCCGCCCAACTGTTCCACCAGACCATCAAAGCGCCCGCCCGCACACACAGTCCCCTGAGAACCTAACTGATCACTGACCCATTCAAAGACAGTTCGGGTGTAATAATCCAAGCCGCGAACTAAGCGGGGGTTGATTTCATAAGCAATACCGGCGCTATCAAGCAGATCTTGCAACGCTTCAAAATGATCCCGTGAATCCTTATCTAGATAATCGAGAAGCCGGGGAGCCTGCTCAATTATTTCCTGTAACGCCGGATTTTTACTATCCAAAATACGTAAAGGGTTGCTATGAAGCCGGCGGCGACTGTCTTCATCCAGGCAGTCCTGATGGTCTGTAAAAAAGTCCACGAGGCGTTCCCGGTAGGTCGCCCGTGCTGCGGGGGAGCCGAGAGAATTGAGCTGCAAGCGCAGACCCTCTAGTCCCAGCTGCCGCCAGAAGCGGGCAGTCATCAAGATGAGTTCAACATCCACATCAGGCCCTTTAGGACCTAAAACCTCTACCCCAATCTGGAAAAATTGCCGATAACGACCTTTCTGGGGCCGTTCATGGCGGAACATGGCGCCGTAATACCAAAGGCGCTGAGGGCCTTGGGTTAGCAAACCATGTTGCAGGACAGACCGAACACAACCCGCCGTGCCTTCTGGCCGCAGAGTTAAACTATCCCCATTCCGGTCGGTGAAGGTATACATCTCCTTCTCCACAATGTCGGTGACCTCACCAATGGAGCGTTGAAATAACTCCGTGGGCTCTAATAGGGGCAGACGGATTTCCTGATAACCATAGCTGGCCAGTACGTTGCGTAAAGTATCCTCCACCATTTGCCAATGGGGGGTTTGATCCGGAAGGATATCGTTCATCCCCCGAATAGCTTGTATCTTTTTCACTACACCCAAACCTTGTTTATTCAGAGAAGAAGCCCCAGGGAGCAGCTTCCCTCTCCCCTGTCAGTTTTCGTCGTCCGAGGAGCCCACCGTGAACCGAGCTACGTTTCCTTGCGTATAGGGCGCCAAATCTAAAGGCTGACCATTAAACTCCACTTTTGCCGCCAGAGCATTACCTATGGTGGCGTGCAAAGGAGCAGTCCCTGTTAACTCTAGGGTGGTGCCAGCCTTTAGCAGTTTGTACACAAGTTGCTCACCCGTGCTATCAGAGACCTCCACCCAGCTGTCACCTCTTAAATGGAGGGACAACTGGGCAGGGGCAGAGCCTCCCTCGCCTTGCGCTTCTTCCCCTGCCGGATTGTCTTCCCTAATGAGAGCAGGAGCCAAGGGAGAGGCCATTTCTGGTAAGTTCTCGTTGAAATCCCCCTCCAGCGACAGCAACTCTGGTTCCTCTGCCGATGCCGCAGAGGCTGGATTTAGGCTTTGGGGAGAGACTGCCGGCCTTTCCTCTGCCCTGGAATCATTGATTTCTGGCGCTGTGAGGGAAATGCCCATTTCATCCTTTGCACTTTTTTCCTGCTCCATGGGAGCCTCATCAGTCAGAGCCTCATTGGAAAAAAAGGGAATATTTCCCTCCCAAACCATCATTACCAAAATACCTAGCAGCACTATCAGCAGATAGGCCGCACTCCGGCTGGCCCAATGACTGCGCTTAACGGGCTTAGCATTTGTTCGGGGCGTTGGTGCAGGCGAGGCGGGTTCCCATTCGTCAAGGACTTGTGCCAACAGAGGATCCGGAGGCAAATCAAGAAATTTACAATAGGAACGCACGTATCCCAGAACAAACGCTTTTCCTGGTAGGGAGTCCCAACGACCTTCTTCCATAGCCCGGACCGTATCCATTCGCAAACGAAGGCTTGCCGCAACTTCGGTAAGCTCAAGACCACGGGCTTCCCGCGCCCGACGCAACTGCTCACCCGGAGAGATTTCTTCCCTAGGGGACGGGGAGGGGGGCGTTTCATCGGAGGCTACCATTATCACCGTTGCCTTTCCATACTCTCCCGCAATAGTTGGGCCTCCTGGGAATCAGGAAAGTTTTGCCTCAATAACAGGGCGTAACTAGACACCGCATCCTCGTTGCCTAACTCACGCTCAATTTTAATTCCTAACCATAAGGACTGGGAAGTATGCCGTGCTACCGCCCGATAACGTTGCAAGTATTCGTGGGCTTGTTGATAATGGCCTTGATTGAAGTTTATTTCAGCCATGCGATACAAGGACTTGGGAAGTCTTGGCTCGATCTGCAGCGCCTTGAGGTAATAGTCTTCTGCCTTATCAAGCTCAGATTGCTTTTGGGCAGCCATAGCGGCATTCTCATAGGCCAATTCCGGTGTACCATATAAAGGATTTTTAACGGCCTCCAAAAAATGTGTCTCCGCTTCCCGATAACGTCCTTGGCTATAAAGAAAAACTCCATAGTTGTTTTGGGCTTCCGAATAGCTAGAATCTAGTTTTATAGCTCGCTGAAAATGCTTTTCCGCCTCTTCTACCTGGCCCAAACGTTGCTTGAGCAGGGCTAAAGCATTATGAGCACTGGGAAGATTAGGATCTTGTCCTATCGCGCGCTCCAGTTTTTTTAGCGCTTGTTCCAACTCGCCTTGCTTGAAATATTCCACTCCCAATTGGACGTTAATTCGAGCCGCCCTGGCCCCATCAACCGAGGCGCTAGAGGCTTGGGTTTGAGAAGAAGAGGTTGAAGTTGAAGCACAACCCCCAAGGCCAAGCAAAATAATGGCCAATACTCCCGTAAATACCAATTTCATCATGCTGACAAGGGCTGCGGTAAAGAGCCCGCTACACGCTGTTGGTTTAAGGTACGGCGAGTACGGTCTTGAACTCGACCCGCCAATTGACCACAGGCGGCCGCAATATCATCGCCACGAGTTTTGCGGGTGACGGTCATAAGCCCTCCTCGTAGCAATTCCTCCCGAAAACGATCAATGGTCTCGGTATCAGAACGACGGTAAAGGCTGCCTGGAAAAGGATTAAAGGGAATGAGGTTAACCTTAGCGGGTAAACCTTGTAATAACCGTAATAGCGCCCGGGCATGTTGCAGAGAATCGTTCACTCCAGCCAACATGACATACTCAAAAGTCACGGCACGCCTTCTATCCCCTGCAACGTAACGCCGACATGCCGCCAGCAACTCCCCTATAGGGTACCGTTTATTCAGTGGGACAAGCTCATCACGAAGTTCATCCGTGGGGGCATGGAGCGAAACCGCGAGACTCACCGGGCAAATAGCGCGTAGCCGATCCATCGCGGGAACCATCCCGGCCGTGCTGAGAGTCACTCGACGCCAAGATAGCCCATAGGAAAAATCGTCTAACATCAAATTCATGGCAGCAACTACGTTATTAAAATTGGCAAGAGGCTCTCCCATACCCATCATGACCACATTAGTGATAATGCGCTCACCTTTGGGATCCCGCCCTAGGGCCTTATTCGCCAGCCACAGTTGGCCTATGATCTCCGACACCCCCAAATTGCGATTAAATCCTTGTTTCCCCGTGGCGCAAAAAGAGCAGTCCAAGATACAACCTACCTGGGATGAAACACAGAGTGTGCCTCGATCCTCCTCGGGGATGAATACCGTTTCAATACAATTGCCTCCGGACACCCGTAGCAACCATTTATACGTTCCATCGGTTGAATGATGCTGATGAACGACTTCCGGGAGAGCAATCACCGCGGTTTCCGCTAAGCGCGCCCGTAGCGACTTGCTCAGATCGGTCATGGCGCTAAAGTCAGTAACAAACTGCTGGTGGAGCCAACGAAGCATCTGACGGGCGCGAAAAGGTTTTTCACCGAGGCGGGCAAAAAAGGCTTCCAACCCGACCCGATCCAGATTAAGCAAATTGATTCTGGAGTCGGTCATCATCCTAGGAGACTTCAGTCTTTAGTTAATCCGTGGACAAATTTCTTCTGGCTTAAAGAAAAAATTGATTTCCTGCTCTGCCGTCTCTGGCCCATCAGAACCATGGACCGCATTAGCATCAATGCTTTCCGCAAAATCGGCGCGGATGGTCCCCGGAGCCGCTTCCTTCGGGTTGGTCGCTCCCATTAGCTCGCGGTTCTTGGCAATGGCATCCTCTCCTTCCAAAACCTGCACTATGACCGGCCCCGAGGTCATAAATTCAACCAAATCGTTATAAAAAGGCCGTTCTTTATGAACAGCATAAAACCCTTGAGCTTGTTCCTTGGACAGGTGGAGCATTCGGGCCGCCACAATTCGTAGTCCCCCTTTCTCAAAGCGGGTGTAAATCTCCCCGATGACATTCTTAGCAACGGCATCCGGCTTAATGATAGAGAGGGTGCGTTCAATCGCCATTTATATTATGCTCCTTATTTACTGAAAAGCAGAAAAATATACTAAGAAGAAGAGATTTTTGGGAAGAGATTATACCATCTTAGGCAGTGCTTATGCCTAGGGCAATGATCATTAATGCAAATTGCAATTGAACACCTCAATCACCTTAAAAAAAAGCACTTTTATGCTACCTCAATAGGGAGCCAACTAGTTCCAAGCCAACATCATAAGTTAAATAATTTTGGTAATAGTCAGTTCATGACCTAATTTGGGCTAATAAAACGGTTGACGATATTAAACATGCGTACTTCTCAATACTTGCTTACGACTACCCGCGAAACCCCAGCCGATGCCGAAATCATTAGCCACCAGTTGATGCTCAGGGGGGGATTCATCCGTCGCCTCGCGGCCGGCCTCTATACCTGGCTGCCCCTTGGCCTACGGGTACTCCGTAAGGTTGAAGGCATCATCCGTGAAGAAATGGATAAAGCCGGGGCCCAGGAAATTTTAATGCCCGCGGTGCAGCCTGCCGAACTATGGCAGGAAACGGGACGCTGGGAGCAATATGGACCCGAACTACTGCGCTTTACCGACCGTCATCAACGGCCTTTCTGTTTTGGTCCTACCCATGAGGAGGTCATTACTGATCTCATCCGCCGTGAAATACGGAGTTATAAACAGTTACCAGCCAATTTCTACCAAATTCAGGTGAAATTCCGGGATGAAATCCGGCCCCGCTTTGGCGTCATGCGGGCCCGGGAATTCTTAATGAAGGATGCCTATTCATTTCACCTGGACCAAACCTCATTGGAGCAAACTTATCAGCAAATGTACGAGACTTATTCTCGTATCTTTGAGCGAATTGGACTGACCTTTCGAGCAGTGCAAGCGGACACTGGAGCCATTGGTGGCCAAACTTCCCATGAATTCCATGTGCTCGCCGCCTCCGGTGAAGATGCCATCGCTTTCTCGGATAAAGGCACCTATGCCGCCAATGTGGAATTGGCAGCGGCCCTCCCCCCTAGCGGTGAACGAGCCTCCCCCAAAGAAACATTGTCTTTAGTAGAGACACCAGAGCAACGCACCATTGAAGAGGTCAGCCAATTCCTCAACACCCCCCCCTCAAGCTGCGTGAAAACCCTCTTGGTAGAAGGCAGCGAGGGAGGATTTGTGGCCCTCGCACTAAGAGGGGACCATGAACTCAATGAAGTAAAAGCGCAAAAACTTCCCCAAGTGGCTAGCCCTCTTCAATTTGCCACGCCCGAACAGGTGCGGGAAATCTGCAATGCCGGTATCGGTTCCATAGGACCCCTAGGCCTGGACATTCCTCTTATTGCAGACCATAGCGCCGCCCATTTAACCGACTTCGTTTGTGGGGCCAACCAGGAAGGTAAGCACTTTACCGGGGCCAACTGGGAACGCGATTTACCCGAGCCCATAACGGCTGATATCCGCAAGGTAGTGGATGGAGATCCAAGCCCCGATGGAGAAGGTTTTCTCTCCATCGCCCGCGGTATCGAGGTCGGTCATATCTTCCAGCTTGGCGAAAAATACAGCCAGGCTATGAACACCACGGTACTCGATGAAACAGGACAAGCTATTATCTTGACGATGGGCTGCTATGGTATTGGGGTCTCTCGAGTAGTCGCTGCGGCCATTGAACAAAATCATGATGAGCACGGCATTATCTGGCCTGATCCCATTGCCCCCTTCCAGTTGGCTCTCGTACCTATTAATGCCCATAAGTCAGTACGGGTACGGGAAACAGCCGATCAACTCTATAGCCAGTTACAAGCAGCAGGTTTTGAAGTATTGCTCGATGACCGTCAATTGCGTCCTGGAGTAATATTTACTGATATGGATTTGATTGGTATCCCCCACCGCCTAGTGATTAGTGACCGAGGATTGGATGCGGGTACTGTCGAATACAAGCGGCGCCGAGATGGTAAAACGAGCACAATTCAGTTAGACAACTTAATTCCTGGACTCAAGTCTGAATTAAAAACTCCGATACCCGGGAGGTCATGAATCTCCTTGGTTACAGTTTGCTATTTATTCTAGCTTCCTTTTCTACCCTGTTGGGTGCAGCCACTACTGAGCGACCCGATGCCCAGTTGCGGCAACAACTTATTGCCGCTGTTGGCATGAAAGATGGTTTTAAAGACCGATTCCATGCCCAGGTTTGGTTACTAGATATGGAGTACCGCCTTAAAAGCCGGCTCCCTAATCTTAAAGAACGCCTAACAATCCTGCGTCTGGCTCACCGGGAAGCAGTCCGGGCAAATTTACCTCCTGAACTGGTATTAGCGGTCATCGAAGTGGAAAGCAACTTCGACCGTTTTGCCATTTCTGAGGCCGGTGCTCGAGGCCTCATGCAAGTCATGCCTTTTTGGCGCAAAGAAATTGGCCATAGAAAAGATAATCTCTTGGATATTGCGACCAACCTGCGTTTTGGTTGCACTATCCTTCGTCACTATATCGACCAAGAAAAAGGCAATCTTACTCGAGCCCTAGCCCGTTATAATGGCAGTATTGGAAAAATATGGTACCCGAGCCGAGTCTATAAAGCCCTTCGCCGTTGGCAATAACACCAGGTCATATCATACCCGCCAAAAACAAAAACCCCGACCAAGGCCGGGGTTTTTGATAAGATCTAAAATATTGTCGTTATTTTGTATTTAATTCCTTACTGAACGAGTCTCCACCGAGGCCAATGGATTACGGTCTGTCCAGTCTATTTTCTCCCTAATAATCATCTCGCCCCTACGCTCACTGGCATCAAGATCAGTATGCTCTACGGGCGCATGTACTAGATTCTGATGGCAATCAATACAGGTCCATCCTTCGTTCAGCTTTTTGTGAGCTCGCTTGCCGGATTTAGCTACAGGTTGCGGATTCTTGTGACAATCTCGGCAAGTGACACTATCCCAACCCCTGAGATTCATGCGAGCATGGTGGGCCATTTCCAACCGCCGCTCATTGAATTTTTCAAGTGTAGAATAATCGTTGGTAAATTCTAAATATAGTTCTCGCACCCCATCCACCACATGGGTGTAAACCGCCTTGTGAAAGTTCCCTAAGCCTTGGGGAATGTGGCAATCTTTACACTGGGGTTCTAGCCCAAACGAACCATAATGGGCAGATTCTTGCAATTCCTCATAGGGGTAAGACATGGAGTGGCAACTGGTACAAAAAGTGGTGGTCGACAATGCCGCCTCACCACCGAAAACGATAACGATCAGACCAAATAAACCACCCGCCCCAACCGCAATCGGGCGCCAATGAACCTTAAAATACTCGCTAATGGCTTGCCACCATTGCTTTAATTTAGACAACATATTATTTCACTCCTAGCATTTACTTCTTCTTCGGTGGCGTAGCGTGCTTTTGGAATTCTTCATGGAACGATGCCACCGGATCACCAGAAAAAACGCCCTCTAGCTTATAATGCTCGTGCATCTCCTCATCATTACGCACCGCTTCTTTGAATTTAAACTCGTATTTTGGGTCCACCTCAGGGGTGAAAGGCGTATAAGGCTCTCTGGCATGAGGCCAGGGGGAACCTTCGTAGTTGAGGTGGCAGGCATTACAGCGCTCCTCGATTTCTTTATCCGTAAAGACCTGGCCCGCAGCTACAAGCTCTTCCCGTGGGGTAGTTTCCTGGGTTTCATCAAATTTATCAGCCGCATCCTTATGAATATGCTTGTATTCAGATCCAGGGCCATGACAGGATTCACAACCGACGCCCTGCAAATATTTTTTCAAACGCCTAGGGAGAGCAATTTCATAGCCCCCATACTTTCTAAACCCCGTTACATGGCAGCCGACACAGTCAGGATCTTCGGTGTAGTCTTCATCCGGATCTAATCCTGCTTTTTCCTTTGCCTCTGCTTCTTCACCAGGCTCTAAGGACTCCATCGCCTGCCCATGAGCTGTTTCAAGCCATGAGTCATACTGGGGCTCATGGCAACTTTTGCATTTTTTGAGCCCATCATAGGGGGGTTCATCTTGGGCCCATGTTGTTCCCATGGCAACTGCAAGCAGAGCATAAAAACATAAATGTCTAATTGTCTGGTTCATAAACTTTCTCCTTCAAAGGAAAACCCAAAATTAACCAGCGTCATTAGCAGGAGCAGGCGGTAAAGAATAGACCCAGTAACCTCCATACTGAGCAACCAATTTGAGCTTTTCAAGTTCTGTTGGTTGTGAAGTGCTAAAGGGCAACATTTTGGCTATTAAAGTATCTTTATAAGCACTATCGGTCAGAAAATAAGCGCGAACCGTATCTTCCCCCTGGCGCTGAACCAGGTAGGTCTCATAGCCATTCTCTTCCATCCATTGCTTGACACGAGGAATTAAGGCATGTGTCTGCTTGCTGCCGGGAAAATCATTATAACCAATACCAAAGCGCTCGGGCGCCATGCCCCCCAATTTATAGGCATCGGCCCAGTGGACGACAACATAGGCTTCACGGCCCCCGGCCAATTCTCTCAGTATTGACGCACCCGTAGCTTCGTCAGCCAACAGCGCTTCCGCAATACGCTTTTGGCGGACTTTTGCCTCGCTTGAGTCAGTGACCTGCCAAAACTCGTGCTCTAAATTTTCAATCGCCTTCTGTTGCTTGGCCCAGGGGCCAGGTATTAGCAGGGGTTGAGCCAGATTTTCATCAAATAAGGTATTCACCCCCTCGAGCAATTCAAGCTGACGGGAAGTATCCCACCAACCCAGTACCACCGCTTCAGATGGCACATGCTCAGCAATTGCCCGAGCCAATTTAGTCAAATCTTTAATGTCGCCGCTAACCGTTAACACGGGTTCAATAAGATTATTTTTCCACTCCAGCAATACGGGAGCATGGTCCCCCTTAGACCCTGTGTAAAACTCTACCAAGGGATCTTTTTGTACTTCTTCTGCAAGTAGTTCGTACTTACGGATAGTCATCCCCTCATAGGCCTCAAGGCCCAAATCAGGGAATTTTTCTACCCCACCTTCTGCCACCTTTTTGTATTGATACGGCGCTTCCCCATCGCCGGCTGAATGGAGAATCGCCCATCCCAACCAACCTAAGAGGAGAAGCCCCCCTGCTATCAGGATTACCCCGATAAACAGGGGAGCTCTGCTTACTCCTTTTGAAGAAGGTGGCATGGTTTTTTCAGCCACAGACACTGAGGACTAACCTTCCGACTGTTGCTTACGACGCCAAGCCACCAAACCCACGCCAGCAAGCACCATACCGCCGCCAAGGCCACCCACAACAGCGCGCTCTACCTGATTATCCAGGTCTAATATGCCAGCAGCTTTTATATCGCCTTCCATCATAGCGACTTTGGTTTTCAGCTTGGCAAACTCCCTGAGCTGGGTATTAGCATCCTGGATATTGGTGTAACGCTCCAGCAACGGACCCCAGCCTTCGGTGTAAGTCCAAAATCCAGGGTTTGCGTGAGCAAGCGCTTTATAATGCTTGAGCAAATCCTGCTCCCACATTTTTGCGTACTGCAGCTCAACCGCGGTGGGGTTATTGTCTTTTGCAATGAAGAGCTGGAAGAACTCACCGGGGGCATCATGCTCCGGCTTCGGTGGAGCGGGACGGTTAGTTTTCTGACCCGGCAACAACCCATCTTCATATAAACCTTCTATGATGTGCTTCGCCTCGATCTGCTTTTTAAGGCCAGAAATAATCCCATTATCTATGAATTCTAGATAAGCCTCGGCAAAGGTGGGCGAGTGGCAATTGTTACAGGTTTCTACCCACGCGTCCTTACGGTCCTCATACCACTCATGCTCAAGGTTGTTGGCGATTTTTTCCTGAGGGTTGAAGGCCCACCGTACCTTGCGCACCACATTATGGCCAAACCGGCCTTTGTACTCGAAGTGGCAAAAAGCACAGGTTGGTGCAGTTTGTCCATTTCTTCCGATCGCATCCCGAAGCGGCATTTCCCAATCCCACTCATCTCCTAACATCAGGTAAATGGCACCATGTTTAGAGAACAAGTAGTTTTCGTACTCATTGTGATCAGCCCCATTATGGCAATAACCACAAGCATCTGGCTTGCGGGCTTCTACCGTCGAGAACTGATGGCGAGTATGGCAGGTGTCGCAGCGGTTTTGGTTGATATGACACATGGTGCAACCTTCTGCCACTTCCCGATCTTCCATTGCCGCCCAGGTGGCAAGCTCTACGTTAGCTTGGTAATCAAGGGCATGGGAGGGACGTCCCGGGGGCCAAACCGGATCGATTTTATTACCCTTCACATCTGTGGTTGGCCAGGTAAGCGTATCACGCTCCGATTCCCGCTCGGCAAACTCTTTCAGATGGCAGGCACCACAAGTGGCCGCATCAGGGATGCGAAGATCTTCTTTATGATGGCCTTTTTCAGCACCAATGCCAACGTGGCAATCGATACAAGCCACCTCTTTGAGTTCTTCGTCTTCCCCAAGTTTGCCCAAGGAACGGAGATTATCCTCGACCTCTTTTATAAGCCTTTTCTTGTAGTAGCGGGAATCGTCTTTTGGTAGGTTACGGATCTCATCTAAATTTGCATGGACACTTTTTTTCCAGGCATGAACCCAACCCCGAGTTTCATCTTCATGGCATTCTACACACTCTTCGCGGGTAGCGACCTTGGCCGGTGAACTCGGCGGCTTGTAGTAGGTGTAAGGGTCCATATATTGACTGAACGGGATAGGCTCCCAGTATTCAGCATATTTCCCTTCCCCATGCCCTTGCGCTGGATCATAATAACGCTCTGTTACTGCTTCATATAGCTCTTTAGGCGAAGCTTCATACTTATCCACTCCCAGAGCTTCGTAAAGCTCATTGGGGATTTCAGCATTTGCACTGCCCACGAATAACAAACTTACGCTGGCTACCGTGGCAGTGGCTCGCAAAAGCCTTCCAATTATACTGTCACTCATAATTGACCTCTAATTGCACTGTCACTCACATTGACCTCCTTCGCACCCGGGGTCCTAAAGCATAAATGCTATGTTTTTTGTGGTTATAGGGTTTACTGGTCTCAATGGAAAGTACCGCCTAGTAAAAAAACAAGAAGACCATTAGGACCAGTTCAATACTAAAACATGGCACCAATCATTGTTCCTAATTGATACCAGCATAGCTGCACATGAAGTAACTAAGTGATTGACAAAACTATAAAATATTGGTTTTTTAAATTGCTTACAAAAGCACAATCAAGGACCATAATTTGCGGTCAACAAGGCCTCAGTACTACACCTGCAACTGGCGTGAGTATAACAACAAAACAGCTCATTGCAATAAAGCCGTGGAGAGAGGTATTGGATTGAGCTACCCAAATTTACTGTGGCCCTAAATATAAGTATATGTACCACCAAAATGGTACCAATAGAATCGCCCCTATTGGTCCTATGTTAATTTCAATAAATTAAATTATAATAGGTCCAGTCAATCATAATGTTTTAGACAAGCACCAAAGTTAAGGCCTATGCAACTACCGCTGAAGCTAGAGCGCCGGAGCAAGCAAACTTTACAAAGCCAACTTTTTGAACAAATTCGTGGCTTGATCCTGAGCGGTAAATTGAAACCGGGCACCCCCATGCCTGCCACCCGCTCCTTAAGCGAACAGTTGGGGGTCTCCCGCAATACGGTGCTCTTAGCCTATGACCGCCTCATTGCTGAGGACTACCTTCAGACCCAGGAAGCAGTAGGCACCTATGTCAATTCCCACTTACCCATGGATTCCTTGGTCCTCAAAGCACCAACCCAACCGCTGGTGCTTCCTGAAAAACCTCAGGCAAGACGGCATCCAGTACTGTTTCGAGGCCGGGCCCAAAAAGTGGCCAATTCTCAACAAAATCGCCTTGCCTTGGATTTTCGGGTGGGACGCCTGGATCCTCATTCTTTTCCGGTCAAAACCTGGCGACGCTTAATTTTACGCCATTTGAATGCAGGCGGGGCTAACCTGACAGAGTATCGAGACCCTGCTGGCATTTTGGCACTGCGAGAGGCCATCGCCAATCACTTAGGACCCGCCCGTGGGATAGTTGTTACCCCGGAGCAAGTTATTGTCGTAAGTGGTAGCCAACAGGCGCTGAACATCGTGGCCCGTTTATTGGTGGGTCAAGGAACACGAGTGGTCACAGAATGCCCATGTTACCAGGGGGCCGCTTATGTATTCGAAAGTTATGGCGCCCAGCTCCATCCTGTACCGGTGGATAAATATGGATTGCAAGTTTCAAAACTTCCCCCCACACCGGTGAGTTTGGCTTATGTCACCCCTTCTCATCAATACCCCATGGGCTCAACCCTATCCCTAAAACGCAGAGTCCAATTACTGGACTGGGCCGGACAAGTGGGAGCGTACTTGATTGAGGATGATTATGACAGCGATTTCCGGCATAATGGGTCCCCCTTGACGGCTCTAGCGGGGTTGGACCCTTATGGCTGCGTGATTTACATGGGAACAGTGTCGAAATCGATTGGTGCCGGGCTTCGCCTGGGCTATGTAGTGGTCCCTGGAGAGCTAGTGGAACCTGCAAAAACAGTCAAGGCTTTGCTGGATAGCGGCAACCCTTGGCTTGATCAGGCCGTCCTGGCTGATCTTATCTCCAGCGGTAGCTACGCTAAGCATCTGCGACAAATCCGACGCATGTACCTTCGCCGCCGTGACTGCCTAATAGCCGCCTTAAAGTCACATTTTGGGGAGGTTACTCTGTCCGGCTTAGAGGGAGGAATGCATATTGTCTGGCACCTACCTCCGGATTTTCCTACAGCCGCCGAAGTACAGGCGATTGCCCAGGAAGTGGGCGTTGGGATTTACACTTTAGAAAGCGGAGGCGCCTACGATTACGGCCATAAGGAATACAGTGAGCGTACGCTAATCCTGGGTTATTCCTCCCTTCCTGAGCTTCAAATTCGCGAGGGAATTGCAAGGGTGGCAACAGCACTAGCAAACACTCTGGGCCATTCAAAACAACGCTACACAGACAACCCTAATGCTGGTCAAGGCAAGGGCCACCCTTCGCCAAAACCTAAAGTGCTTTCAAACTAATTGCAACTCTATCAACAAAGAAAATCTATAAATTTTCGTAAGAGGTATCCTATGAAGCAGTCCGATTCCAAACGTCATAAAACCCAATATCTTCGGAAAGTTGCCAGCTTTGCCTTTGTAGGTTATGTCGCTCTCAATACCTTAGCCTACGCGGCAGATTCATCTCCTGCTCTCTTTAATGTCAACAACGAACTTCTCCAACCCAAGGACTACAGAGAGTGGGTCTATGTGGGCACGCCAGTCACCCCCAATGACATGAATGATGGGAAGGCTATCGTACCTGAATTTCATAACATCTATATCAATCCGGAAGGATTTGCCCACTGGAAGAAAACCGGCGAATTTCCAGATGGGACCATGGTGGTGAAAGAGCTTCTCAGCGTGGGTGCCAAAAAGGCGCTGACAGGCAACGGTTACTTCATGGGTGAATTCACTGGTTTGGAAGCAGCAGTCAAAGACTCAAAACGGTTTCCTGACGAGCCAGGTAATTGGGCCTATTTCATGTTTGGGATGGAATATCCCTTAGCTCGTAAAGCTGCACCCAAACCCACTGCTGAGTGCAATTCATGCCATGAAGCTAATGCCAAGGACGATTGGGTTTTCACTCAATATTATCCTGTCCTTCAGGCTGCAAAACCTAAGGAATAGGAACAGCAAGGAAATACTTTGACATCTTCATGGGGGTAGAAACCAAAGCGTAACTACCCACGAAATAAAAGTATTAAATAATAAAAAAGGGGCGCTTAGCGCCCCTTTTTTCCTACCGCAAGAGGATCTTATCCCCTTTTCCCAGTGTCGGATCAACTCCAGGAGCGTTCATCAACAAAGTAATGGCGCCACGCATAGCAGCACTCATGGTGTGATCAACAATGGCATTATTCGTTGGCCGGTCAGCTGGAGAAACAATATCTAGCATATCCCCTGTTGCCACTGCGATATTATGGGTTTGCACTCCATAGAGCACATTCTTCGGATTACCATTGACATAGACCCGGTCCCAAATACCCGCGATGGGGTGTAGGGCCACCGGCATGTTAATATTGGCATTTACAAAGTAAATTCGGACCCGTTCACCTGGCTCGGATTGTAATGTCAAGGTAGCGTTCTCATCATGCACTGGATCGTAGTGAAAGATCTTGCCGTTGATAAGGGAAGCTGTCCAATCACGGTTTTCAATCATCGCATCCTTGTCACCAGCATCAGGAAAATATTGGGACTGCACTAACACGTACTCTCGATCCGGCTTGGGGAAATCATTGCTGTAGCCTTCCTTAGGATCTACAATGATAACGCCGAACATACCGCGGGCTATATGCTGGGCCATAGTAGCGGCCCCGCAATGATAGATAAAGACACCTGGATATTTAGCCTTAAAGGTAAAATGCTTGCTGTGCCCTGGCCTTACGTCTTCAAGCTCATTGAGAACGTCCACCACAGCAGCATGGAAGTCTAAAGAGTGGCTTTGCTGATTGCTTTCCGGATTAACGAGTTCAAAATCAACCACATCCCCTTCTGTAACCCGGACTACGGGGCCAGGGATAGTCCCATTATAAGTCCAAGCCGAATATTGGGTACCCTTATTATCAATGACAACCTCTGTCTCCTTAACTTCAAACTTGACTTTGACCTCCTTGGCAAATGCAACCTGTGCCACAAAAACAAAATTTGCAACGGCGAATAATACAGCTGCGGTTTTATTAGTTAATTTAAATTTATTGTGCATACTTTATCTCTCTTCTTCTTGGATTCAAGCCCATGGGCCACAGGGGCTAGGATGCTTTTCCGTACTCGCACCCACACAAAGCGCGGAGATATTTCACGAGATCCCAAATTTCTTCATCAGTAAAAGTATCTTCCCACGGTGGCATCAGCACTGATTTGTCCACTGCCTGTCCACCTTCTTTAATCGCCGTGAATAACTCCTCATCAGAACGGGCCGACATTTCTTCCGGATCAGTGTGATCCCGTGGTTGGGTTGACATATCTCGAACATTAATTCCCTTGCCATCGCCATTCATGCCATGGCACTGCCCACAATAGGCTTGATAATTCTTTTCAGTCTGGCTTTGCTCGGCGTTGGCTTGTGCTCCATACAGACAAGAGGCTAGCAATACCCCTACTAGAGAAATTCGATGCTTTGCGATCATTTCGAAGCCTCCTTAAAACCTTGCTCTTTCAAAGCATGCAGATAATGCACCAGCTTTTGAAGATCACTTTCTTTAAGGTGCTTGTCAGGCATCAATGTCTTTGGATTCCACGCTTGTGGATCTCGCATGAAGCTAAGGAGATAATCATCCTGCAAACGGTCAGCGGCAGTGTAAACTTCCGGTCCAGACAAACCACCATAGCCTGGCTCGATCTGATGGCAAGCTAGGCAGCCCCGGAATTTATCAAATAGGAGCTCTCCCATCATGAGTGGGATTTTTCCTGGCTTATATTCACCTTGGTTAATCAACAGACTCTTTGCTTTAAAGCCCATGAGGCTTTCAGCGACGGCTTTGGCCTCTTCCTTAGAAAGTTCGGGGTGGGGAGAAAAACTGGTTGCATCAATTTCATCCCCCTCCTCGCCCAACTTCACATGATCGGGATAAAATACGCCGGCTGGGCGAAGACGTTGTGGTGATTGAAGCCATTCCGTAATCCATTCAGCCCGGTATTTGTTACCGGCATAAAAGAGATCCGGCCCCTTACGTCCCCTCAGTTCCCCTAATGTTGCCGGCTCGGGCCCAGTTAAATTATGGCAACTACTGCAGCGCTCCTTCAGAATCTTTTCCCCCAAAGACGCAGCTTCAACCTGTGAGATCTTGGCAGCGCCAATTAACAGCAGGACGACAAACAATTTGAATAGCTTCATCATCGCATCTCCCATGTGCATACTTATTACCTCCTCCTGTGCCGGCGCTCGCGCAATAGCGATTTACCTCTAAAACCTTCATGGTTATGCATGCCATAAGGCTTTTGCATGGACTCGCCGTAGAAAAAGTTTGGGTCATATTGTTTGTCTTGCCAGACATACCAATCATCTGCTGGAATTCCTTCGTATTCGATAATGGTCATAGGGCCGCCGGGGAACTTCCCGTTATTAGTGGTGTGGTGATCAATATGATCATGAAAGATGAACCGCCCTGGATTATCCATTTCTATAATGGCGTCGTAGCGTTCGCCCGGACCTAGCAGAAGAGTGTCCACATAATAGGGATAAGGTAAAGGCGTGCCATCTTTGTGTGTAACTAACAAGTCATGGCCATGGATATGCATTGAATGCAGCTCACTGCCGGCACCGATAAAACGGACCCGCACGACATCACCCTTTTTGACTCGCAACGGCTGCGTTAGGGGATAGGATCGACCATTAATAGAAAAGAAGTTGGGTCGATCGAGAGGACCACCGCCTTCTCCGAATTTATCCGCATGCTTATTTTCCCAAGCACTTAGCATCATGATCATTTCTTTGGTCACTTGTTTTTCTAGTTCAGCCGGCTCTTTAGGGTCTACCACAATGGGGCCCCACATACCGCGAATTCCCACGTGTTCATTGACATTAACGTGGCAGTGATACCAAAGCGTGCCGGTCTTTTCTGCTTTCCAGCGATAGGTAAAAGTTTCCCCCGCCTCGATAGCATTCTGGGTTACCTCCGGCACACCATCATTACGCCAATTATTTATTTGATAGATGCCGTGCCAATGAATGGTATGTTTGAGAGAGGTGTTATTCATTACATGAACAATGACGTCATCCCCCTCCTTGACATGGATAAGCGGCCCTGGAACTTGACCGTTAAAAGCAAATACCTGATAGTCCAGGCTAGGCGCTACCTTCATACTCACCTCATCAATGGTGATCTCAAACTCTCGCTCTTCCGCCCAAAGTTGGTGAACAGGCAAGAACGCCCCTAACAGGATTAATGCAACCGTGTCTCGAAATTGACGTCTGGGTTGTCGAGCATTCTTCTGCCATACTTCAAGAAAACTCATGCAATCCTTCCTCCTTTATTCATTAAGGATCAGCCGAGCAACGGCCCCAATACTGAGGTAAAGCACCTCCGGGCTGACATTCCGCTCAGACCATTTACCCTTAAAAAATTTATTTAAAATACATCTTTTTGGTTATACCAATTTATTCTTTTGTTATTACCCCCGAGACTAAATATCTTTATGCTCGGCTAGGGTATCTACTCCCATTAATAAGGCTTGCAGGGACATCCTTGTCACCTGTCTTTGTGCCTCTGACTTACTTCAAAAATACCTCAAACTTCCTGTCTAAGCGTTAAGTACTTTTTGCTATTATCAAAAATTTGAGCCATAGAATAAGTTGCCTTTTCCTCCAAAATATCATGCGCCTTCCTGTGCCATAGGGCTTTCGTGTTCCATGGCCCCTTTAGAACCCACCGCCACGCCTTGCACTCCGTCGTGCTCGTTGACATTGATATGATAGTGGTACCAAAAGGTACCCGTTTTCTCTGCTTTCCAGCGATAGGTAAAACTCTCACCTGCTTCGACAGCCTTTTGTATAGACAAGAGTCTTTTTTTCATTTCAGACATACCATCGTTGTGCCAGCTATCCATTTGATAGACACCATGCCAACGAATGGTATGTTTAAAAGGCGTATTGTTCTTTACATGAACAACGAGATCATCGCCTTCATCAACATGGATAAGTGGTCCCTGAATCTGCTCCTCGGAAGAAAACGTACCCATTTCGCCAATGGGAAAATCAAACTCCCAATCTTTCGCTAGAATTTGTTGGGGAGACAGGAGTACCCCTAAAAAAAATAAGGCAAACCAAGCCAAAAAGCGGTATTTAGGCTGGGGGGTATTACTTTGCCAAGTGTTGAAAAATTTCATCTGATTATCTCCTCTTTTGCTTACGTCACAATCACCTAAATCGTGCCCGCCTCACAATGGCCCATAGAAAACCGAGGCAAAAAATTTATCGATCTGAAATCCCATTGTGGTGACTTATCCTTTATAAAATATATTTTATTTACATCTTTATAGATAAATAAAAAGATGTATTTAATATGTATGTTTATTGATAAATATGTATATCAAATACATCTTTAAGATATTTATATCTTCCCTTAAAAGAAATGTCAAGAAAATTTATTTTCTTGCGACAGCTTAATGCCTTGCAAAGGGATTCGTGGAGATTGGGGCAAGAGCAAGTTGCCAACAGACTAGCTTCAGAATTCCACGTGCTGGAAGCCGCCCACTTAATTGCTATTAATTATGGTCTCAGGACCAGGGTGCTAGCGAACCAGCTCCCTGCGGAAGCGATGATGAAGATCACTGGGTACTGACTTCTCCCCGCCCTGTCGGGCGAGGGTTGTTGGATCACTCCAAGAACTTTCCTCGTTCAACACGCCTTCCCTAGGCGACAACGCCTGTTGTCGCCCCCGTTCCAGTCGCTCCAGAGGCTAACCCCGCCAGCCCGGCGGTTTTGATATTGATCGCCGCTGCGATGTCGCGGTCATGGACACTCCCGCACGAGGGACAGCGCCATTCACGCACCTCCAGCGGCAGCGTTTCGTTGATATGTCCGCACCCTGGGGTGGGGCAACGCTTGGAGTTGGGAAACCCGCGGTCGATCTCGACTACGGTTCGCCCTACCCCCTGCGCCTTGTACTTCAGTTGACGGACAAACTCTCCCCAATTGGCATCGGCTATGGGCTTGGCAAGCCGGGGGTGTTTGATCATGTTCTTCACCGCCAGAGATTCAACGCACACGACTTGGTTTTCGTTGATCAGTGTGCGGGTCGCCTTGTGGGTGGCGTCCCTACGGCAGTCAGCTATTTTGGTGTGCACACGGGCCACCTTCAGCCGCAGTTTGTTGCGGTTACGGGAACCTTTGCGCTTCTTCGCCAGCTTACGCTGCAGATAGGCCAGCTTCGCTTCGTACTGCTTGATGTACTTGGGATTGCCGGATTTGAATCCGTCGCTAGTGACGAACAAGTCTTTCAGACCCAGATCGATGCCGACCGTCTTGTTGACCACCGGCATCGGTTCGGACTCGAATTCACACAGCATGGACACAAAATAGCGTCCCGCTGCGTCCTTAGAAATCGTGATAGCGGAGGGCTCTGACGGCAGACCGTCCTTGAAGCTCCAGTGGATATTCAGCGGTTCGCTCGACTTGGCAATGAACAGTTGGCCGTCCTTGAACCGGAACGCGGCTTTGGTCAGTCGGATTGACTGGCCCCGATGCTTGGATTTGAAACGCGGATACCCCGCTCGCTTCTCCCAGAAGTGCTTGAAAGCCTGCTGCTGATCGCGCAGCAACTGCTGGAAAATAACGCTGGAAACCTCATTCAGCCAAGAAAAGTCCTGCTTGAGTTGGACAAGCCTTTTTTCCAGCGCCCAATGGGGAATGACTTCGCCGTTCTGATAGAACGCATCGGTACGATGCTTGAGTGTGTTGTTCCAAACAAAACGCGCACAGCCGAACGAACGAGCCAGCAGTTCGGCTTGTTCAGCTGTGGGATAGAATCGTTCCTGGTACGCCCTCTTCGTCATATTTGTATTTTACAAAGATCAGCGCATTCTGTAAAGCCGCTTCGCGGCTTGCGCTTATATCACCCCCCGATTGGGCGATGCTTTACGCGCTATTGGGTAAAATGAGACAGTCAGCAAAGATGGATAACCGTTATGGTATGCTAGCTGCCTAGCGCACCTCAAACGTTTGAATCTCAGAAACCGCTACCGTTTCGCATTGGATATCAACCACCTCTGCTAAGGCCGGTCCCTGCCACAGCCATTGCTTAAGCGCTTCAACTGCTTCAGCTTCTCCCTGCAAAAGAGCCTCAACTCTACCATCAGGAAGATTACGCACCCATCCCCGCACCCCTAACTCCATTGCTCTTTCCCGGGTAGAAGCACGAAACCATACTCCTTGAACCCGACCATCAATGAGGCATCGAACGCAAGCCACCATCACGGCCCCCTGCTGCATCTCTCATGACCCTAAATAGATACGAGCGCATAAAAACGATAATTTTCTATCCAGGGCAGAAGCTTCAAGAAGAGTGTCAGAACCAAAAATAACGGCTCAAGCTGCTTGAACTGGAATAGTATTCCGAGTATGAGTGATACGATTTTGATCGTCCAGGTAAACTAAGAGTGGTTTAAATGAACTCATTTCAGAGCGATCAAGCATCGTATAGGCACAGATAATAAGCCGATCGCCGGGACAAGCCTTATGGGCCGCAGCGCCGTTTACTGAAATAATACCGGAATCGCCCTCAGCCCGGATTGCATAAGTGACAAAGCGTTCCCCATTATTCAGATTATAGATATGAATCTGTTCATACTCGTGAATACCCGAGGTCTCTAGCAAAGCGCTATCAATAGCACAAGAGCCCTCGTACTCTAACTCGGCATGGGTCACGCAAGCGCGATGTAACTTGGACTTGAGTAGAGTCAAGTACATGAATTAACAATCCTTCTAACGATAAAAAGCCCAATATATCTTCTATAATTATACGTCTTAGCCAATTCACTTCAACCGAACAGGCACGTTATCGATAAGACGAGCCTTTCCTAGGTAGGCAGCAGCAAGAATAACCAGGCTTTCTTCACTCCCTATTGGCTCAGCGAGATCCTCTGCCCTTCGGATACAAAAATAATCAGGGCGAAACCCCTCACTCGCCAATGTTTGGCAGCCTTCTTCCTCTAAAGTTGAAAAATCGCACCGTCCCCCCTTCACTGCTTCCGCAGTGTTACCGAGGGCGCCAAAGAGGGCGGGGGCCCTTGCCCGCTCCTCCTCCGTAAGATAGTTATTACGGGAGCTTAATGCTAAACCATCTTTATCCCGCACCGTAGCCACGCCCTCAATATCTACAGGCATAGCAAGATCGGCAACCATGCGCCGGATAATAAGCAGTTGCTGATAATCTTTTTCTCCAAATACCGCCACATGAGGCTGTACAATATTAAATAATGCGGTCACCACAGTAGTCACCCCCCGGAAATGTCCTAACCGGGAAGCGCCTTCCAAAATATCTGAAAGTCCGGGTACCTCGACCCGTGTGACGTTTTCCAACTGCTGCGGATAAATATCTTCCAGCAAAGGGGCAAAGAGCACCGCAACTCCATGCTCGGCTAACCATTGCTGATCTTTTTCAAAGGTCCGGGGATAACGAGCATAATCGTCCTGATCATTGAATTGGAGAGGGTTAACGAAGATGCTGACAACGACCCGATCCGCCAATTGAGCGGCCCGTGCAACCAGAGCCAAATGGCCTGCGTGAAGATTACCCATGGTAGGCACCAAGGCTACCCGCTCCCGGGAAGTCCGCCAGCATTCTACAGCACTGCGCACTGCGGCAATAGTTCGTAAGGTTTGCATTAGTAACTCAGCTCAAGAGTAGGGAACTGGCCCTTTTTTACCGCACTGACATAGGCCTGAATCGCATTTGGAATGCTATCTGCCCCATCAAGAAAATTCCGGCTAAAGCTTGGGGGCTTACCAGGGCTAATGCCCAACAGGTCATAAAGTACCAATACTTGGCCATCGCAGTCAGGGCCAGCACCACAACTAATGACGGGAATCTCTAATGCCTGGGTGATTTCGTTGCCAAGGCGAGCTGGGACGCATTCCAAAATCAACATATCTGCCCCCGCCTGCTGCAAAATCACAGCATCTTCGTGAATCTGTTGTGCCGAACTCTCTTCCCGGCCCTGTACGCGATAACCCCCAATCCGGTGCACCGATTGGGGCAACAGTCCTAGGTGAGCGCAGACGGGAATACCCCGTGTAGTGAGTTGCTCCACAGTCTTGCGCAGCAGGCTTCCTCCTTCGAGTTTTACCATTTGCGCCCCCCCTTCGCGCATCAGTCGGGCAGCGTTATCAACCGCCTGAGTGGGAGTGGCATAGCTCATAAAAGGCATATCTGCCAGAACAAAAGCACGGTGGCTTCCTCGCACGACGTTCCGGCAATGATAAACCATGTCATCCATAGTGACCGGTAATGTACTCTCTTGTCCCTGGACGACCATGCCTAAGGAATCACCTACGAGCAATGCCTCCACTCCGGCAGTTTCCAGCAAGGCAGCAAAGCTGGCATCATAGGCCGTCAGCATGGCGATCTTCTCGCCCTGCTGTTTCATTTTCCGTAATTTAGTTAAAGTCAAGCGGCTCATAACCGTTGTAAGCCCTGAGGGGAACAGCACTGGGCAAGATCAACCACCCTTCCTCGCCCAGGGACCACCACCTGGGGGGCGACTTCTGCTAAGGGATAGAGCACAAAGGCCCGCTCATGCAATTGGGAATGGGGTATGGTCAACTTCTCCGTCGCAATCTCTAAGTCACCGTACAAGAGCAAATCGAGATCCAAAGTGCGCTCACCCCAGTGGCGCTTGCGGACTCGATGATGGCTCTGCTCAATAGCTTGCAGCTTAGCTAGCAAGTCAAAAGGTCCCAGCCCCGTGTCCAGGACCGCAACTGCATTAATATAATCCGGTTGATCTTGAGGCCCCATCGGAGCGCTTCGGTAGAGCTTAGAATGGGCTACACGGCGGGTTTGGGGCAGAGCAGCGAGCTCAGCCAGGGCTTGACAAACTTGCTCCTGAGGCTGGTTAAGATTGCTTCCTAACCCAATATAAGCTCGAACCATGATCCTTAAGCCTCCGTTGGGGTCGCAGACTTACCCACACGCTTCCTCGGCTTCCGGCGATGGCGGGACTTTGTCACAATCTTAACATAGCGTAAACGTTCCTTTTCTCCCATCTCCTGAATTTTAGTCCACCATTGACAAAGCTCTTCCAGCTCTTCACCCGACTGGGCCCGCAACAAGAGGAAATCATAGGCAGCTCGAAAGCGTGGGTGTTGCAGTAGGCGCAAGGGTCGCTTACCCCGGCGATAAGCAAAGCGGGGCTGCAAATACCAGATCTCACGCATGGGCAACGAAAACCGCCGGGGCAAGGCCACATGGACGGCCTGATTGGCTAACACGACTTCTGCAGCTTTGCGCATCGCTTGAGCTCCCGGAATGCCTTCTTGCTGGTAGCGTTCGGTAAGCTTTCGAGTAGGTTCCCATAGTAAAGCCGCAAATAAAAATGCGGGTGTCACCGGCTTACCCTCTTCAATTCGAGTATCCGTGTTGCTCAGGGCCTGAACCAAGAAAGTTCGAGGAAAACCTTTTTCCTCTTCGGCTAAACAAGCCTCAGTTTGTGGAAATAACCATTGGAACAGATGAAAATGGCGAAGTAACTCGAAAGTCTGTACCGCACACCCCCCAAGAAACAGTTTCAACACTTCTTCAAATAACCTTGCCGAAGGTATCTCTTGCAGAGAAGGGGCAAGATCCCAAATGGGCTTCTCGCTCTCAGGATGGAAAGTAAACCCCAACTTGGCGGCAAATCGAACTGCACGTAACATCCGCACCGGATCTTCCCGGTAACGGGTCACCGGATCGCCGATCAAGCGCAATCGGCCGGCTTTAAGATCTTCCATACCCCCCGTGTAATCCACCACGGAGAAATCCCTGATATTGTAATATAAAGCGTTAACCGAGAAATCCCGCCGCCAGGCATCCTGTTCCAGGGTTCCGTAAACATTATCGCTCACGATACGCCCATTCTCGCTCAACCCTTTCCCTGGAGGGCCGCGAAAAGTAGCCACCTCAATAATATCCCGTCCAAAGCGAACATGGGCTAAGCGAAACCGGCGTCCAACCAACCGGCAACTGCGGAATAGATCTCGAATTTGCTCTGGCCTAGCATCTGTGGTTACGTCGAAATCCTTGGGCTCATGGCCAAGTAACAGATCACGCACGCAACCTCCAACCAAATAGGCGCTAAAACCCGCTTTTTTCAAACGATATAACACATTGAGAGCAGGCTCGCTGATATTGGCGCGCGAGATTACATGCTCAGAGCGAGGAATAATTATAGGCGAATCAATAGCTATAGCTCGTTTATTATTTTCAAGTTAAAAGTTAAAATAAATTAGTCTCTCCTAGACACCTGGTAGGGGAAAGGGCATTTAATCCCCTCTTTTCCACCTTCCCAAATATCTTCCCCCACCCTACACTATCAGCACACTTTGAAATATAGGTATTTTATGCATAGGTGCCTGCCCACCTGAATTCAACATCTGCTTGAGCAGCCTGCGAGGATATGTATAATATCAGTTTTTTATTCCTGGCACTTGCTCCCATCGTCTAGCGGTTAGGACGCCGCCCTCTCAAGGCGGTAACAGGGGTTCGATTCCCCTTGGGAGCGCCATTTTTCTCAAACCCTTGATCTCCTCTTAAAGCCCTACCCCAGAATTGACCGTCAAGCCGTATTTGCCTTACCATCAGTAAGATAGGCATCAATTAAATGTAGATGCCCAAATATTCCATTCTATGAGGCTGGTGGGTATATCCACTCTCTCGTACATGAATTAATTTTACTTGATTCCAAATTAGGGATAAGCTCACTCAAGTTACTTTTTTGCTCATTGTAGCTTTGTAATTAGGAGATCCTAATTGTGCTGAAACCAAAACACCTCTTGCTAATCTCAACGGTGATTGCCTCTTCTACTGCCCTCCCCCTTTTTGCAGAACAGCAACATCAACATGATGCCCACAGGAATCTCCTCGGAAACCTCCCCGCCGATAAAGTCGAGGAAATCCGTGCTCTGGAAAATCCTTTACCTAAATCGCCCGATGCCATAGCAAAGGGCAAGAAAATTTATGAAGGTAAAGGCGGGTGCGCCAATTGCCATGGGCAAACAGGCGCTGGAGATGGACCCCTGGCTGCCGACCTAGATCCTCCTCCGCGCAACTTCCAAGCACATCCTACCTGGTTACATCATAGCGAAGGAGAAGTTTTCTGGGTCATCAAACACGGCATCCCGGGATCAACTATGCCCTCCTTCAACGGTATTCTGACTGATAAGGAGATTTGGGCATTATTACGCTTTTTACCCACCCTCACTGCCACCTCGGAAAAAGGCATGAAGGCAGAAGATCAGCACCAACATGAGCATGATCATGGACATTCCGAGCCTAATACTTCGGAACAAGATCATGAACATAACACACATAAAGAGCATGGGCATCAGCCAGAGCACGGACACTAAGATTTAGATAGCTACACTAAAGGGTCGGAATTTGTCCCTTTGGCACAAGCGCGGAAACCTCGGACTGCTGTCCGAGGAGGAAGCGCCCAAGGTAAGGGTATATTTATGGACTGCCTTAGGGCTTACCCCAACCCTTTTGCAATTTTGTAGGAAGCTTATTGACACTTACTCATAACTACACTTTACTGTTTAATAGATATAAGGGTTAGTAGCGATTAGAAGCGATATAATTATTTGATAGAGCTAGTTTTTTTACGGGAGCAACCATGGCACAGAGCCTTTCAAATAAACAACGCAGTGAATTTAAGCAAAAGCTACAACAGCGGTTTGATGAATTGCGGGAACAGGTACGGCAGGAACTTCGGGAAAGTGATAATGAACACTACATTGAACTTGCCGGAAAAGTGCATGATCCAGAAGAGGCCTCTCTGGCTGATCTCCTCGTAGATATCGACCTTGCCATAATTGATCTTCACATTGAGGAAATTCGGGATATTGAGCATGCGCTGATGCGCTTTCCCATGGGCAGTTATGGCACCTGTACCGATTGCGGCGCCGACATAGATTATCAGCGCCTTCAAGCTAATCCAGCAGCAAAACGATGCCTTGATTGTCAAGCCAGACACGAGCGAACCCACGCGGAAAAAGCTTACCCAACCCTCTAACCACTGCTTATTCTAGCCTTCTTCTTTCCTTTCTTGACCGGGGCTGCAACAGACCTAGCGTCAATAGGTAATGAAACCTCTACTACAACCCTTGGTCGTCAATGATCCCTTTGATGATCCCGTCCTCTACCTGGACTTTCTCTTTGAGAAACGGGCCCTGTTGTTTGACCTAGGAGATATCCGGGCCCTTCCTGCACGAAAGATTCTCCGCATTAGTGATATCTTCGTTTCCCACACCCATATGGACCACTTTGCAGATTTTGACTGGTTATTACGGTTGGTTCTGGGGAGAGAGAAGCGGTTGCGGCTATTCGGACCTCCTGGTTTTATCGACCATCTAAAACATAAACTGGGGGCCTACAGCTGGAACCTAGTCCATAACTATGAGAATAACCTAGACCTTATCGTCACCGAGCTACACTCTGAGGAAAGCGGTCGGCAGTCAATTTTTCGCTGCCACCGGGCCTTTGCCCAAGAGCACCAAGAAGATCCCCATCTTCCCGCGGGCATCCTGGTGGACGAACCTAACTTTAGGGTACGCACCAAGATCCTAGACCATGGCATTCCCTGCTTAGGCTTTGCAGTCGAAGAGAGCCAGCATATCAACATATGGAAGAATCGTCTGCAAGAGATGGGGCTACCTGTAGGCCCCTGGCTGCGGGATTTAAAGCAGGCTATCTTAACCGGACAGCCTAATGAAACCCCCATAAGGATTTGGAAGCAGAAAAATAAAGAAGAGCACCCAAAATTCCTGCCTCTTGGCCTGTTGAAACAACGAGTTTTACATATTACGCCCGGGCAAAAAATCAGTTATATCGTTGACATAGGCTATTCGGAGAGCAACCTCAAAAAGGTGGTGGAATTGATTCATGACTCTCATTTCCTATTCATCGAGACCACTTTTCTCCACCAAGATGCAGAGATGGCGGCAGAAAAATATCACCTTACTGCCCGACAGGCTGGCTGGATTGCCCGGGAGGCGAGAGTCAAACAACTCATCCCCATCAACTTCTCACCCCGCTATTCTGACCAGCGACAAGAGCTGATAGCAGAAGCCCAAGAGGCATTTGCAGGCTGATATCGCTGCGGCTCAAAGCAGGCCTAGATATCTCCAAGCTTATAGGTAAATTTCGGCTATTGCGTTATGGGGAAAACCTCTTGCCACTGCTGAAGTCTGAATTAAGACAGAGATCGTGTACCCCTAAGTATCTCAGCAAAAGTTTTGAAGTATTCCTGGAGCGAGCCGGTGGCGTGGAGCCAGGGGACAGTGAAGTCCCCACCAACCCTTTTTTCAGGGAGGAAAAACGGGTTTGCGGAACACCACCGGCTCGCTCCTAAAACACCTCATATTTTATTCATAGGTACTTATCCAGGAGAAGAGCAATGGCCAAAGATTCACTGGGACGCCTAAAGGGCCTTTCCAAGGCCGATCGCCAACAAATCGAAGCAACCCAGGAAATGCTAGGGCCTGAGCCTGAAACCATGGGATTCGTGAAAAACCTCTTTTGGGGTCATTTCCGGGAGGAGCTGGTTTTTCCATTCCCCCAAGTCAACCCAGAAGAAACCACCCGTTGCGATCAGCTCCTGGCCGAGCTGGACCAGTACCTGGAAAACGAGCACCCCGCTATCGCCATTGATCAGGAGCAAAAAATCCCCGAGTGGGTAGTCAAGCGTCTGTTCAGCATGGGAATCATGGGGATGATTGTCCCCAAGGAATATGGAGGGGGGGGCTTTGGGATTACCAGCTATAACCGGGTGCTCTCCCGGATTGGGCGGCGTTGCGGTTCAACCGCGGTCATGGTCTCCGCCCACCAATCCATTGGTTGCGGCGCCATTATCTTATTTGGAACAGAAGCGCAAAAAAAACGCTTCCTTCCCTCCATGGCCAAGGACTATCTCAGCGCCTTTTGCCTTTCCGAGCCTAATGTGGGCTCCGATGCGGGTGGCCAAGAAACCCGCTGCGAGCTTTCTGAGGATGGCCGGTTTTATATTCTCAATGGCGAGAAAAAATGGGCCTCCTCCGCTGCCTTATCGGGTCTCTTTACTGTCCTGGCCAAACAAAAGATCCAGGACCCACAGAGCGGAAAAGAAAAAGACCATGTCACCGCCCTTATCTGCACCCCGGATATGGAAGGCATCGATATCTACTCCCGCAACCGCAGCAAATGCGGCATTCGGGGAACTTGGCAGGCCAGAATCCGCTTCCGCGATGTAAAGGTTCCCAAAGAAAACCTCCTCCACCAGGAAGGAAAAGGGCTCAAAGTTGCCCTTACCTGCCTGGACTATGGTCGCTGCACGCTTGCGGCCGGAATGGTGGGATCAGCCACCATGGCTTACGAGCAGGCGGTAAAGTGGGCTCAATACCGCTATCAGTTTGGCTGCCCTCTGGCGGAATTTGAGCAGATCCAAGCCAAAATCGCTGCCATGGCGGCCTATTGTTATGCCATGGAGGCCATGCTCTACATGACGACCGGCATGTTAGATCGCCATGATGAGGACATCATGCTAGAGACGGGAATTTGCAAGGTCTTTTGCTCGGAAATGGGTTACCGGGTCATCGATGAAGCCCTCCAAATCATGGGAGGCGAAAGCTATATGACCGAGAATGAAATTGAACGCCTGTGGCGAGACAGCCGGATCAACCTCATTGTCGAGGGAGCCAACGAGGTGATGCTAAGTTTTATCTTTGGCTATGGTTCGAAACAACTTGGCGAATCCCTCTTAAAAATTGCAGAAAACCCTCTGAAGCATTTGGGCCAGGCGCTGCAGTTAAGCGCCGAGCTTTTCCTGGGAGTAAAAAAACCAAGACCTAGGATCACCCGCCTTCACCCCTCCCTAGCGCCACTGAAAAAGAAGCTGGAAAACTATACCCAGCAGCTCTCCCATCAAATCAAACGCATGTTCCACCAACACCGGGAAAAGCTTATCACCCGGCAACTGCTCCAGGGGCGGCTAAGTTGGATTGCCATCTGGCTCTACGCCATGAGTTGCAGCCTGTCTCATCTGGAGCGAAATCTTCGATTAGGAATGAAAAGCGAGCACATCGGTCTTCAAAGGGCAATGGTTGAACATTTCTTTGATTTGGCCAGCCGAGCCATTGAACAAAATTTCCAGGCCTTAGAAAAGAATGCAGATGGAACCCTCCATGCCGCAGCTCAAGCTGCTTTGCGCCAAGTCGATCAGCTCCCAAACGCCAACTATGTGATCCCAGAAAAAACCCCAATCAAAGAAGCACGGGGAAGCGGCCGTCAGCCCGATCAATCCCCTATCCAGCAATTCGGCTCAGGCTGGCTCACCCTATAGGCGAAAAAATTGAACACAGCCGAAAAAAAGACCTTATATTTGTATAGTGAACTAAGGATACCCGGATAGCCTTATTTTCCTACCCGGATGAGTCCCCCCAGCCCAGCAGCATCAAGGGCCTGGCATAACATCTGGTAAATGGGTTCTGGTTTTTCTTCCTGCAATGCACGGTTCAGCAATTCTTTAGCGTGCTGCTGGCTAAAGTTTCTGATGACCCATTTGACTCGAGGTAAATCACCCGCAGTAACGCTGAGATTATCTACCCCCATACCCAGCAGCAGTATGGTTGCCGTAGGCTCACCCGCCATTTCGCCACAGACGCTGACCGGCTTGTGCTGTCGGCGCCCTGCTTCAACTATCTTGAGGATGGCTGCTAAAACCGCGGGATGGAGAGAGTTATACAATCCCGCGACCCGTTCATTGCTGCGATCCACCGCCATCAAATATTGAGCCAAGTCATTAGTCCCCACAGAGAGGAAATCCACCCGCCGTGCCAAGGCTTCCACCTGATAGACCGCCGCAGGAACCTCAATCATAGCCCCCATACACGGCCAAGCGACCTCAATGCCTTCATTCTCCAGTTCTTCATAAGCTTGCCGCACTAGGCGCGTAGCCTCCTCCACCTCAGAGACACTACTAATCATAGGCAACAACAGACTCAGGTTATTTAACCCTTCAGCGGCGCGGAGGGCTGCTCGCACTTGAGTTAAAAAGATTTCGGGGTGATCCAACACAACCCGGATTCCCCGCCACCCGAGAAATGGGTTGGCTTCCCGGATCGAAAAATAGGGCAAGAATTTATCCCCTCCCACATCGAGGACTCGCAAGACTACCGGAGAAGGGGCAAAAGCTTGGAGAAGTTGCCGGTACATGGCATATTGTTCTTCTTCAGTAGGGAACCGGTCTCTCACCATAAATGGCAACTCAGTCCGGTAGAGTCCCACCCCTTCGGCACCAGCAGCAAGAGAAGGCTCCGTATCTGCCAGTAGACCGATATTGGCATATAAATGAACTTGAAAACCGTCTGGTGTTTTGGCGGGCAATTCTCGCAAACACTTAAGATCTTCCGTGAACTGGCGTTCTTCCCGGGCAAGGCGGGCAAATTCCCGACGTACTGGAGCACTTGGTTCCAGATATACCCGGCCTTGGTATCCGTCCAGTATCAGCTCTCGCTGGTCAAGTTGACCGAGATTTCCCGTGCTGATACCCATGATGGCGGGGATACCCATGGCGTGGGCTAGAATTGCCACATGGGAGAAACCCGATCCATGGGCTGAGAGTACTCCCACGAGGCGCTTAATGGGCACTTCGGCAAGATCCATGGCGGTTAAGTTTTCACCTACCAAGATGGTATCTTCCGGGTATTCCAGATTGACAGGCGCTGCATTCTGCAAATAGGCCAAAATACGCCGGCCGATCTCCCGCAGGTCATTGGCCCGCTCCCGCAAGTAAGGATCTTCCATGGTCTCAAGACGTTTAGCTTGCTCTTTGATGACAGCACTTAAGGCGCTTGGCGCCCATTCACCGGCACGGATGCGTTCTACTGTGGCCTCCACTAGGCTGTGGCTTCCCGCAAGCATGGCATAGGCTTTAAACAAAGCCCGGTATTCATTCGCCAATGACCGCTCCAGATGATTTCCTAAAGACTGCATCTCCCGAGAAACATGGGCTACGGCTAATCGAAAGACCCTCTCTTCTTCCCCGGCATCAACTGCCTGGCGTTCCGGCACCGTATCTAGATCGGCTGCAGAATAAATGACCACCCCTTTGCCTAGGGCCACACCTGGAGCCCCGGCGATACCCGTAAGGTATCGCTCAGAGGCATCCCCATTCCGGCCGCCTTTTGGCTTTTGCAAAACGCCACTAGCCCTAGCATGGGCGATGACGCCACCTAGTTGGGCAGCGAGAGTAAATAAAAAAGACACATCAGCTTCAGTGAATTGGCGCGCCGCTTGCTGTTGCACTACCAACACCCCCAACAACTCCCGTTGGTGGAGCACGGGTACGCCTAAAAAGGCCCGGAAGGGTTCTTCACCTGAACCAGGAATAAACTTAAAACGAGGGTGGGCAGCGGCGTTTTCCAGATTCACGGGTTCAGCTCGCTCCGCAACCAACCCCACCAATCCTTCCCTGGAAATAAGCCGCACCAGTCCCACTGCTTCGGGGTGCAACCCTTGGGTGGCCATGAGAACATGACTACCATCACTCTCTGTAAGGTACACAGAGCACACGTCTACCGCCATCACCTTACGGGTTTGCACCACGATGACCTGCAACACCTCTTCAAGGCTGGCGGCAAGGCTCACTTCCCGCACAATATGGCTGAGAGAGTCGAGAGTACGAGAACTAGGAGACCCGGTAGTCAAACCCGATAGCCCAGTGGCGGTCCCTGTCGTATCTTTACCAAGGTCTGGGTTCATTGCTCCCTCAGTAACATGTTTAGAATAACGCCTAATACTAATGATACTAATAAGTGTAATCGAATTTATGGCTACACCGAATGGATTGGAATAAATTTAAAGAGACACAAAAACAGTCTTTTCCCCTCTGGGTTGTGGGTGCATTTGCAGGTAGGTTTTATATATTCTTAAAGTTTTTAGGTTTTTCTTGCAGCCAGAAAGTTGTCTAGGTCTTTTAATATTCAGGAAAGCTGATGAGCATAAAACAAGAACCAGACAGAGAAGATCTTGTACTCGGATGGCGGGAGTGGGTGAGGCTACCAGAACTAGGAGTCCCTGGCATAAAAGCAAAGATTGATACGGGTGCGCGTACTTCGGCTTTACACGCCTTTTGGCTAGAGCCCTTCCAAGAAGGCCGCCAAACTAAAGTCCGCTTTGGACTGCATCCCCTGCAGGGCCGAGTCGATGTGGAACTCATCTGTGTCGCTGAAATCGTTGACGAACGGGTGGTGGCAGATTCTGGAGGACACCGGGAAAAGCGCTACGTTATCCAAACGCCCGTTCAAATCGGAGATCAACAATGGCCCATTGAAATCACGCTGACCAATCGTGATACCATGCAGTTCCGCATGCTGTTGGGACGCACTGCATTGGTGGCAGGAAGGGCAAAAATAGCCCCAGGCGCTTCCTATCTCGCAGGTCCTTCCCTGGCCCACCAATATCCCCCAAAACCCCATCGCCATAAAAAACCCAAAGATAACTAATGGAGTACCGCTCATGAAGATCGCGATCCTCTCCCGCAACGCCAAACTGTACTCAACCCGACGGTTAATAGAAGCAGCGAAAGAGCGGGGACACGAGGTCCGCGTCCTGGATGTTTTACGCTGCTATATGAATATCGCCTCCCACAGGCCCTCCATTCACTACAAGGGTGAAGATTTAACTGATTTTGATGCAGTGATTCCCCGACTAGGGGCCTCAGTCACCTTTTATGGCACCGCCGTACTGCGTCAATTCGAAATGATGGGGGTCTATCCCTTAAGCGAATCCGTGGCCATCACCCGCTCCCGAGATAAGTTACGCTCATTGCAACTTCTGGCACGGAAGGGCATTGGACTGCCAGTGACCGGGTTCGCCCATGCCCCGGACGATATCGATGATCTCCTGAAAATGGTGGGGGGCGCGCCGGTCGTTATCAAGCTACTGGAAGGCACCCAAGGCATTGGGGTGGTGCTTGCCGATAACAAAAAAGCGGCTCAAAGCGTCATCGAAGCATTCATGGGGCTTAAAACTCACATTTTGGTGCAAGAGTTCATTAAAGAGGCTGCAGGTTCTGATATCCGCTGTTTTGTCATTGGCGATAAAGTCGTGGCGGCAATGAAACGACAAGCTCCAGAAGGCGAATTTCGCTCAAACCTCCACCGGGGGGGTACCGCCACCCTCGTCCGCATCACCCCAGAAGAGCGGTCCACGGCCATTCGCGCCGCCCAAACCATGGGTTTAAATGTGGCTGGGGTTGACGTCTTACGTTCGAACCATGGCCCCTTAGTCATGGAAGTGAACTCCTCCCCGGGCCTAGAAGGCATTGAAGCGGCAACCGACAAGGACATTGCCGGAAAAATAATTGAATTTATTGAGAAAAATGCTACTCGAGGCCGAACCCGAACCCGCGGTAAAGGCTGAACCATGAACCACACATTTCAGATCGGAACCCATAAGGTAGGTCCGGGGGAACGGACAACCCTTGATCTCACCGTCCCCCACCTCTACACCCATACTGCCGTCTCCATGCCAGTCCAGGTAATTAATGGGAAACGCCCGGGGCCAAAATTGTTTGTCAGCGCCGCTATCCATGGGGATGAAATTAACGGGATTGAAATCATCCGCCGGTTAGTGGGGCTTCCGGCCCTGCGGCGACTTCGAGGAACCTTGCTTACCGTGCCGGTGGTCAATGTTTACGGCTTTGTCAATCAGTCCCGCTATCTTCCCGATCGGCGGGACCTGAATCGCTCCTTCCCAGGCTCTAAAACCGGCTCCTTAGCAGCCCGCTTAGCCTACCTGTTTATGGAAGAAATCGTCGCCCGTTGTACTCACGGGGTTGATCTACATACCGCCGCGATTCACCGGGACAATTTGCCTCAGATCCGAGCCTTAGTAGATGATCCGGAAACCAAACGGTTAGCCCAGGCCTTTGGCTCCCCCGTCATTCTCAACTCCGATCTGCGGGACGGCTCATTACGCCAAGCAGTGGCCGACCAGGGTATCCCGGTCTTGTTGTACGAAGCGGGGGAAGCGCTGCGCTTTAACGAGTTTGCTATCCGCGCCGGCGTTAATGGGATTGTCTCTGTCATGCGAGAATTGGGAATGCTCCCCTCACGCCGAAAGAAAAAACCCCGGGCCGGGCCCGTGGTTGCCCGTTCTTCAAGCTGGGTTAGGGCGCCCCAGAGCGGAATTTTGCGTTCACTGACCGCCCTGGGCAACCATGTCAAAAAAGGAGATACCATGGCCATGGTTGCCGACCCCTTTGGGGAAAAGACCGAAGCCGTCATCGCCCCTTTTTCAGGAATTGTAGTGGGACGCACCAACCTGCCCTTGGTCCACGAAGGCGAAGCCATCTACCACCTAGCCCGGTTTGGAAAACCTGAAACAGTTGCCGAGGCCTTGGAGGCCTTCCAACTGGAACATAGCCCAGAAAGCAGTCTTCCCCTTCCCGAAGAGCCCCCCATCACTTGAACTTCAACCCCCATGCCTGTGCCTATTTTGGGCAAACGCTAAAGTGAGCTATTCCCCTTTTGTTCATAGGACAGGGAGGCGTCTAAGTCAGTTCTAGAAGCATTCGACGGGGAGCCAGTTTTTGGTTTCTCTTCAGAGCCAGCGCTTGGCTTCAAATCCAGTTCTGGCTCTAAATCGGCTCCCGGATACATTTCAAGGGCAGCTTGAGAAGTTCGTACCATGGGGACAAACTCCCCCTGTTCTTCAACCGGTACAGGAGCACTCCGCCGCGTGCGGTAAAGGCCAAACAGTCCAAGCAAAGCTAGAATTGCCGCCAAATACTCTAGGAAAGAGGGCGCTCCCCAAGTGGCTATACAGAAGCCGGCAACCACCGGCCCTAGGGCAGAACCGGCACCATAGACTAATAAGATGCTTCGGGTCGCCTCCAGGACTTCCCCCGGTTTAAGGTGATCATTTAAATGGGCTACAGCCAGTGCATAAACTGGAAAAGAAACGCCTCCGTAAAGAAAAGCGAGCAGCAGTAACACCACGACCGAACCATCTAAAACCATTAAAGCGCCAAAAGCAGTCGCAGCACTGGCCAAACTGACCACGATGAGCACATCGCGGCGATCCCAACGATCTGATAAATGCCCTACCGGCCATAACAACAGCGCGCCCCCAAAGATAACTGCGCTCATGAAAGCCGAGGTCCCAGAGACTGAGAGCCCAATACTTTGGGCGAAGACGGCCCCCATCCCCCAGAAAGCACTGCTGGCAAGACCAGCAACCAAGGCTCCTACTACCCCTAGGGGGGAGACAGAATAAAGGGCTTTGAGGTTTGATTGAGGTGCGGGGACCGGCTTTGGCTCCACCATTTGAGTCAATGCCACCGGGATCAGCGCCAGGGAAATGAATACTGTGGCCAAGGCAAAGCGGATGAAACCCTGACTATCCTCTATTAAGAGGAGGAATTGACTCAGCCCCAAAGCCACCAGGGTGATGCTCATATAGATAGCAAACACCCGACCCCGACGATGGTGGGAAGACTGCTCATTAAGCCAACTTTCAACAACCATATAAAGGCCCACTATGGAGATACCCGAAATGATTCGCAAAATAGCCCACCAGAGGGGATGAATCCATAGCGCAAAACCCATCGCTGCTGCTGAGCCCAGGGCCGCCATGGTGGCAAAAACACGGATATGCCCCACTCGCTTGATCAAAGGGGGGCAAAAGAAGGTGCCAAGCACATAGCCCAGAAAAAAAGCGGATTGGATGAGGCCAATAATCGCCGGACCGAATTGCTCCTGATTGGCTCGTACCCCGACTAAGGTGCCTAATAGTCCTGATCCCAATAGCACAATGGCGATGCCGAAAAGCAACGAAGAGATGGATTGTAGCTCACGTACCATATTGCAGCGCTTTACCTAATTTGCTCACTGAGTACCAACTTTCCTCTAGCCATTTAATTTTTCATTTAGCCGGTGACTTATCCCCCTGGAAAGGGGAAGACAACTCACACCCATCAGAACTAAGATAAAGGCTCCCAAGTTGCAATATGCGAATTGCTTGCCTTGCAACAGGCGTTAGGAGTGAAACCGTACCGCGGCGAAAATTCACTTGCCGAACGATAGCCAATCCCAACCCCTCCCCTTGAGAATCAGCCAAGCCACAAAGCAGATGATGGGCAAGCCTAACGGAGACGAAGCCTCGCTGAACCACCAACTGCCTGAGCCGTAAGCGATGCTCTCTGGCACCTTCAAAATAGGTCCGAAACGCTTGTTCGCGGGCCGCCCTTCTGATATCAATAGACTTTGCTTTTGTCTGGGGCGAGGAACGAAGCCGGATCACATTATAATTGCGACAGGCCCTCACAATAGGACCCAGCTCCTGTTCTTTTTCTAGCGCCACGATAACCTGAGGGCGTAAGGAATCAATCTGGAAGGTCTTAAGTACCCTGCCACTGCCGGTGACCAAACCAGAGGTATCAATGATCACAAAAGGAGCTTGTGCAAGCTCCACCATCCGTTTGGTTCCCACCACCACCGGCAGTAAATGCCCTATGGGAGAAACAGCCCCCACAAAATAGAGCGCAGCCAGTGGTGCCTGGCTAAGTTCAAGCGCCTCATCAAGATAGGCGAGGGAAATGGTCGCCGGGGGGCCAACATCTTTCTGCCCCACATCGGCATCCACAAAGGCCACCCTAAAGCCTGCCGCAGACAAGGTCTGCCCTAGAAAAGCGCAATAGGTGCTTTTACCCCGATCGGTCGCCCCAAGCACTAGGATTCGATGCCATTGCTGCTTTAAGATCTGTTCGGCGGCAGTTCGCCAAGGCGTCGGGATATCGATGGCAGACATTGCCTATTTTGTGGCCTTTTCATTCCCACATTAGGGGGAATATTCCTGATGCTCTCCGGTTAAAGGCACAAAAGATACCCTGAATATACTACGTGTATCGATTTCGTTATTTTCCTTCTTTTCTATCACCATAAGCTCTTGATCAAAGCTCACTCCCAGGGGAAGCACCAATCGTGCACCTACCTTGAGCTGCTCAATCAGTGGCGCTGGAATAGAAGGTGCCGCCGCAGTCACTATGATTCCATCAAAGGGCGCCTGCTCCGGCCACCCAAAATAACCATCGCCGACTCGGGCTTCGACATTGGTATAACCCAGCCGCCACAACCGAGCCTCTGCTTGTTGGGCTAATTCCTCAATAACTTCAATAGTGTAAACTTTTTTGACTAGCTTAGAGAGAACCGCCACCTGGTATCCCGAACCTGTGCCTACCTCCAGGATGATATCATCGGGGGCGGGTTCTAAAAGATCAGTCATTAAAGCGACGATATAGGGTTGGGAAATGGTCTGTCCATGCCCAATAGCAAGGGGGCCATTATCATAGGCATAGGGACGGAGCTCATCCGGCACAAATTCATAGCGCGGCACGGCTTTCATGGCCTCCATAACCCGCTTGTCGAGAGCTTCTTTACCAATCCAGCGTTGGGTAATGTCAACTTCCCGCTGGATATCCTACAACATTTGTCGACGAGCTCTCATTGTCATTACCCTTTGCAAAACCCACCCAAAAGGACGCCCTAACATTGAGGTAAAGAAGGTGCGCAACATCTAATAGTTTTCAAAAATAATCCCCATTAAATATCCAGACCCCATTGACCGTCATTGGACAACCAACAGACAGGCATGTGGGAGGTATTGTGGGCATAGCCCACCCTTCCCTTACGATCGACGATAATAAGACCTGCCTCACTATGGGTTCCTCTCACCAGAACAGCCAGGGCCCGTTGTACCGCAACCAGGGGATGATAACCCGCCTGTAGCTCTCCCATCGCCGTCTTTGCCAACACGGTGCGAATAATCGCCTCTCCAATACCGGTACAAGACACCGCGCCGAAGCAATTGGCATAAGTGCCACAACCAATCAAGGCCGAATCCCCGACCCGGCCCGGTAAAGCATCGAATAACCCCCCCGTTGAAGTGGCTGCCGCACTGCGCCCTAGCTGATCCACAGCGGCACACCCCACGGTACCGTGCTTTCTCTCCCAGCGCTGGCGCTGGTGTTCCACAATCAATTCCCCATTGGCGCATAGTTCAATGCCCACTTTTCTAGCAAAGCTCAAGGCACCCTCTCGGACTAAGAGCACCTCTCGGCCCCTATCCAGCACCTTGCGGGCAAGCCGAATAGGGTTGCGAATACGATCTATGGCCGCTACTGCTCCAGCAGCCAGGGAGGAACCCTCCATGATGGAAGCATCCATTTGAATTTCCCCAACCCTATTGAGTGTTGATCCTGTCCCCGCATTATAGAGGGGGTTGTTTTCTAAACTCTCCACCGCCATCTGGACCGCATCCAAAGCCGAGCCACCCTCTAGCAGCAGGCGCCAGCCCACGAGCGCCGCTTCTTGACATCCCACCTGGCTTGCTTCTATATGATGATCAGCCATCCGGCCTGCTCCCCCATGGACGATGATGGCGGGGAATGTATACTTCATAGTTTTATCACACTTAGGTACTGAACATGCGGCGGTTGATTGAGCTCCAGACTCATTATCGAGAAGAGTTGGTAGATATCACTGAAGCTGTCAAGCAGGCAGTAAAAGAAAGCGGTATCGACAACGGCCTTGCAGCACTTTACGCCCAGGGGGCAACTGCGGCACTGATGATTCAGGAAGGTTGGGACGCCAGCGTACGCACGGATGTGATTCACTGCCTCCAGGAACTGATCCCACGGGGAGTGTGGTTACATGATCGCCAAGACGGCAATGGCGATGCTCATCTCAAGGCCGGTTTCATCGGCCCTTCAGAAACTATTCCTATTATCGAGGGAGAGCTGGGATTGTCAACCTGGCAAAATATCTTTTTTTGCGAATTCGATGGGCCACGGAAAAAACGAACCCTGGTATGCACCCTTATCCGTGACCCTTAACCTGCACAACCGCCCCCCCTTTTTCGGTTACTGTTTGGCCCCCAGAGCCAGGGCCTGTTGGCGGCTTATTTTAGCCGCTTGCGTCACCGCCTCTTCATCCCAAACCGAGCTTGCCTCTGGCCACCCTTGAATATGCTGTTCAACCAAGTCGGCCAAAGCGCGGATATGAGCAGGCTCATCGTTAAGGGCAGGGATGTAGTGATATTCTTTCCCTCCCGCCTCTAAAAATAACTCCCTATTCCGTTGGTCAATTTCCTCCAAAGTTTCCAAGCAATCGGTGGCAAAACCCGGGCAAACGATGTCCACCCGCTTCACTCCACCCTCAGCCCACTCCCGCAAAAGGTGATCGGTATAAGGTTTGAGCCATTCTTCACGGCCAAAACGGGACTGGAAAGCCACTTGCCACTCCCCTTCTTTCAACCCTAGGCGTTCTGCCAACAGACGGGCGGTCTTATGGCAGTGGCAGTGATAAGGATCGCCGGCCAGTAAATAACGCTTCGGCAGACCATGGAAGGAAAAGAGCAAACGCTCTCCACGCCCTGCTTCCTCCCAACTGCGCCGAATAGTCTCCACCAAGGCCTCCAAATAGCCAGGGTGATCATGATACTGGGTGATCATCCGCAGCTCCGGTATCCAACGCCAAGTGGAAAGAACCTGGGCTACCGCATCAAAGGCGGAACCGGTAGTACTGCCCGAATACTGGGGATAAAGGGGAAAAACCAACAGCCGCTGGGCCCCGGCTTGACGCAATTGTTCCAAAGCCTCTTCAATCGAAGGGGTGCCATGGCGCATTCCCAAGCTCACCTTGAGGGGACCACCCCGGGTATCCAGTTCCTCCTGCAGAGCACTGCCCACCCGCCGGGCAAAGCTCAGTAGCGGAGCCCCATCCTCACGCCAAACGCTTTCATAGAGGCGCGCCACCCGGGAGGGCCGGACCCGCAAGATAATGCCATGGAGAATCAACCACCACAGGGGACGGGGTATCTCCACCACCCGAGGATCAGACAAAAATGCCGCCAAAAAGCGCCGTACCGCAAGAGCCGTCGGGGCTTCCGGGGTCCCTAAGCTAGTCACTAGCACCCCTGTGCAACCAGGCGCGTCATGGCGATAGTCCGAATTACCTTTAAAATCCACGTGTTAACCCCTGCTACCCTGGTCGTGAAGTACTCCCCCTAAAGGGAAGACGAAAACATTAACTTCTATATTATACCCACAACTCAAACCGTCTTATTAATGGTAAGCGGGTCCTCTTTCTTCGCCGTCAGCGCCTCACGGTAGGCATCAATCCCGGCATGGGCAGCACCGACCAGCCACCCCCCAGGGCGATGGCTATAGCGCTCATTGGCCGGGGCAACACCCCGGCTTGCTACTTGGACAGAGGCATTTTCCAATCCTGCGGTGAGACTTTCCTCCGGTCCCTGCGATTTAAGCGGGCCGGCATCCAGGGAAGAAGCCACCGACTCAATCGATACCGCCGCCTGGGACAAAACCTCCTCTCTTGGCTCCTGGTGCAAGAGAGCAACCACATGTCCCTCGATATCATCGCCACTAAAGTGCTCAAGAGCCACATTGGCGGCGGCCACCGCTGCCCCGATGGGACCGCCGAATAGGGCGCTACCCGCTAGCCGGGAAGCCGGATCAATAGTATCCCCGGAAAGCTCGCGGTAAAAACTGCCAACCACCGGCAAGTGGTGCAAGGGATTGACCACATCCAGCAGATCACCAAAAGTCAATCCATCCTCTCCAAAGGGTTTAAATTCCGGATTCGAAGAAATCTCCTGGGCGGGCTCCTTGGCCTGGGGAAAAGCGGAAGTGGTGAGCGGGTTCATTACGACCGGGATTGACATCACGAAATTCTCCGAATGTAACCATAAGGCTACAGGCAAATTACATACCAAGTATTGTTTTGCCGGATATACGCGACGCTTAACCTCCAGCCTACGGGCGGTTTATTAGCGCCTCCTAGGCAAGGTCATTGCCCGAAACGGATAGGCTTGCCTCCTCTTCATTTGCTCAATTCTCCCCATTTAAAACACAACCCCATCCCTTTTGTCAGCCGAAGAAACAGCCCCTCCCTAGCAAGCAAACCGGCAATTTTTGCCGCTAGAGCGGTCAAAAAGAAAGCTTGACGCCCCCAAAACCGGAGAGACCCGGTGTGCCGAATCCGAAAACTTCCTGATATTGCTTATCCAGAAGATTATTCACCCGGGCGAATAATTGAAAATTGTCGGTTAAATCGTAGGAAGCAGCGAGATTAACCACCGTATAGCTGGATAAGGGAATATTTCCCACATCTTGCCGGCTACCCACATAGAGCACCTGAAGATGGAAGTTCGCTTTGCCGAGAAAATGGTAATTCACATTGACAGCCGCTTTGTGTTCAGGACGCCGAACCAAGAACTCGCCGGTTTGCCTGTCTTTGGTTCGCATTTGGGTATAGTCTCCCCGTAAGGTCAGCCCCTCAAGGGGGGTCAAGGCCATGAAAACCTCCCAGCCTCGAGCTTCAGCCTCGGCGATGTTAATCAGTTGGAACTTATCAGAAGCCACTTGGCTAAATTGGATGAGATCAGTAAATTCATTGTCAAAATAGGCCGCCCCCAAGACCAGCTGATCACTCCAAAGGGATTGCTCCACCCCAATTTCCCAAGACTCGCTTTCTTCAGGGTCCAAGTCTGGATTGTTGAATTCAAACCGGGTGTCCATGGTAGTGGTATTGAAGCGATCATCAAACAGCTCGGACAAAGAAGGGGCTCTGAAGCCCGTTCCGTAGCTGCCTCTGAGCTTGGTGCCAAGAGGGTCTAATACCAGTGCAGCGGTGACTCGCCCGGTGATTTTGGAACCAAAACGATTATGGTCGTCCAGGCGCACCCCCCCGGTAAGAAACAGCCTGTCCCATAAATCCAGTTGCTCTTGCAGATAGTACCCGGTGGTGTGGGCGGTTTTCCGGGGAAGTGTCGAAGTTGGCGATTCGATCTCCAGTCGCTCTTCTTCTGTGGTAATCCCCAAAGTCAAAGTATGGCTTCTAGAAAGGTACACATTGTTTTGCCAATCCACTTTGACTTTTTCACCCTTAAAGGCGCCTGGAAAGGGGAAGGGATTCTGGGGATCCGGCCGATCCTTGTTTTCCCTATCGTGGTGGGTAAAAGAGATCCCTAGCATTTGCTCCCATAATCCCTCGAATAAGGTGAGCCGCCCCTGGCCTCGAAGAAAAAGCTGCTCCGTATCCAGAGTCGAATTCGGATCATCAATGGGCAAGAAGCGGCCCAAGGCATCTACTGTGGATCCATCAATTTCCGTATGCCCATCGTTATAGCGCAGAGTGACATCCAGGGAAAAATTTGGTCCAGGGGTCAGACCCAAACGCCCTGCAAAGGTGGTATTTCGATAGCCGTCTTCTTCAGAATTGCCTAGCCGGGAATCAGCCGCTGAAATGCCCTCGCTTTCCAGGCGAGCCCCGGTCAAGCTGTAATTGATCAACTCACCCCCTCCGTTGATGCCGCCGGTCACCTTGAAGGTGTTGAAAGAACCGCCTTCGGCACGGGCTGTTAGCTGGGGCTTGCCGCTCCCCTTCTTGGTAATAATATTGATGACTCCGCCAATGGCATCAGAACCATAAAGGGTACTTTGCGGTCCTCGCAAAATCTCAATGCGCTCGATATTATCCGTTAGCAAGTTGGCAAAATCGAAGAGTCCACCGGGATTACTGGGATCATTAGCCTCTACCCCATCGATGAGCACCAAAGTATGGTTGGCGTTGGCCCCCCGCAAGAATACCGAAGTTTGCTGCCCTAAACCCCCACTTTGGACCACATCGACTCCCGGCAAACCCCGCAACACCTCCAATACCGGCATTCTTTGCCGCTGGGCGAGATCCTCGGCGGTGATGACACTCACGGCGCTCCCTACCTGGCGCACTGGAGTTTGGGTACGGGTCGCCGTCACCACTATGGGCTCCAAGATTTTTTGGGTCGGTGGCTCATCAGCATAGGCCGGGAACCCCAAAATGGCTAAGCTGCCTAGTCCAAACGCTGAAAATATTTTCAACGGTCTCTCTCCTCTGGGACCGTGCACACCCGCACGGAAATCATTACAGGCACGGTGAAGAGGAAGACAACAGAGGGGACTAAAGGGAGTCACCCAGCACCGTCGCCCTCCGCAACATCGCATGGCACTCTAGGCCGGTCTCCGGGCTCGCAAGTGGCGGAAATCACAATATCCGCCAGTACTGATCGCCTTCCCGCGAAAATCCGCAGTGGCTTAGTAACCAGTCTCTATCTTGCCTACCGTTGCGGGGGCAGCGTCGGCTTTTGACCGACTTCCCGTTTAACCCCTGGTCAGGATCGGGGCACCTGTAGTGAGCTGGGCAATCTAGGGAAATGGCGCCTCACTGTCAACATTTATCGCCCATACCGTTATCATGAAAGGAGGTTTAGTGCAGAATGAGAGTTAAAAAACAATGAAACCACCTATTGTGATTATCGGTATCGGCGAAATGGGCGGAGTATTCGCCCGAGGCTTCCTGCGCTTGGGGCATCCGGTTTACCCCGTCCCTCGGGATCTGGCCCTGGAGGAGGTCGCCCAGGAAGTGCCTTACCCAGCCCTGGTCTTAGTCGCCGTTGCAGAAGCGGATCTCCACCCGATACTAAAGCAAATACCAGGGCCCTGGCAAAACCGGCTAGCCCTATTGCAAAACGAGCTTCTACCCCGGGACTGGCAACCCTACCCATTTACTGACTTGACCGTTATTTCAGTCTGGTTTGAGAAAAAAGCAGGGCAAGATGTTAAAATTTTGCTCCCTTCTCCGGCTCATGGCCCGGGAGCCCCCCTGCTGGCCTCGTCCTTAAAGGCATTGACCATCCCCGCCCAGGTTCTGACCACAGAAGCAGAACTCCTCTTTGAGCTAGTGCGCAAGAATGTCTATATCTTGACTGTGAACATTGCCGGGCTCATCACCGGAGGCGATGTGACCACCCTCTGGAACCAGCATCAGGACCTGGCCAAAAGGGTAGCGAAGGATGTCCTGGACCTTCAGGAGTGGCTGGCGGGAACCTCCCTTCCCCGAGAACGGCTTATTGAAGGCATGGTGGCCGCTATTGAGGCGGACCCCCAACATAAATGTACAGGCCGATCAGCGCCCGCCCGCCTGGAACGGGCCTTACAACTGGCGGGAGAAGCTGGGCTAGAGGTCGCCACCTTGCGTGAAATTGCCCACCAGCGAACTTAACAAAACAGGTAAGGGGTTGGTTTTCCTGCCTCTCATCCTTCCTCTTCGTGCGCCTAGCATATGCTACTTGTCGGCCTGTAGAGCGGTTGAACAGAACGAAAACGACCCCATTCCTCCCAAAATTTTTGCCGAGATACTTATCGGGAGCAGAGACAGACTGCCCTTCCACCCTATTCGGCTAAAGACTGGCCCCATGAAATATCAGTTGCGACCCCGCTCTTGGGCCATTACCCCCGATTTGAATCCGGCTGATGCCAGCATTGGGAACATGAATACGAAAGATGGTTTCTAGGGGCATACCCAACACATGGCGTATCACCATCCGCATCGCTCCCGCGTGGGCAACCACCAGCAAATGCTCTCCACTATGGCGGCTCAGCAATTCTTCCCAAGCGGCAATAACCCGATCTCGAAATTTCAAAAGGGGTTCCGCGCCCGGCGGCGTATGCCGTACAGGATCTTCATAAAAGCGACGGAGAGCCTCGGTCTCCCGTGCCATGACTTCAGCGGCAGTGTACCCTTCCCAGGCGCCAAAACTAATCTCTTTTAACCGTTCCTCCAATTGCAAAGGTCGCCCCTGGCGCTGGCTAAGTTCATAAGCAAATTCCGCACAGCGCTTGAGAGGAGAACTAATGATCCGATCCCAAGGACAATGCTCGCCGACAGCAGCCCGCATTTGGGACCAACCCTTTTCACTCAGGGGGTCATCCAGATGCCCTCGGTAACGGCGCCCTCCCACCGGCTCACCATGGCGGATCAGATCAATAAGCGTTGGAATAGAATTTGACTGCAACACCCCTCCTCCAGCATCATGCCCTGTACAGTGCTGGCCTTACTTTATCAAAACATCACGAAAATTACCCAACTGTTGACCATGATCGAAAAAAGCCCCGTTCAAAGAAACAGGGCTTTTTTCGATCAGATTTTTCGTAGGAATGAATATCAAGGAAGGTCCTCCCATTCCTTGCCTTCCCCATAGTGAAGCCAGAGTTTGGCGGCTGTCTCGCCGACTTTCTCGCCCAACGCCGCCGCGGTTATCCCTCCCACCAGGCCGCCTATGGCGAGAGACCCTCCCCGCATGCTGGCCATAGTCTTGTTATCAAGTTCCTCGTGCCTTTCTAAATCCTTAACAATTAAGTATGTCATTGCCGTATCCTCCTCGTTTGATAGGGGTGAATAGAGCAAAACATCAGTTCTCTAATTAAAATCAAAAAATGGGTCCGGGATTAGGGAACGTGGGTCCCGGACGGGGAAATGTGGGCCCTGGATCGGGGAATGTCGGTCCAGGAAAGGTAGGCCCTGGCTCAGGAAACGTGGGTCCCGGACGGGGATAGATAATGCTAGACGCTCTACCCTTACCGCCTTTGATAGCAAGGGCCATTGCTTTTTTATCAAGTGCTTCGTTCCTCTCTAGATCTTTGATTACCAAATGAGTCATGATTTGTCCTCCTAATCGGTGAACATTAAAGCTGTTCAATCAAGCGCAATACTTTGGCTCTCGCCTTTAAAGCTATTGCCCGCTCTTAATAAGATCAGGAGCAACCAGTATGCCAGCTTCTCCGCTTTAAAATTTAACTTTCTGAATTGCAATTTTTTTTATAGGGAAAGCAATGAATCTGTTGACACCCCTATGCTATTAAAAAGTTGCCTTTCAGAAAACAAAGCAGTACCACTATGTTGGCTTCTCAATAACGTAGTGCAATGGGAAGCCGGAATAACATCAAGGAGAGTGAGACTCGGATCAGGGCTCGCACCCACCTTGTCTTTGCTCGAACATCAAGCGCAAAATTTATAAGTACTCGAGAGAATAAAGGATCAAAGTTTAACGCCTGATTGCCACCCCGCCCTCATTTTAGGGAGATGCTATAAATGATTGAAAAACTAAACAAACTAGCCATTTTTATCAGTCCATTGAAGTGGCCAGCGCTAATCATTTCAATTGCTTTATTAGTTGTCGCGGTAACTATAGCGGTCAGCTCAAGCTCCCGTGATGAAGATATCCTATTGATACCTTCTATTGTGGGCTTTGTATGGTTTCTCTGCATCTATGTATTGATATCGAATTTTCAAAATATTCCGAGAAAAATAGAGCCAGAAGACGGGTGGTTTGCTCGAATTAAAGTTCGCTTATATCGATTTTGGTTTTTAGTACTTGGATTGTTGTTTATCTTAACCACGGGATTAGTATTATTTATTTCTTACAGACTAATCATGGATTGGTTAAGCCGATATTAACAGTGCTTGGATTGATAGAAGCATGAAAGGTGGACGATAAGAAAGAAAACCCAAGGAAAAGTTTCTTGGTAGGACATAATCAGATTACCTCAGATCGGTCACTTCTTTAATTAACAGACGTTCCCGATACCAAGTGGGTACGGTAAATCCAATAAATAAACCAATCGCCGCAGAGAGGGGCAATACTCTTAGTTGCGGGGGGCACCTCCAAGTTTTGTTTTTTTGGCAGTTCAGAGCTGAATTCCGGCGTAGATTCTTTACTGCTTTTATCTCTGTTGTCTCTCAATCAAGCTATTTATCAGCCTACTGTAGGTGCTGGGGTTTTTCGGTAATTTACAACACTCTATCCTGGTGAAATATTGACATTAACACTTCACGCTGAAGGGTAAGCGACTTTCGGAGGCTGGAAGGTTTTATATAAAACTCTAGACTTAATTGGAATACACAGGGGCAAAAAACCGGCCGACAGCAAATCCCTGAGAACCAGCGCGGAACACTGCACCAGACCCTTTTGGTTAGTATCAACCGTATCGCCGCCGCCATAAGAAAGTGCGGGATAGAAATTCCCTAACGAAAAAAAACCAGGAGCAGCCAACAATGAGATTGCCAGAACTTAATGCGTCCGACTTATATCACGCCTGTGATCTCAAGCAGTTCTCCTTTGAAACCACCGAGGAACTGGAATCACTGACCGAGATCATTGGCCAGCGGCGAGCCGTAGAGGCGGTACGGTTCGGGATTGACATCAATCAGGAAGGCTACAATGTCTTCGTACTTGGCCCGTCAGGTGCGGGCAAGCGAACCCTGGTGCGGGAATTTCTAGAGCAGCGGGCACCAGAGGAGCCAACTCCGGATGACTGGTGTTATGTCAATAATTTCGACCAACCCCATAAACCCATTGCCCTCAGGCTGCCTACCGGCAAGGGACCGCAGCTGCGCGATGACATGGAACAACTGGTGGAAGATGTACAAAGCGCACTATCCGGCGCTTTTGAGAGCGATGAATACCGCCAGCGGCGGCAATCGCTGCAGGAAAGATTCACCGAACAACAACAAAAGGTCGTTGAGGAACTCCAGCAAAAAGCCCGGGAACGGGGTCTAACCTTTATGCAGACTCCAGCCGGACTGGTCTTTGCTCCCTTGGATCCCCATGGAAAGCCGATGAGTCCAGAGGAGGTGCAGAAATTGTCGGAAGAACGACGCCAGGAGTTCCAGGCGGCGGCACAGGAGATGGAGAAGGAAGCGCAACGGATTATGGAGGAGACCCCTCGCGCGCAACGCCAGGCCCGCCGGGAGCTCAAGGAACTGAACCATCAGGCAGCCGAACAGGCGGTTGAACCCTTGATTGATGAGCTGCGTTCCCACTACGAGGATCATCCCCGAGTGCTCAGCTATCTAGAGGCCGTCAAGGGGGATCTGGTGGCTCAGGCTGAGGAACTGCTGAAGTTGCAGCGTGAAGAACACGAACAAAAGCAACCCAAGCAACCGATGGGGCCAGCCGGCGCACCGATTCCCAAATCAATCATGGAGTCGGCACTGCTGCGCCGCTATAGGGTCAATGTGCTGGTGAAACACGATCCCTCAGAGGGGGCTCCAGTCATATCCGAGGACCATCCCACTCACCAAAATGTTATCGGCCGGACCGAGCATCTGGCCCAGATGGGCGCCTTGATTGCGGACTTCAATCTGATCAGGTCGGGCGCACTGCACCAGGCTAATGGCGGATATCTAATCCTGGATACCTATAAATTGCTGCCACAACCCTTTGTATGGGAGGCATTAAAGCGGGCCCTCCAGTCCAAGGAAATCCGCATCGAGTCGCCACAAGAAATGATGGGGTTGATCAGCACCGTCACCCTGGAACCCGAGCCTATTCCTCTAGACATCAAGGTGGTGTTATTAGGTCCCCCCCTATTCTTCCATTTGCTGAATGCTCTAGATCCGGAATTTGCAGAATTATTCAAGGTACCGGCAGACTTCGAAATCGACATGGATCGGGGCGACGAAAATATCCAGTTGTATGCCCGGCTACTGGGGACCTTGGCCCAAAAGGACCAGCTACGACCGTTCCATCGTGCTGCCGTAGCGCGGGTGATCGAACACAGCTCAAGGCTGGCCGGCGATGCGCAGAAGCTGTCAATACATATGCGCAGCGTGGCCGATCTGATGCGGGAAGCTGATTACTGGGCGCGCCAGAATGGTCATGATGCGGTAGGGGTCAAGGATGTACAGCGGACCATCGATGCCCAGCGCTATCGGGCGAGCCGTCAGTATGAGCGGGCCCAGGAACTGATCCAGCGCGATCTGATCTTGATTGACACGGAAGGCGCTAAGGTGGGCCAGATCAATGGACTAGCCGTGACGCCGTTTGGCGACTTGCTGTTCGGACGACCCAACCGGATCACGGCACGAGTGCACATGGGCAAGGGCGAGGTTATCGATATCGAGCGCGAAGTGGCCTTGGGTGGACCCCTGCACAGCAAAGGGGTGCTGATACTGGCCGGTTTCCTGGCAGGCCGCTATGCGCGCACTCAACCGCTTTCCCTATCGGCGAGTCTGGTGTTCGAGCAATCCTATGCCGAGGTCGAAGGGGACAGCGCCTCAGCGGCGGAACTGTGCGCTCTGCTTTCTGCCATCGCCGAGGTGCCCCTCAAGCAGTCGCTGGCCATCACCGGATCAGTCAATCAGCACGGCCAAATTCAGGCCATTGGCGGAGTTAATGAAAAGATCGAAGGTTTTTTTGACGTCTGTCGGAGCCGTAATCTTAGCGGGGAGCAGGGGGTGCTCATCCCCGCGGCGAACGTTCAGCACCTGATGCTGCGCCAGGAGGTCATCGATGCTGTGGAGGCTGGCAAATTGCATATTTACCCGCTCAATACCATCGATCAAGCCATGGAAATGCTTACGGGTCTGCCTGCCGGGGAAGCCGACGAACAGGGCAACTATCCAGCCGATAGTTTAAATGGCAAAATCAGTTCGAATCTGGCGGAGTTGGCCCGGCGACGGCAGCAATTCCTGCCAGTCTCGGAGAATAGGGAGGGCAATTGAATCCTGTGATCACCCAGCCCCTTACCGATCATCCAGGATGAGAAATTAAGGGCTCAGCCGATCCTCAATATACTCCCGCAAAGCCTTGGCCACCAAATCATTGAGACTCACATCCAACGCCGCCGCCTTCTCCTGAGCCCTGCGGTGTAAGCTGGGATCGATGCGCACGTTGAATTTGCCCGAGGCGGGCTTATCTGGTGGCACCCCAAGCTCGGCGCACATCTGTAAATAGCCTTCCACAGCCTCCACGAAGCTGGCCTTAATTTCGGATACTGTCGTGCCTTCATAGGTCACGATATCGTTGATATTGAGCACGCGCCCATGGAGCACGTCATCCTCGGTGCTGTATTCCACACTCCCGTAATAGCCTTTATGAAAAAGTCTGTTCATCAACTACCTCACTGTGGCCGGAGTGATCCCCGCTGCCTCTAACAAATGCTTAACCGCTTTGACTTGGTAGGCCTTGGCCTCTTTATGAGGATGGGGACGATGCAAATAAGCGCGCCGTTCGCCTAATAACAAGCGCACCGCTGAGCCGCTTCCCTCTAACACTCTCCCATCGCAGGCCAGCATCAGCTGCTCAATATCCTGCCAGGCAATCTGCAAATGGGGAGTTGGGCGAGCAAAGATAGCCTCAAGCGTTCGTTTTTGCTTCTTATTGAGCTTCATGGCGCCACTTAAATTCAGTACCAAATTATAGTACTGAATAGAGGCCTTAACAAAATCTATCCTCCCCCTTTAGCATCTAGCCTCACTCATCCTCCCAATGCTCATGGGCCAATGGTATTTGGTTCAACTCCTCGTGCCGCAGGCGCCATGGGGGGAGGAATTGGTCCATTAAATGCCGAAAGCGATCGTTATGGTATCGCTCTAGCAGATGCACCATCTCATGAACAAGGATGTACTCCAGGCACCGGAAAGGGTGCTTGGCCAAATCCAGGTTGAGCCAAACCCGCCGCGCAACGATATTGCAGGTGCCCCATTTGGTCTTCATTTTCTTGATACCCCATTCGGCCACCTGAACGCCTATCACCGGTTCCCACCGGGCAATGAGATCCGGCACGAGGACTTTCAGTTCCCGGCGGTACCATTCATTGAGAATCGCTTGGCGCTTGGCGGCATCGGTCCCAGGCCGCACGAATAATTCCAGGGCGGTGTTCCCTTTTAACTGCACCCTGGGGGCGGCATTTTCCTCGATAACGTGGAGACGATAGCGCCGCCCCTGAAAATAGTGGCTTTCGCCGGTGACCATCTGCCGCGGAGACTGGCGCGGCTGTTCGAGAAAGCGGGCCTGCTGGCGGCGAATCCAACCTAGCTTGGAGATCACCGCCAGGCGAACAGCCTCGTCATCCACTCGCAGGGGCGCCGCTACCCGGACCCGGCCGGCCGGCGGATAAACGCCCAAATGCAAATTTTTGATGGCCTTGCGCACCACTTCCACCCGAAGGCCGCTGACCTCAATAAAATGGCGTTTAGTATTCACGCTGATTTTTCACCAGTTCAAAGATCTCGGGTGTTTTCACTGCATACTCGCCGAGTTCTTCCCGAATAGCGTTTTCCACTTCCCGCTCCTTGAAGCGGTTACCCCGCCAGTCGTCCTTCTTAGTGTAACGCACAGCAGTGTCGATCTTGACCGCTAGCGCTTCATTGTGGTCAAGGTTGTCGTAAAGGGCCCGCCTGGCCGGGGTGTCCAGGGAGGTGGGATAGGCAGTAGTCGCGGTAGGCTTTTTCACCTTGCCGGACAATTCCACCAGCTTTTTGAGATATTCTTGGTATGCCAACGCCTGGGCCTTGCGCTCCTGAATCAAGGCATCCAGCAATTGGGACATTTTCTCGTAATATTTGGGATTCACCGGCTGCTCATCGATAATCAACTTGCGCACATTGTTCTCGATGGTTTCGGCCATGGCCTCGGGGTTGTCGCGAATCCCTTTGGGCAGCCTGTCCAAGGCCCCTAGTCCCTGCTCCACAATCAGCTCCACCAGACCCAGATCATCGAAAGCCGAAATCGCTTTACTATCCTCGGCCTGGAGGTAGGTATCCAGCAGATGGCGCATGGCGGGCTCGAATACTTTCATGTCCACGTAGTCGCCGCTGCCAAGCTTCACCTCATGGCGGACCTTCTCGTAGTGGTCCACTTCTTGCCGAATGGCCTCGATTTCAGCACTGCGGTAACCGGCTTTCGGCATTTCATTGGCTAGATTGGCAAAGGCCCGCACCAGGGCCGCCACCCCTTTGTAGAGGGCGATCCGCTTGGGCTCGTTGTCCTTGAGGGCCTCCTGGTCGCTCGTATCAGCGGCGCAGAAATAATGCAGATAGGCCCCCGTGTCTTTGGGAGGCGCTACTGGCTCACAGAGGGCCTTGACCGCCTCCCGGGCTTCTTCCAGTCGTTCCCGGCCCTTCTCCAGGCGATTTTCCAGCAGGCCCGCCACATCCGCCCGGTCATAGCCCTCCAGGGCGCCGCCGGTGTAGTCGCCAATGGCCCCCTCCAGGGACTTGAACAGGTCCTTGTAATCGATGACATAGCCGTATTCTTTGTCGTCTCCATCCAGCCGGTTCACCCGGCAGATGGCCTGGAACAGGCCATGGTCCTGCATCTTTTTGTCGATATAAAGATAGGTGGCCGAGGGGGCGTCGAAGCCGGTCAAAAGCTTGTCCACCACGATAAGGAGCTTCATCTGCCCCGGCGCTTTGACGAATTTTTCCTTGACCGCTTTTTCAAATTCTTCAGTCCGAGTCATGGCCTTGTCTTCGGGCTCCTCGAACCAATCGGCCAGCATTTTTCGGTAGATGTCATATTGGCGCAGTTTCTCCGTCAGCCCCTCGCCGCTCTCCTCGCCCTTGATATCGTTAGGCGAAGGCTTATAGCTGGTGACAATGGCGCATTGACCCGCCAGGGGAGTCTGGGCAAACAGTTCATAGAGCTTGCAGGCCTGGTAGATGCTGCTGGAGACCAGCAGGGCATTGCCCCGGCCGCTCATCAGCCGGTCCCGGGTCTCCATGTCGAAGAGGATGTCGGCCACAATCTTCTCCAGGCGCGACTAGGAGCTGAGCACCTTTTGCAGGGTGCCCCATTTCCGCTTGAGCTGAACCCGGGCCAGATCCGAGAGCCCCCGAGTCTTGGCATCAAACCACTGGTCCACCCGCTGGGGCGAGGTCAAGTTCTGGTCGATGTCCCGGGCCTCATAGCGCAAGTCCAGCACCACGCCGTCGCGCACCGCCTCGTCGAACTTGTAGGTATGGAGGTAAGGGCCGAAGACCTCGATACTCTTTTGCTTATCGGCCTTTAACAAGGGGGTGCCGGTAAAACCGATGAACAGGGCATGGGGCAGCAGGGCCTTCATGGCCCGATGAAGCTTACCGGACTGGGTGCGATGACACTCGTCCACAAACACGAAGAGCTGGCCCTTGGCTTGGAAATCAGAGGGCAAGCTCCTTTCCAGTTCCTCGATAAAGGCCTCGGTGGCCGTCTCTTCACTGGCGCCGAATTTATGGATGAGGGAGCATAGTAACCAGGGCGTGGTGGCATTGAGTTGGGTCATCAGGTCGGCGCCGCTTTGGGTGCGGTAGATGGCTTCGTTCACTCCCAGGAACACCCCCTCGATCTGCTCATCCAGCTCGGTGCGGTCAGTGATGATGAGCACCCGGGCGTCTTCTATATGCTCCCGTATCCACTTGGCGAGCCACACCATGGTGAGGGACTTGCCGGAGCCCTGGGTGTGCCAGAGGATGCCTCCCTGCCGGTTGCGCACGCTCTGTTGGGCCGCCTTGACCCCGAAGTATTGATTGTGGCGGCAGGTCTTCTTGACCCCGGCATCGAAGACCATGAAATCATGGATGAGTTCTAGAAAACGGGGCTTGTTGCAAAGTTGAAGCAACGGCCGGTCCAGGGCGTTCTCAATATCGCTTTCTTCCTTCCAGCTCGGGTAATGTTTTTCCGGCGTCTCGATGGTGCCGTAGCGCAGCCCTTCGCTATCATTGCCGGCCATGAGCAGTTGCAGGGTGGTAATACCAATTTGACAAAAGAATGCAATTTATTAAGGTTGTAAGTGTTTGTTTAAATTAGACCTATACAGTGCAAAATTACATGAAATTGGTATAAAAAAACCGCGGATGAAAGCTTTTTTCTGGTTATCCAGGTTCTGGCGGACACCCTCGCTCACCGCCACGGTGGAGCGTTTCAGCTCCAGCACCCCCAGGGCGATGCCGTTGACATAGAGCACGATATCGGGACGCTTGGTATGCTCGCCCCGGATGGAGACTTCTTCGGCAATAGCGAAGTGGTTTTGCTCCGGGTGGTCCCAGTCAATGAACCACACGGTCTGGTGATGTTCCCCCGCCCCTTCCTTGACCTTCACCCCGTAGCGCAGCAAATCATACACGGCCCGGTTGGCGTCATAGAGGTGTTTTCCCTCCCCCAGGGCGGCGGCCTTGCCGAGCTGATGGAGGGCGCGGGCGATAAGGGCGTTGGAGACACCCCCCTTGGCCAGCCAGGACCGCAATAGACCCTCTTCGATATTGCGATTCCCTTCCCGGTCACTCCAATTGCCCAAAAATTCGTAGCCCAGTTGCTCCCGGAATAATTTGATGACCTGCGCCTGGGTTTGGCGTTCTTTTTGGCCGACGGTGGTCATCTTTGTTTTTTCTTGCGCTTATTCTTCAAGTCAGCCCTCATCTAAATAGCGGCATATCGGCGGTTTAAAAATGCCCGAATCCGGCGATTGCTCCAATCATTGCCTAAGGTAATTACGCAGTCCACAATATGAGTGACTATATCGCCGTTCCACACGGGGTCAGGATCTCGCTCTTCTTCAAGCTCACAATCCCGCTCCTCACCTGCTTGGGTTATCAACCAAACCGCATCACGCTCATACTCTGGCAATTCCGTGACATAGGCGCTGACCAACTCATGAATAGTAAATTCATATGTATTCCAATATAAGGACTCTTCATCCTGGAGCTGAACGCAAATTTCCTCCCAGGTATTGTTTAGGCCCGAGTCTTCCCCGGAGAGCAGACCGTCACTAGACGCCATGCGTTGGAGGTCACGAATAGTCTTGCGGGCGATCCGCTGACATACCTCTTCAGCTAAAATGCGTACAATCCTATACTCGGAGAGTTCCTTTTCCATATCAACTATTGCAGTTTTTCAGTAATTGTATTTTGCTGGCGAGTAGCTTCTGCATCCTATCCTGCTCGCCACTCAAGGCGGCACATCTCAGCGTAGAAGTCCAAGCAGAGCATTCTCTGAGGGAAGTGGGGCGACGATGTTTGGTCAATTACCGTGCTCCAGGTACAACGAAATGGGCTTGATTTTCTCGCCCTGTGGATGCTATATTTATAAACAGTCTCATCCACCTGATGTGGAAGGAGCATCCGAAGCCCTTCGGCAGCAATGTCGCGGGGCTTCAGCCTTTCTAAAGCTTCCAAAATTTCTTCCGCTCCTTTTCAAAGCTCCTACGGCGGTGAGGCTTTAGATCGCAATAAGCTGTCTTGAGTAGATAATAATCCCGGCGCTTACTCAGAATCACGGCGAAATCCCACAATTCCGCCCAAATTACCACGCGAGTTTCCCGGCCACGACGATTTTCCCACCAACTGAACCCCTCTGTGCCATTGGAGGCCTGCTCAATAGCCCAGGCAATCCAGCGAATCCGCGCACAGCGGTTGAAATCTGGTATCCGATCCTCTTCATTTCGGTTTCCAGGATGAGGGGCTTCGGAAATGACATGCCAAAAGCTATATCCCTTGCCCCGAGTTTCGGGTCGATATTGCGCTTTAACCCGCACTTCCCTGAAGCGCACTTCCGCACGGACAAAACTTGCAAGAAACGCCTCATAGACCGCATCTTCATATGCAGCCCAATCTCCTTGAAACGGCAGTAGCGCCGGCGGGTCAATCACGCCCTCTCCTGTGGTTGCCAGATGAATAGATTAAATTTCCTAACTGCAGGCGGCGTCGATTTCGCAAGGGTCAGCCCGCTCCTTGTCTGGACATGCGCGATAAGCGCCTGTTTGGCTTTACTGCCATCAATACGCCGGAAAAGATGAGATAGCGCGCCCGCGAGAACATCGGCCATCTGGACGAGCACAACATCATGGGAATGTACCGCTTCGATGTTCTTGATCCGGCTGTTGTCGAAATCGTAATGGGCATTACACAACACCTCATGCAGCTTGGTGAGCTTTACCGCGCTGTGTGTGTCCTTGATGTCGACAAAAATTCGGAATCCGTGCTCGTCATCAATCATCCGTGTCAGCAACAACCACCACATCTTGTAGTAAAAGTCATCATGGCTTTGATCGAAGCGTGCGTGCTCCAGTGTGTTTTTATCGGGTACCACTACACCGCGGAAGCCAAGCCTCGACTCATCGAAGAAAAGATCAATGAGCTTACGATAAAATGCCAAATTGGACGGCGATATTTGCGCCCACTTAATCTCTCGGCTTGTTGGAATGCCATAGGCTTTTTTAAGTGACTTGATGGCCCGCTCCACCCGCTTGCGAACATCCGCCGGACAAGACACCGCACCTAGCGCCATGGCATTCTGCCTATCCTTTTCTAAATGGCAGGATTCATCGCAATAGAGGTGAATCAGTCCATTCATACCAGTCGTATCCTGCCAGTGAGGAGTTCCTGCATCATGCCCTGTTTGATAGCCTGGGTTTTGTCTCGGCGGGCTTCTAGGGTAGTAATTTCGGCGTCCATGTCGGAGAGGATGGTGGCAATGGCTTGCTGCTCATCAAAACAGGGAGCGAGAAATTCGAACTCGATAAACGTAGGCAAGCGAAGTGAATCAACCGTTGCCTTGACAGAATTACGCATTGCTTGCTTATTAAAGGTCTGAAGCAGGCAATAGTAGATGAACTTACCGTTGGTGTCGGCAGCAAAATTACTAATTTTGTAAACGCGTTGATGGTAATCAAACTTTCCATTCACATAATGAAAGATGCTGCCAATTCCTCCTTCGCCTGGCACGAGGATAGCCTCGCCATCAAAAGAATACGTGTTTATCCTTTCGACTGTTTGCGAACGAACGAAGAATGGATATTTTCCATCCTCGGCCTTATCTTCGTTGTTCTTCTTGCCTGTCTTAACTACTGATACATCCCCCAGCCGCTTCACCTCCCACTCTCCCTCAAACCCCGGCAGTCGCTGCTTGCCAGTCAGGAGTTGCTGCATGGCGGCGGTTTTGATGGCGCGCTTTTTGGCGATAAGTTTGTCCAGTGCGGCGATTAGGGCATCCAAATCCGACAGGGCGGCGGCGATGGCGCGTTGTTCCGGGAGAGGTGGCAGCGCCAGTAGATAAGGATTTAGCTTTTCAAGGTTAATATTTAACTGAGCATTTTGTGTCGCTAAACCTTCAAACTTTTTTTTCTGGCTTCTGAGAGCATTAAAAAGCCATCGTTTTTCAACATTTGGTTTAGGAAAAATTGCAATCAAACTATCGGGACATGCCGTCTCAAATGATGCAACTCCGACATCCCCAATATTGGCAGCAATGGTGAAGAAAAGTGTGTTTCGAGGGAATAATTTGCTGACGCGCAAACCTTCATCATTTAGAGTTTGAGAATAAGATATGATACTGCCGTTTGAGTTGGTTACATCACCAGTTTGAATGAATGGAATATCACCACCAAAGAATTTTGGGTCGTTTCTCGGGCGGGCGCTAAACTTCCCGCGTTCAAGAAGTGCAATATCCCCGAGATACCGGACCGCCCAATCCTCCGGAATCACCCCAATCTCAGTCCGTTTATACCCCGGTGGCACATCGTGCTTCGTCCCCAATGCCGAATAATCAACAGCCGCCTCTTCAACTGCCATCCCTTCCTTGCTCATCCGTCAGCACCCCACACCAGCCCCATCTGCTTTAGATGCTCATCCACCCGCGCCGATAACATTTCGACTTCCTGGGTGAGTTGGGGCAACGGCTCGGCGTAACGTTCTTCCAGCGCCTTGACCCGGCCGGCGAGGGTTTGGGTGACCCGTTCCACCTCGGCCATGACCTGGGCCTCCATGGCGGTCAGCCATTTGTCCTGCACCACCAATTGCTTGATTTCGGCTTCATCCAGTTTGCCGTATTGGGCGAAGACTTTTTCATCCAGGGCCTCCTTGGCGGCTTGCAACTCGTCGATGGCGGCTTGTTCCGGGGCAAAATAGCGGGCGACGATTAAAGCGGGAGGGATCAAATCAGTTTTGTATTTCTTTTTGTGGATGACCAGATCCGGGGTTTCCTTGGTCTTCCTGCCCTTTTCCTCCACCAGCAAGCGGGGCTTGGCGGCCTCCAGCCAACCGTCCTGGACAATGACGTACACATCGTCCTGCATTTCCTCGGCCCAGTAGTCCATCAGGTGCTGGTAGACATCGTATTTATCCACCAGCTCGGCCTGGGCAAACCGCTCCAGCAGATCTTCCGAGAGGGCGTGAATGAGGGCCTTGGGTTCGGCGCCGATATGGAGTCCCTGGAGGGTGGGCAAATGCTGCTCCCGCCAGGCCCGGTAAATGGCCAATACCCGCTCGGAAAAAGCCGTGAACTCGGGCCGCCCCAGGATGGTGACCTTCACTTCCTGGGCGGGGACGCGGGCATAACGGTAACCCTCCCGGTCGCTGGGTTTAAAGAGCGCCGGGCGCAAAGTGGGGAAGGCTTGCCAGTAGTCCTCCAAGGCGTCGATATCCCGATTGGGAATACCGCCGTTCAAATGGGCGTTGAGGTCGTGGAGATCTTCCGGCGCGGAGCTGTCGATATAGCGGGGGATGTTGAGGTTGAAGTCGTTGGCCTCAATTTCCTGGAGGCTGACCAGTCGGGCGTATTTGGGGTCCCTGTCGATCTGCCGGGTGAATACATCGACGATCTTGTGCAAATCCTGGCTACGTAGGCGGTTTTTGTTGCCGTCCTTCATGTAGCCCTTGCTGGCGTCCATCATGAAGACGCCGGTGCGGGTCGGGGCCTGTTCCTTGTCGATGACAATAATGCAGGCGGGAATGCCGGTGCCATAAAAGAGGTTAGGGGGCAGGCCGATGATGCCCTTGATAAGCCCGCGCCGAATCAGGTTCTTGCGAATCACCGCTTCGGCGCCACCCCGGAACAGCACTCCATGGGGCAGAATGACCGCGCCCTGGCCGGTGCTCTTGAGGGATTTGATGATATGCAGCAGGAAAGCGTAGTCCCCGTTCTTGGCCGGCGGCGCCCCCAACTCAAAGCGGCCGAAGGGATCATGGGCCGGGTCCAGGCCGCTGGTCCAATTCTTTTGGGAAAAGGGGGGATTGGCCACCACGAAGTCGAAGGTCTTGAGGCTGCCATCCTTGTGCTTCCAATAGGGGCTGGCCAGGGTGTTGGCGTGCCAGATCTCCGCCGTCGGGGCATCATGCAAAATCATGTTCATGCGGGCCAGGGCGGAGGTGGCGTTATCCATCTCCTGACCGAAGATGGACAGACCCCGGGGCGCTTCGTCGGCGACTTTGAGCAGCAATGATCCCGAGCCGCAGGTGGGATCGTAAACCGTTTGGTCCTGGCGGGTATCCCGGCTGATGCCCAGCACCTTAGCCATGATGCGGGAGACCTCGGCGGGAGTATAGAACTGCCCTTTGCTCTTGCCGGATTCGGTGGCGAAATGGCGCATCAGATATTCGTAGGCGTCCCCCAGCAAATCGTCCCCTTCGGCCCGGTTGGCGCGCAGATCAATGTCGTTGAAAATGGTGAGCAGCTTGGAAAGCCGGTCCACCATCTCCTTGCCCCGGCCCAGCTTATCCTCGTCATTGAAATCGGCCACATCAATGACGCCCTTGAGATCGTTTTCCTCCGCCAGGCGGCCGATGATGGTATTGATCTTGTCGCCGATTTCCTTGTCGCCCTTGAGCTTGAGCATATCGGCAAAAGAGCCGCCCTCGGGCACCACAATCAGGGCATTGCGGTTGCCGGCGTATTTGTCGGACATGTATTTGACGAACAGCAAGGTGAGCACATAATCCTTGTACTGGGAAGCATCCATGCCGCCACGCAGCTCGTCGCAGCTTTGCCATAGGGAGCTATAGAGTTCGGATTTTTTAATGGCCATGCGTGGGTGGTCTTATCTGCTAATGAGGGGGGAACAATAACGCTAACAGTGCTTAGAGGGAAAGCCGCATCGAGACCAGATTCTAGTTTTATCTAGACTACAGTTAGAAAGACAAACCTCCTTCAGGGCAAACCATACCGGAAATACCGAAGTGCAGACTCGCATGGTAGATCTTGTGAAGACTTCAGAGGGGAGAACGCTCAACTAGCCCTCTTAGAAAGAGAATTAGGAAGGCTCTTCGGGCGATTCAGGGAGAGGCTTATCCTTCTTTTCCAGTTTTTCTTCTTTTCTACCAGTAACAAAAATATATGCAAGGCCAATTATAGAGGATAGGAAAATTCACCACTTCGATACCCACCTACTATGGCTATCGACTGGTGATGCAGCGAGGTAAGTCATCCAAGTCAGAATCGCCTTACTATATTGCTATACAAGACAAACTGCACTCCCGGAATATATAACCCACTTTCCGCACCCCCTTCGTAACTTGCTGAAAATTATAGGTTAAATTTCGTGCCAGTTTTAAGCTGGGATTAAAAAAGACCAAAAAACTAGTAAGTTAAAAATAAGGGTGCGGAATGTCGGATATAACATTATACATATATGTATAGTATGTATAACCAAGCTACCAAAATAAAGCATGGAACCCGCATTCTGGTTGAAAGGTTACTAACCCTAAAATCCTTATCATACCCCGCTATGGCTCACCCTGGCGGGGTTCCCCTTTGGAGGGCAGATCATGATTGACCCCAATAAAGATCATTACGCATGGACCCAAGAAACCATTGAAAAACTGCGCCAGGGGAAATTAAACGAGGTGAATATGGAGGACTTAATCGAGGAATTAGAAGACATGGCGTCAAGCGACCGGCGTGAGCTTAGAAACCGTTTATCGGTGCTGCTGATGCACTTGCTTAAGTGGAGGTATCAGCCGGAGCGCCGGGGCCGGAGTTGGCAACTCACCATTGAAGAACAGCGCATAGCCATACAGGACTCGTTGGAGGATAGCCCAAGTCTTAAGCCACAAGTAGCACAGATAGGCGAAAAAGCTTACCGGCGCGCCGTGGTATTGGCGGCACGGGAGACTAACCGAGATAAAAGCACTTTTCCCACCACATTCGAAGAAACCGGGTGGACGTGGGAGCAGGTATTAGATATGGAGTTTTTGCCAGAGTAGTTCCCCAATTGTTTCATAGGGGTCAGGACGTGGGGATTAAATGCCAGGCCTTACTCCTTGGCGGGAGTTTTCGGGTCCCTTAAAAGCCCCTTTCGTCACTTTTGTCACCCCTGTCTAGTAGGTATTTAGAAAAAAATACAGGCGCGGGCTACCCTGAATCAACAGGGACTTACAGCATAGATAAAGTGGTGCGCTGGGTGGTCGATTATCTTCAGTGAAGAGAAGCTTCATAGGAGAAGAAACATGAAACTCAAACCACTTCATGATGAAGTGGCTAGGAAGATTTCACTCCCTTTAGCCCCTGCCAAAGGTCACCGTATAGCTCACCGCAAATCCATACAGGCAATAAAAAAGGCCTACCAAATTATGGTAAGCCTTTGATTTCTTTGGTGGGCCATCAAGGACTCGAACCTTGAACCTACTGATTAAGAGTCAGGCCCAAACCCTTTTCACCCTGTTTCATGCCTCTTCAAATGTATCAGTACAAACATTTATATAACAGTAACTTAATTTGATTTTTGTTTCACGATGATTCAGACTATTTCGTCTGTTGCCAAGTACAAAAGTATACCCAAAGTATACCCAAGCGGAGAAATAGCCGTATATGAATTTTACCGACCGCGCCATCCGGGCGCTAAAACCAAAGGAGCAGCGATATGAAGTACTCGAGGATGGGCGCACGGGACTACGTCTGCGAGTATCGACAGTGGGACGCAAATCCTGGCTCTTCACCTACCGCAAGGGCGGTAAGCTCAATCGAATTACCTTAGGGGTTTATCCCGAGATGAGCCTTGCCCGGGCGCGTGAAGAAGTCAGTCAGCGCCGATCCCTTCTCAACCGAGGGCTTGATCCCGCGCACATTGAGCGGATCCACAAAGAGGAGGAACGCCAAGCTCCAACAATGGCGCAGCTTGCTGAACTCTACCTTGAGCGCTACGCTAAGGCAAAGAAGCGCTCCTGGCGCGAGGACGAGCGCCTACTCAAGAAAGATGTCCTTCCCCGCTGGGGCCATCGCAAAGCGAAGGATATTGTCCGGCGTGATGTGGTCGCGTTGCTGGATGACATCATCGACCGGGGCTCTCCCATTGTCGCCAATCGAACGCTTGCCTGCGTACGTAAGATGTTTAATTATGCCCTTGAGCGCAGTCTCATTGAGATGAATCCCTGCTCTGCCGTCAAAATGCCCGGTAAGGAACGAAAACGTGATCGGGTATTAAATGAAGAGGAGATTCGAACCTTTTGGCATGGACTCAAGGAAGCTCGAATATCACTCCCGATCCGGCTTGCGCTGCAGCTGCAGCTTGTCACTGCACAGTGCAAAGGAGAGCTTATCAGGGCGGAGTGGTCACATTTTGATTTTGCCTTAGGCTGGTGGACGATCTCCGCCGAGAGAACGAAAAATCACCTGGCACACCGAGTACCACTCTCCCCCCTCGCCCTTGAATCGATCGAGGGACTCCGGGGATTCCATTCTCTTTTCCTATTTCCCTCCAGAAATGGAGAGAAGCCTCTCTTGGATACCTCTATTGACCATGCGGTTCGTAAAAACCTTGATGTGCTCGGGATCGCTCCCTTTACCCCTCACGATCTACGCCGCACTGCCGCCAGCCACATGACCGGGATGGGCATTTCGCGTCTAGTCGTCTCCAAGATCCTCAACCATGCGGAAAGCGGCGTCACAGCGGTCTATGATCGCCATAGCTACGATTCGGAAAAGCGGCACGCGCTGGAAGCTTGGGGGAAAAAGTTAGAAGCCATTATCAGGGGTAAGGAAAGCAATCCTACCTCACTCGCCGCAGTGCGATGAATAATTGGTACAGTCATCGGTTCCGGCGCCAAGTATGGTTAACTAACCATGCCATTGAATCCATGGCCAAGCGCGATGTTGTACTTGATACGGTGCTTGATTTGATAGAAACGGGAGAGATTAAGCCTCAGGAGGGTGCCCACGCTTGGATATTCAAAGGCTATCCAGAGCGTACTGATAATTTGATCTGTGCTGCCGTAATCGTGGAACAAGCAGTCATTGTGAAAACCATCATGGTGAATTGGACGTTAAGAGAGAAAGCCCCATGAAGATTACCTACTACGAGGATGATGATATCCTTTTTATTGAGTTAAGCAAGGGGAAGATCATTAGAGATGAATCCGTAAACTGGAATGTCAATATTGGTTATACCCGAGACGGCATCGGTGAGATTACTATTTTGGAAGCCCGCAAGGCAGGCTACTATCCTGTCCAGTTTGATAAGGTCGACACGCACATCGCTTAGAGTCTTTTATCTAACCTATGTGCTCCTGAAAAGCCGCTTTTTCTGGTTTTTTCACTGATGTGGTGAAGAGATACCGCCGTTCAATTATGCCATGTTCTTAAAAATCGTAAACTTTTGCCGATATCTCCATCCACATGAACCATCTTTAATCCCATCTCCAAGATTGGCCTAATGCAAGAAAAATCGACCTTCCACTCTTCCGCCGATACCCTTTGGCGTAACGAGTCCCAATCGCTATCAGACCAAACTTTCTCTATTAAGCGAATCGTCGAAGCATGGGCTCGCGAGGTTCAGGGAGAGGCAGATATCATGACGGTCATACTATATCTAGATGCTCGGGGGGACTTTATCGAATACGACCCTAATGTGGCGCGCTTTTTTACTCCCATGAATAGGCCCGAATCGAATGCTCGCGTCAGGGGGCTTCATGAGACCGAGTTTTATTCTGCAAGACTCCTCCCAGATGGGTTCGCTCAACATGAAATCGCTCTAGAGCAGGTCCTCGATTTTTGCGAGCGCCACCAGGTGCCTTATCCGGCCTGTCTCCCTTCCAAAAGCACCTTCGAACGACAGGTACAGTGCCAGACTACACAGCCTCGAACCGGTTCGCCTCGCAATGCCGCCGCGCTTCAGGCCAAGCGAAGCATTAAGGCTGAGCGTAGACAACGGCTCAGAGAGTTCCTTGAGGAAGCCCAAAAGCGGGCTGAAAAGGAAGGATATTCTCTATTTCGAATAGATGCTATTCCCGTCACTAAGAGAGACTTCCATAAAGTATTCTTCCGTATCTACAAAGACATTCCTGGTTGTGCAGCCGCCACCCTCGCCGACGATTTACGTGAAATTGGCGCGCGCTTTCGGCGCGGCACACGATCCCGAAAAAACAATGTCTTAGAGCAACTTTTTCCCCGTTGAAAATAGGGGTAATCGGGCTACGATTTCCCCCTATTTTGCGCTCTATTTACCTGAATTTACCCCCATTTTCTTTTCTGCGGGCTCCTGTATTCTTATGGTTGTAGCTGATTGAAACAGCTGCAAACAACAGGACATCTATTGAAAAGGAGCTTCATATGCAACGATATCTTCGATTCCCGGAAGTCTCGAAACGGACCGCCCGCAGCCGCACCTCCATCTGGCGAGATGTGAGGGCCAACCGCTTTCCGGCGCCTCGGAAAATTGGACCCAATGCGGTGGCGTGGCTAGAGGAAGAAATCGAGGCCTGGTGCGCCTCTCGACCTATCGTCTCTTATCATAGTGAAGAGACGGTTCCCTTAAAATGTAATCAAAAGTAACACGGAGGTTTTTTCGTATGGATACGAAACTTAGTCATGCTATTACCTATGCTCAACAGGGCTATCGCCTGTTACCTGTGACGCCTAACGGCAAGGTGCCTCTCCTGAAGGAGTGGACGAAAAAAGCCACGCGGGATCCAGCCATTCTTGAAGACTATTGGCGACGGTGGCCCAAAGCTAATATTGGTCTGGCTACTGGGGAAGACAGTGGTTGCTTCGTCCTGGATGTGGACGTCAAGAAAGGTGCACCGGGGGAGCAATCTCTCGAGGAACTAGAATCGGAATATGGAGTACTCCCCGAAACGTTAAAAGCCAAAACACCGAGCGGGGGCTTCCATTACTTTTTCCAGCATCCGGGCGGGCGGCTCGGCAACCGCGCCAATTTTCGTCCGGGCCTTGATATTCGGGGTGATGGGGGATATGTGCTGGTGGCGCCCTCCGTGGTGGAAGGGAAAGCCTATAACTGGTTGAATGAAGGCACCCCCCCCGCAGAGGCCCCGGATTGGCTGCTGGAACTCCTCCACGAGGGGCCGAAGCCGACAGTACCAGGGGGCGCCGCCCAGGCCCTTAAAGGAGTCGCTGAGGGACAGCGGAATGACAGCGTATTCCGCTATGCGGCAAGCCTCCTTCACCGGGGGCTACGCTATGAAGAGGCCCAGACTCTAATTGGCAAGGCGGCGGGGAAATGTAACCCGCCCCTGCCAGAGGACGAGGCCCTTCGGTGCCTCGACTCGGCCTATGGGCGCTACTCTCCCACACCCCAAAGGCCACTGACGGAGTTAGGCAATGCGGAGCGGCTGGTGGACCGCTTTGGGGAGGTGGTTCGCTATCTGCCCGCCTACCACCACTGGCTCCTATGGAATGGTACCCACTGGCAAATATCCGAAAAGGGAGAAATTGAACAGTTGGTCCACGCCGTGGTCCGAGGGATCAAAGTGGAAGCCGACGCTGAGACCGACACCACCCGGAAAGAAAATCTGATAAAGCACGGGCGGAATTCAGAGCGCAAGACGGCGATCAGTAATATGCTCAGCCTAGCCGCTACCTTGGAGGGCATCGCCCTCGCGCCCCACCAGTTGGATGCGGACCCCTACGCTTTTGGTGTAGAGAACGGCGTAGTGGACCTCAGAACGGGGCAGCTGCGCCCGCCCAATACGGTCGATTACCTAACGAAATTCGGGCACGTGGGCTTCCAACCCGGGGCCCAATGCCCCCGGTGGGAGCACTTCGTTCTGGAAGTCATGGGCGGGGATAAGGACCTGGTGTCATTCCTGCAACGGGCAGTCGGGGCGACCCTGGTGGGCGGCAATAGCGACCAGGTCATCTTTATTCTGCATGGAGGGGGGGCCAACGGGAAATCCACCCTCCTTAGGATTATCCAGACCTTGATGGGCTCCTATGCGCGAGCAGCGGGGAACGCCCTGTTTACCGTCAACCGGTTCCAAAATCAGGGAGGCCCCCGGGAGGATATTGTCCGGCTCAAGGACGCCCGCATGGTGTTGACCTCCGAACTGGGGGAAGGCGAAATCCTCAATGAGGACCTGGTCAAGCGGATGACCGGCGATGATACCCTCACGGGACGGGTGCCCTATGGCAAAGCGAGCATTGAGTTTCGGCCTCAATTCACCCCCTGGATGGCGACCAACCATAAGCCCATTATTCGCGGGGATGACCATGCCATCTGGCGGCGAGTCAAGCTGATTCCCTTTGAGCAGACGTTTGCGGGAAAAAAGCAGGACAAGGGACTTAGCCATGCCCTGCTGCAGGAATTACCCGGGATTCTGAACTGGGCCATCCAGGGGTGCCTCGCCTGGCAGAAGGGCGGTCTTACCCCCCCGCAGGTGGTTGAGGAAGCGACGCGGGAGTACCGGAGCGAGATGGACCTCTTGGGAGAGTGGTTAGAGGAGCGTTGTGTGCAGGGAGCGGAGCATAAAGCCAAAAACGCTGACCTCTATCAGGATTACTTAGATTGGAGCGAGGCTCAATATGGGATTAGAGGGAAAAAACACTGCCTTGACCCTCGGGTCTTTGGGCGAAAACTCGCGGCCAAGGGGTTTACCCGCATTAAGATCCAAGGGGGGCGCGGCTTTCAAGGCATCGCCTGCAAAAACGTAGACCCCGGGGGGAGGAGCTTTTTCCGCAACGCCCGGAAGGAGGCGGCCTAGCCTCTTTAAGTTGTCCAGTCGGGGGGTTATTGCCCCCCATTGGACATTAAGGACATTAAACCCTCTAATTTAAAAACTTTCTCAAGTAAAATTAAAAAAGAAAAGTTCTAAAAAAGGTCCTTTTGATGTCCTTAATGTCCACAACCCCCAAAAGTAAAAGGCAAAATAACGGAATCCAATAGGGAAAAACACCGAACAGCATATCCCCCACCTAAGTCCAAGCAATTGGATTTAAGCACAGGCACACGCTGAGAATTCTGCTCTCTAGGATTGGGAGAAAATCTCCCTATTGGGCATGAGGGAATGCGCCCCAAGTGCTTCCCTAACTACTTTAAGAATTTCTTTTTATAAATTTTCTGTACCCAAAAAAGAAGAATAGTGCTAAAACTAATGTATGCGGCAAGGCTGCAGTAATGCAATATGGCGCAAAGCAGGCACCAAATATGAAAATTTGATTAGCAATAATTATTGCTGTCCAAAGCCATAAAAAATTTACTACGTTTTCAGACATATTCTTCTCCTTATTTTAGTATTTCAGATAATTCTAGAAAAGTTTATTGCCTAGCAATCAAAAATTACCAATTAATTTAAGAACGTTTCTAGATTTGCATTTAATTGGGTTCTAAAGGCAATTCTCTAATTTATTTCTTACATATAAAAATATTCTAATTTTGATAGATAACGGCACCTACATAGATAACTTAAGGGTACCTCTAAAATTTTTAAAATTTTTATACTCATTAAACCCATAAAAAAGCCTCCGAATTTTTGAATTTTTAGAGGTACCCTTAATTTTATCTACAATATTTTTATAAAAATTGAGTCTCCCACCGCCTCTGGGCCCCTCCCCCCGGCCTCCCAGAAAACCACCCCCCCTTCGGATTTTGCTTTTCAGATCTACGCCGGGGGGCCCCCAAGCGCCGCAAATTTTTCCAATTTTTCGCCAACCTCCCCCAGGCCACTCGTCCCTCGCCGCCCCATAGAAAAATACACCTAATCCAAACCAGAGGAGAGAGGAGATGAGGACCCATGTGCGTCGCGCGAAGTGCTTTAATCTCAGCATTCAAGACCTGGCACCCTGCCGCTCAAACCAACCTTTTTTCCCAAAGCAATAGCCCTTGTGGGTGTTCCAAGGAACTTCGCCCCTCGTACTCCGCCCTTGGCACTGGATACCGAATGACTTCGCTGCAAAGCACGAAGTGATCTCCCCTCTTTTTTCCATGGGCAATATAATTCGGTGGCTAGGAGGCGCAGGGCGATGTTCGATGTGATGTGACAACGTGGTAAGGTTGTCAAGAGTGCAGTCGTTTTGTCACTGGGCAAGAGTTATTGTTTACGAGGCACGCAGTGGCTTCGCTCAATGGCATGAAATGGCTAGGTACGGTGCGGCTTGGCAACGCGGTTCGCGGGGGCTTCGTTCAAGGGGCGTGGGAGCGAAGGACAGCTTGGCACGGTGATAAGCCGCGCTATTTATATTTGAATAAATATATTATGTTAATTTTTATGTAAAAAGATGGTGAATATATATATAAAATGGTGCTATTAATGATGCTATTCATAGGTGGTGGTTGCGCCAGAGAAATGGCAAGGAATCTGTCTGCTAAGGAAAGCACATGAGAATGCGAGGTGTTGGCCGGAGGACTCTCCTTTAATGTTATCTCTTAAAAAGGTAATCCAATTCTTCGTATACAATCTCTTTATTTGCGAGTTACTGGTTATATTTTAAAGTGACGGATTACGTTCTCTTCAAGTTTAAGAAGATTGATAAGACTCTACTCAAGTCCCTTGTGCACGGTGAAATCTATTTCGCGCAACCGGAGCGACTCAATGATCCCTTCGATTGCAGTGTGGATATCTTCAACGCCTTAGAGAAGGCCATTTCAAGATCTCAGTCCACTATTCGAACGAGACTGGAACAACTCCGCGCTATGAATTGTTTCATTGATAAGGTTCAGGCAGATTTACGGCATGTTGGGGTATGCTCATTTTCGCTCGAATTGATTAATCCGTTGATGTGGTCGCATTATGCGGATGGGCATCGCGGCGTCTGCCTAACCTATGCTTTCCCGGAGTCATTTTTTTACGTTGAGCCCATTATCGGGATAGACCAAGTCGACTATGGTCTTAACCCTTTGTCCAAGTGGTTTATCGAGGAAGCAGCAAATATTAATTCTTTCGAGCAACTGAGTATCGCTTTGATTAAAAAAGTGCTGACTGTGAAGTCCTTATCGTGGGGCTATGAAAAGGAAGTTCGGATAATACGCAGAAGCGATGGAGTCCAGCGACTCGATAGACGACATCTGAAACAGATCTGCTTTGGCATGAGTACTTCCGAGTCAGATATTCAATTGGTCAAAGAGCTGATAGAGAACTGTGGTTATGAAGTGACTCTGTGCAAGATAGTAAGGGATGAGTCCATGGATTTTGGTCTCAAGACAGTAGAATTATAATAAAGCCGTAAAACCCGCCAATCTAGCACGCTGCGTCCCTAGCAGTATGGTTTGCGGATGGTGTGAGCAGTTTAAGAACGAAAAGAAGAATCGAGCACAATGCCCCTATTTGAAATTACTGGCAATAGCCTCATTCCTGTTGAGCAGACGAATTTCTCCATCGAGAAGGAACTGCAAATTCTCATTGAGAAAAACCTTGCAGCTGTCTTCAATTGTCGCTTTGTGGCCTCAGAGTTTTCCACCGGCGCCCTGCATGCGGGACGCATCGATAGCCTTGCGTTATCCGAGGATAATAACCCCGTGATTATTGAATACAAGAAGGTCGAATCCTCTGAGCTCATTAACCAGAGCCTATTCTATTTACATTGGATTGAAGACCACAAGGGAGACTTTGAGATTGCAGTCCAGCGGGAATTAGGCAATGGTGTTGAGGTGGATTGGTCGGATGTCCGGGTTATCTGTATCGCCCCCAACTACAAGAAATATGACCTTCATGCCGTTCAAGTGATGGGGGCAAACATCGAGTTATGGAAATACCGCTTGTTTAAGAATGGTTCTTTGTATTTTGAAGAGGTGTTCCAGGCCGCCAAGATTCCTACCTCAGTGCAGGCGAACAGCAAAAACTCGGTCATGGTGGAAGCCGGCAAGAAGGCCGCTCAGGTGCGGGCAACGGCCACCTACACCTTTGAAGAACACTTGGAAAGAAAATCCAAAGCTATTCAGTCGCTCATACATAGCATTCGCGAATATATTCTGGGCCTTGATCCCGCAGTGGAAGAAGTACCCAAGAAATTTTATGTCGCTTATAAGATATCCCAGAATATTGTTTGCATGGAGCCCCAAAACAAAAATATTAAGCTTTTTGTCAAATTAAGGGCGAGCGATGTAGAGGCACCGCCAAAATCGTATCGTGATGTGACGAATGTGGGCCATTACGGGACCGGAGATACAGAATTTACGCTCTCCACGGAGACGGAGTTTGAGCAGGTTAAGCCTTTTATCGAACTGGCATACAATAAAGTGGGTGGATAACGCTTCCAAGCGTAAGCAGATTGCCAGCGGATTCTTTCTTCCGGCGCCCCAGTACTCTGGGTACAAACCCACACGGGGCATTTTCTCAGCGTTTTAAAGAACAAGGATAACCGCCTTCAAAACAGGTGATGGCAACTTACCGATAGGACTACTTTAATAGTCAGGTAAAAGTCGGCAAAGCCCCCGTTTGACAGAACAGGGTTGAAATGAAAGTAGAGGAGGTCATTCAAATGCTTGAGTACGAGGGTGGGTATCTCGTTCGGGTACGAGGTAGCCACTGCCAGTTCAAGCATCCCGAAAAGCCCGGAAAAGTCACCGTGGCGGGCAAACCCAGCGTGGATGTTCCGCCGGGGACGCTCAATAATATTCTGAAGCAGGCGGGTCTAAAGTGAGGTGCAGAGGATGAGATATAGGGTCGTGATTGAGCGAGGCCCCAAGAGCTGGGGCGCGTATGTGCCCGATCTTCCCGGCTGTGCCGCTGTAGGGGAGACGAAAGAGGAGGTTTTAGAGCTTATCCAGGGGGCAATTGAGCTTCACTTGGAAGAGCTTAGAGCGGACGGCGAACCCCTCCCCGAGCCCCATTCGGAGGTGGACTATGTGGAGGTATCCGCCATCTAGTGCTTTCCGTCCACCAGGAAACGGGAACCTCTTCTGTTTTCGCGGGCAGGTCAATCGAATTAAAGGGGCCAATAAATTCATTCTAGCCGCGATGTAGCGCTGCCCGTGAACGCTCTGTTCCATCACCTCTACTGAAGAAGCACCGTGTCCGTTAGGGGCGCGGGACCCAGCTCCTTCTAGTGGCAGAAGCTGTCAGCACCGAAAAGGCGCAACAAGGTAACCGAAGCCCTTCGCCGCGAAGCCGCGACGCTCCCAACACTAGGCAAGTGAGTACCTGGTGTAGCAAAGTAACCCACCTGCTCGATTCAGCTCGGTGCTGGTGCCGAGAAGCAAAATAGCGTAACGGCTCCACCCGCCGTGCTTCTCAACAGCAAACGCCCATCAACAAATCATAACGAAGATTGGCTACCGCCTTGAGACAAGGTGGTGACTGTCATTTCTATTGCCTATTCAAAGGCAATCCCCCAAAGACGCACCACGGCGTGCATCGAACGGCGCAGCGAAGTCGCGCGACTTCATGCTGCCCGAATGTACAAAGGTCTCCCGGGTGAAACAGCCAATGCCTCGGAAGGCTTTCTATTTTTTTACTCCCCAATGCCTGCCTTGCCCCCGATGGGCACTTCTCCAGTGCCTCTCGGGAGAATCGCGGCATTAACTCTGTTCCACCGTGATTTAGCACCTGAGGTGCATCCCTTTATTTTCATTCAACCAAAGGAAAAAACCATGTTAGTACTGACCCGCAGATCCCTAGAAAGCATTGTCATTGGCCAGGATATCCAACTTACCGTCCTGGAGATCCATGGCGGACAAGTGAGGATAGGGATTAAAGCCCCCAAAACGACTCCGATCGTGCGGGAAGAAGCGAAAAACAAACATCCCAAGAATCGATCCCGTTCCCCAGTGGCGGGGGCGATCCATTCCCCTCGTCCCCTGAAGAGGTCGAGAGCATGAGAGAGCCTCCATCAATGCTTGCTTTACACACCGACTCCCCCATTACGGGGGAAGTCGGCGTCGCTCATTCCCTATGGTCTAAAAACCACGATGAGGTCAATCCACTATGGCACGTCAGCCACTGATAATTAATAGTATCCCCTTTCATTCACAACAAGACGCCATCACCTATTTCCGCGCGATGCTGGGAAGGTATCGAGACGGGGAAGAGATCCTCGGCGAGGACTTTGAAATGTTGCTTGCCCTGCTTGAGCGGCATCCCCGGGCAGTGACCAAAATAGGCGGTGGGGTCAAGCGGCTTTATAAAGATAAAACTGCGAAGACCACGAGCTGCTTTTGGATAGAACGCCAGGATGGCAGCGTGACCGATTTCTCCTACCGAGAAGCAATTCGAGCCAAAGAGAAATCCTTGTACCAGGAGTTTGCTGAGGCTTGCCGCCAAGCGGTGGATGAAGACTTGCGCCTCATGAAGAAAAACCATTTTGCTATCCATGCCGATGCCGAGGGGAAAGTGAAATGTGATATCACCGGGGAGCGTGTCGCCTTCCATGAAAGTCACCTGGACCATAAAAAGCCGTTGACTTTTCAAACCTTGGTCCAAACGTTTATGGGGGCCCATGAGATTGAAATCACGCGGGAGATGCTGTCCATGCATCAAGACGGGCAGTTTCAAACAGCCTTCGTTGATGTCGACCTCAAGGAGAAATTTAGACGCTTTCATCACAAAATAGCGGACCTGAGAATCATTAAAGCAGGATTAAACCTCAGCCTGGGAGGCGCGGAGAGAATCACGCCCTCGCGCCGCCCCGTGGTGATTCTTCCTGAATTACTCTCCCCCGTACACTCTGGTAATACTACTCAGGAGGATGCAGAGAGATAAAAGGGGCCGTGTGCCAATGAAGGTTGATGCATACTGCCAAAGTAGAGGTCAGCCTTTGATGCCATGAAGTAGCGCAATACGCAGGGGGTCTCAAACGAGGCTCCCTGCTTTTTTCCCGCCTGGGTAAGTTAGCCAGTAGGTAGCTAATGCCAAGGAGCAACGGGACTGTGCCCTACACCATAACTTCACCCGCCGTCAGGCGCTTCTCAAGGCCGCATCGTCTTCACTCCAGTAAGGGACTGATTGGCGTCGGCTTTCCGCGCAAAGCTCTCAAACAGGAGCTCCAGGGAGGAAACCGCTACGCTCTGCACACCCCGGACCGCACTGAGACCGACCTCCCTCTCGGCTGGGAAGGCATTAAAGATCTCCCCAAAGGGGCCGTCAGAAAGACGTTTATGGACGATGCGCTGCCCGGCGGCCCGATGGAGAGAACCATTGCACGCGCCTTTCTACTGTCCGGACAGGGAAAACGACTATCGCATTGCCTGGACTTTTTCTTAAGGACAGTCCGAGAATTTTTTGAGGAGCATATATGTATAACTTGGGAGGAATGATCGAGGAGCAATTACGCCAGTGGTCTGCGCCCTTGGTGACCGATGGTGTTCTCTTCGTTCTGAACACTATATTTATAATCGCCTTCATCATTTTGATTGCTAACCGATTCAGGGTTGGGCTTGGGGGCGTTGGGTTTGTGCATTACACGCCAAACCTGTTGACCTCACTCGGTATCCTCGGCACCTTCGCGGGCATTGTCATTGGCCTGCTGAATTTCAATGTCAGCAACATCGACGGTAGTATCGACCCCCTGCTCGAAGGCCTCAAGACTGCCTTTATTACCAGCTTGTGGGGTATGCTGCTCGCCATATCTTTCAAAATGCTGGATAGCATCATTCCTCGGATGAGGAAAAAGAAGGAGGGCTCTGTTGAACAGGTGGGCCCTGGGGAAATTTATGCTGAATTACAGGCCCAGCGGGAATCCATGGAGCGGCTGGGCCGAGCCATCTCTGGCGATGAAGATTCCACCCTGATTAGCCAGATCCGCCTCTTGCGGAGTGACGGCCAGGAGCAGTCCAAGAGCGCATTGGAGCAGCTTCGCAAACAAAGTGACCGGCAGGAAGTTATTGCCGAGGCCATTGCCTCTCAACACGAGCAGTTCAACCAGTTCAGCACCGATCTGTGGAAGAAATTAGATGAGTTCGCGGAGATGCTTTCCAAGTCGGCCACCGAGCAGGTGGTTAATGCGCTGAAGGAGGTCATCGCCGACTTCAATCGGAATCTTACCGAGCAGTTTGGTGAGAACTTCAAGGCACTAAACGCCGCCGTGGAGAAGCTGGTCCAGTGGCAGGAGAACTACCGAGAGCAAATCGGCCAGATGATCGACCAGTACGACCAGGGCGTGCGGGCCATCACCCAAACCGAAACTGCCGTGACCCGCATCAGCGAGGAGTCCAAACAAATCCCGGTGGCCATGGGCGAACTCAAAACCGTGCTCGACACTACCCAGCATCAGCTCACCGAGCTTGAACGGCACCTGGAGGCCTTCCGGGATATGCGCGACCGTGCAGTAGAAGCCGTCCCCCAGATCCGCGAGCAAATGGACACCATGGTCAATGAGGTCTCCTCGGCGGTCAAAGGCGCGGGCGAGCAAATCGTGACCGCCAGCCAGGTGGTCAACCAGGCCATCGTGGAAGGCGCCAAGGAGTTCGAGGACCGGGTGCACCGAACCAACGAAGGCCTCACAAGCGCCTCGGACCAACTGGCTAACAATAGCGAACGCATCCGCGAACAGTTGGAGGACACGGTCAAGGAAATCAATGACCAGGTTCGGAACATGGCGGCGGGAGTAACAGAAAACACCAAGACGGTCGGTGACACCCTGGTGAATGCTAACAAGGCGTTAGAGACCAGCATCAAAGAGGTGCAACACCAAGTTACCGATTCGATGGAAACGATGCAAAAGCGTTTGGAAGAATCGGTTCAGAGTACCAATCAGCATGTTCGGGACACGATGGCAGGCGCGGCAGAAAACGTCAAAGAGATCACCACTACCCTGGGGAACGCCCACAAGGACCTCCAATCTAGCCTCAAGGAGTCACAGCGCCAGGTTACCGATTCTATGGAAACGATGCAGAAGCGCCTAGAGGGCGCACTAGAAGAGATCTTCCAGAAACAGCTCGAGGCCATCGATAGGACTATGCAACAAGAGGTGGAGCGGGTCATGAATGAGATGGGTAAAGCCCTGGCGGCGATCAGTAACCAGTTCACGGACGACTATTCCCGGCTCACCGACCAGATGGTCCAAGTGGTCTCCCAAGCGCGGGCTTTTAGCAATCAGCAAAGATTGAGTAACTGAGGCAAGCAATGGAAACCATATTCGGCAAACCACGGGTCAGTGGCGAGGGCGAGGGGGCTCACTGGCTCTCGGTCTCCGATTTGATGGCCGGGCTGATGATAGTGTTCATGTTCATTGCTATTGCCCTGATGCGAAATGCTTTTCTGGAGCGCGACCGGATCAAGGAGATCGCGGTGGCCTATCAGGAAAACCAGGTTGCTATCTATGAGGCGCTGATGAAGGAGTTCGAAAAGGATCTCGAGCGCTGGGACGCCCGAATCGATTCCGATACTCTGGCCTTTGAGTTCCAGTCCCCGGAGGTCCTTTTCGCCACGGGGTCGACGGAAATACGGCAGCGCTTCAAGGAAATCCTTGCAGACTTCTTCCCTCGCTATCTGGTCATTCTAAAACATTACAAGGACTCCATTGACGAGATCCGCATCGAGGGTCATACCAGCAGTGTCTGGAATAACCAAGTTAGCGAAACTGAGGCTTATTTCCTCAATATGTTGCTGTCTCAGGGCAGAACGCGGTCGGTGCTGCACTACGTGTATGAGCTACCAAAGGTGGAAAGCGATCGGGGCTGGGTCAAGCGGCACTTTGCCGCTGTCGGCTTCTCCTCTTCACGACTGGTGCTGGATGATCAAGGCAACGAAGACCGCGCCCGCTCCCGCCGGGTTAGCTTCCGGGTGATCACCAATGCCGAGATGCAAATCCGCAAAATTATCGAGGAGCCGTCATAGTGCGCTTGAATGTGGACTTGAGCGCTCTGCATGCTGCCGTTCGGCGCATGGGCGCGGAGCCTGTAGCATTTTCACTGGAGCATCAAGCCGAACCCCTGGACCCGATTGATATAAAGCTGGAAGAAGGTATTGAGCTACTCAACCTTAAGGAAGTTGAAAGCAATAACGGCCTGCTTAGCTACAAGGGACGGCAGATACTGTTATATATCCAAGACCAAGGCAATTCGATAAAGAAGGTACTAGAGGATGGTTCGCAAGGAAGAAAATTTCATGTCGCCGATTGCAAAACGCTTAAAAATATGAGGGCAAAAGGTAGATTCGAACGCTACGTGGTAACACATAGACTTAATGGCCAATTTTATATCGTCGGACGTGATTGGCACACTAGGCAGAACATGGAGGGGTACGTCCGGCTTCAGGTTTGTCAGAACTGTCTTGAGGCACTGAATTACAAGGGCGCTCAGCACAGGAGGAAAATCGAGATTGCCCAAAGCTTCGATATCCAAGAATTTTATTCGACCTACAGTTCATTCTTCAGCCACTTGCCGCGGCGTTGGGCTGGGCGGAAAGAGGAAGAAGATTACACTGCTGATTGGCCTCAAGTGACGGCTCGCTACAAGGACAGCAAAAAATTCACCTGCGAGTCCTGCGGCGTCAACTTAAGATCGTGCAAGGAGCTTCTCCATAGTCATCACCGCAACGGCGTCAAAAGTGATAACCGAGAAAGCAACCTTATGGCGCTGTGTGCGGCCTGCCATCGGCAACAGCCCCATCATGGGCATTTGTGTGTATCCCATGAGGGTATGCAAACGATCAATCGTCTGCGCCGAGAGCAAGGTTTGCTGCATAACGTCGGATGGAACAAAATATTTGAGCTTTGTGACCCTGGCCTGAGGGGGGTGCTGGATGCCTGCTGCCATTGGAAAACGAATGTCCCGGAGGTGGGCTTCGATGTACAGGATACCAAGGATGCAGTAGTGGCTAACCTTGAGCTCGCATGGCCTCAAAAGCGGGTGGGGCTCGCCATTTCAGACGAAGATAGAGACACTGCACGGAAAGCCGGATGGCGCATTTGGCGGATGCACGAGACGCTCGAAGACATAGGGCGGTTCGCCGCTGAGATCGAAGATTGAGTGATGACCTGTAGAACATGTAAAAATCAGTATTTAATTTATCAGGCAGTACCGGCAATGCCTGGATGAGATTTTCTATGTAAACCAATAATTGCCCACTGTTCCCAACGGTTGAGCCAACACACTACCATATCCCGGTACACCGCATAAGTCTGCGCAATCTCATCGATTTTAAAGCCCCGATGGCTCAAAAATAACCCGTGGGCATGCATCCGCCACCAGGCATGATTCTGTGAGGATCGTTACATCTACCCCTTTCTAACATCCTAGCAAAATCTACCAAAGTATACCCAAAAGTATACCCAAAAAATAAAAAAGGCCTACCAAATTATGGTAAGCCTTTGATTTCTTTGGTGGGCCATCAAGGACTCGAACCTTGAACCTACTGATTAAGAGGCTGTGAGTAAAGCGTTATAAATCAATAGCTTAAAGTCTTTTTTGCCAAATATCCAATATTTATGAATGCTTTATAAATCAATCGCTTAAAAATGAGTTTGGCGCGATATTTGGCAGATTTTTGGCCTGCTTGAGTGGCGATGGTTGACAGGCTCCACCCTTTCCGCTAGCGTTGAGTAACGGAGCTTGGAAACTCCCAAGGCGGATACGCCACCCGATAGTCATGGCGTTTTTTTATGCCCGCAGTTTTTAACAATTTGTTATCATTAACAAGGCTGTGGGAGTGTGCGTGAATACCCAATAGCGCGCGCCTGTCCTTGCAGGTTCCAAGCTCCTACAGCCGCCCATTAGGGTAAATATTTACTTGGAAAATCAAGGAGCCCGCCTATGAACGCCATTACCGTTCCCTTCCACGGCACCGATCTGTTTGTCGTCGAATACCAAGGCCAGCCCTACACGCCCATGAAGCCCATCGTTGAGGGTATGGGATTGGACTGGAAAAGCCAGCACGCAAAACTACAAGAAAATCAATCGCGTTGGTCAACCATGGTGATTTCCACCATAGTTGCAGGAGATGGAAAAATAAGGGAAATGCTCTGCATGCCCTTGCGCAAGCTTGTGGGCTGGCTGATGACGATTTACCCAAATAAAGTCAAGCCAGAAATCCGCGACAATATCATCCGGTATCAAAACGAGTGCGATGATGTGCTGTGGCGATACTGGACTGAAGGGCAGGTAACACGCGAAGCCACCCAACCCGAACCACTCCGCCTCACCACCAAAGAACAACGCGAACCCCTCATCAAAGCCGTGCGCCGTTTGGTCAGCGTCTCCCACGCCAAGGGCAGGCCCCTGACCTATGAGGACGCCCACAGCATCATCAACCTGAAAATGGGTGTGGATAGCGTGGAGGCCCTGACGCTTGAGCAAATCCCAAAGGCCATGACCCTGGTGGGCGAAATCCTGGAGCGGGTGGTCCTGGAAGGCGAGTACATCGGCAAGGATGATGCCCCTTACTATGAACCCGAACCGCGCATCTCCCACGACCAACGCCGGAAACTCCATGAAGCCATCGTCCGGGCACTAGGCGGGGCGCACCGTGAATGCGGCGAGAGCGGCCAACAATGGGTCCACAACCGCCTGCGGGTGAAACTCAACCTTCGCCACATCGAGGACATGCACCCGGACCAGTTTCCCGAGGCCATGGCGGAGATAGAACAGTTAGACCAAGACCTCGGCGGCTACTTCAAATTGCGCGCCGAGCTGCGGCAATTTGTTTGCCGGGAGATCATCGGCGCGGGCACCCCGTGGACTCCTCACCTGGCCAAGCAATGGGAGGCGGAGCTGAAGCAGGCCGTACCGCCCCGCCCGGATTGGTTGGTGATGCGCGAAAAACTGTTGAGCCAATAATCCTCATCGGGGTGCCTGGCTCATGGGCGCCCCGTTTCCTTCATTTTCCAGCCATGCTGCCGAATAGTCGGTGTACTACTGAACAACAAAATGAGGGTACAACAATGGGTAAAAAATCCCTTATCATCATTGGGTTATTTATTCCCGCCTTGGCGGTGGCCGACATTTACAAATGCATCGTCAACGGCAAAACCGTTTTCAGCGGCTCTCCTTGCGCCCAGGATGCGGAAAAGATCGAGCTTAAGGTCAACAAGCCCAGCACCGAAGATCGCGCCCTGATGGAACAGCAGGTGGATAAGTGGGGAAAGGGTATCGCCAGGCAGAAGCTCATCCAAAAGCGGGATGCCGTCTTGAGGGAAATCAGGCGGAACCAATTCCGGCTTGATTCTCTCAATGACGAGATGGAGGCGGAACTAAAAGCATTACGCTATGAAAAACGCTTCGCCAATAATAACCTGGCCGGGGCGACGTGGGAGCAAAGCATCTCGGAGGAGATGAATTCCATCACCCGGAAATATCAGATCAAACTCGATGGTCTTCATCGGGATATGGACCGGCTTCAACGCCAGGCGGATAGACTGGCCGAGAAGATACGAAAATTTGAAGAGCTATAATACTTTTATGGAGGACACGCCCATGCGTTACGCATTATTTGTTATCACCGCGATGATCCTGATGGAGCCTGCCATGGCTAGGGACTACAGCTACCAAATCCGGCAGGCGCAGCGCTCCTGCGAGATCGAGAAAACTTCCATGCTGAGGGATCGGCACGGCACGCCGAGCTGTCAACGGGTCAGGGATTTGATCGAGCTACAGCGGCTGGAGACCGAGGCCCGGGTGTCCCGGCAGACGGGGCAGCCGATGCCGGATCGAACCACGGTGATTATCAACCCACCCCGACACGACCGGGATAGGCTTCATCATCGGCGTTAAAATCAACTTTTTGCCAGTGCTCTCTCGCGAAATCTGAGTCAATTTGCTGGGGCTTGGTCCGCTACTTTTCGCGAGAGAGCGAGGCTAAACCGTAATATTCACCACCGTTAGATTAGGGGCCTGGCTGCGGATCTCGCCGCCTTGAATAAAAGCCTTTTCCCCCACCGCCACGGATTGCCCCCGCACCCGGATTTCCCGCCCGTCAGGAAGAGTTATCGTGCTGGTGCCATCCCCGTTATGGAGAATCACGTCCCCCACTAGCAGGGGATTGTTGGGCAGGAGCTGTTCCAGGCGCTTCCAGGGATTGGTCATGTGTGGGTCTCCAGGCTAATTGTTTGGCGCACGCTGCCGCTGCGGACCTCGATGCGGGTGGCGCGGACCATCCCGCGCAGGGGGTTGGGGCCGTATTCGATGAGCATGGTGGGAGTCATGAGTCCAATCCCGTAGGTCGCCGGGTCGAAGGGCATGGATAGCTCAAGCCGTTGCTGCTTGCCGGTATCCGCCAGGATGAAGAGGCCCCGCTGACGGGCGGCGGCCTGGGCGGTCACCAGGGGATGCACCACCATCTGGGCGGCGATGTCCCCCGCTGTGCCGCTGCGGGTGACGTGCCCTAGGATTCCCAGGCTCTCCCCGGAGACGAATACGGCGTTATAGGGCGGTTTTTCCAGCCACTCCACGCCCTCGGTGGTGACGATGGATTCCGGCACCACATAGGCGGGACCGGCGCTGCTCCAATCCCAGGGCGCGACCGGGTAGCGATGGAGAAGATGCAAGGTTTGGCCGGTGCGATCCGCTTGAATAATAGCGCCCGCCGCTTCGGCCACGGTCTTGACGCCTTCCAAATAGGTGCCCGCATGGGCCCAAGCGCCGGCGGTCACCAGCCAGTCCGACAACTGCCAATTAATGTTCCAGCCGATGGGAACGCCGTTTTCGGTGAGCAGGTCATCGAGGATTTGGGTGGCGTTGAGATCAATGGTGTTCTTGCGATTGACCGGCCCCACATAGGGGGCATCGAGGCGGGCGGCGAGGCTCCGGCCGGAAATGTTGATCCGGGAGCGTCCAAAGGAACGGGTGCGGCGAATTTGCTCGACGAGAAAACGCCAGGTGATGGTGTTGATCTGGGCTTCCACTTCCACCGGCTCGGCAACCGGCTGGACATTGGCCAATTGATCGGCGGGCAGCTCCGCCGAGAACTCCCAACCCCAGTTATCGGCATCGATGGCCACGCTCATGGCGAAAGTGGGCAACTCCAGACTGTCGGCAACGCGGATTAAATGAACGTCGTTACTCACAAAGTACACCTTGAGACGGGGAATATAACGGGTGCGGCTGCCGGGTTGATGCAGGCACTCCCGCAAAATGAGGGTGGAGGTGTCCCGAAACTGACGTAATACCAGATCGGCCTGGCCCACATTGCGGCACGGGTCCGGCGGTGGTGGCGGCGGCGGGATGATGATGAGTCCGCCCCAGCCATACTGGATGCGGCCCGTTTCCCAAATTCCACAATAGTCCAGCCGGGTTCTCAGGGCGTCGGTGTAGTCGCCACACCAGTCCTGAACCAACAGCACCGCTTCCTGGTAAGGGTTGCACTTGGCGGGTCTTTCGGTGCGCAGGAGGTCGATCCAGTCCAGGCAAGCAACCGTCAGGAGGGATCTGGCGGGTTCGTAAGCTGCGCAGCGGCCCAGATGCTGGCGGGTGAGATCGGCGAAGGTCCCACAAAGGCCGGTCATCAGCGGTGCCCCCGCCTCCGCTACCGCGCAGGTGCTGCCGGGCAAAGGCGACAAGGGACCAAAAGCAGACGCCGTTTCCCCTCGTATTTTTTCCCCGAGCCGCCAGGGAAAGCAGGCCTCTGTCCGGAGTTTCTCGGTCTGGGCGAATGTGGTGCATGTGGAGGGGGACTCTCCTAGGCCCGGCTGCCATACCCCGCAAGCCGGGGACTCGATCCCCCGCCAGACGGCATTGTCGTAGACGGCTTCCATGTTGCTGGCCAGAGCCGGTAGATTGCCGTGCAGCTTCCCATCCGCCGCATAGATTGCCGCGATTTGGGATTGAAGCTCCGGCAGTTTCCCATGCAGCTCGGCATTGTGGACCCCCTCGACCTGGGCGCTGATCTGGGATTGAAGTGGGGGCAGAAAGCCCTGGAGCGCGAGAGTCCGATCCGGCGGTCTCGCCAGGCGCAAATCCCCAAGGGCGCGATCTTGCAGCCATAAATCCGCGCCGGTCCGATCCCGCGCCAGGCGCAGGTCTCCCGGGGAGCGGTCGAGAAGCTTGAGATCGGCAGGCACCCACTACTCGCTCAAAGTTTTGGTGGTGAAGTTAATCAGTCCCCCGGTGAAGACGCTGGCGGGGGATATCGACAAATCGGCATTGGGATCATCGGCCGCATCCATGTCCATGATCCAATTGCCGTCCTTGTCGGTGATTCGGGCCCAGGTGACGGTGCCATCGGCGGCGGCGTTGATGCTGTCCGGCAGGGCCAGGGTTAGGACATTACCCGAGACCGTACCGGCGGGGCTGCCCAAGTCGACGATACCCAAGGCGTTGGTGGCGGCCCCACCGGCAGCGGGCCGGACACCGTCGTAGAGCGTGAGTTGCGCCGTGCCCGCGCCGGTGTCGATGGCGTCCCGCAGGGCAGTGAGGCGGGCGGTTTTGGCGCTGACGGTCACGGCAATGGTCATGGCATGGGCTCCGAATCCACGCGGACGATATCCGGGTGAAAATTGGTCTGGAGATCCTGCCCGGCCACGAGAAACGTCCCGGAGGCGATGTGCTCGAAGGCGTAAGTGCCCTCTTGGGCGGTGAAGGTCTGGGCGATGACATGGAAATTTCGTTTATCCAGCAGCAGCACCCGCCGGGTATCCGCCGGCGTGGCCTCCAGGCGCACCGTGCCGTGGATGCGGTGGTTGCCGGCATATTGATCGGTCCGCTTGACGATCAATTGCCCGCTGAGGACAACCGAGCTCACCGCCAGGCTCCGGTGAGGTTGAAGGCGGGTTGGTTCAGTGGAATATTAAAATTTAATTCTTTTACCACAAAAAAAACGTCAGAGGAGTTACTGGCGTCATCAATGATGTGAAATCCTACTCCCAGATCATTATGGGCCATCCCCAGGCCCGGCAGCATGCCCCGCAGATCGTTGTCGGCCGCAACCAAAATTGGGCTCTCGTTAATATAAAACTGGCCATCGGAAAGATTAGGGTCGGCGACTAATAGTTTTGGGCCATGCAAACTAACCTGAAAATTAAGGTTGCCGATATTAGAACTTCGCGCGATCCGCCAAACACTAGAACCATCATTCATTTTGGACGATGGGGTATGATTATGGGGTTGCGCGTTTGAATTATTTCCATTAGCGATCAAAACGCAATGATAGGCATCGGCGGGCTTGAAGCTCTGGATGTCGCCAAAGACAGCTATTCCCGTTTTATTCGTTCCCGCTTCAAAATACACATAAAACAACCGGCTGTCCCCCACCACCGCCCATTTTATGGGCGAATTTACCCCCGCGGCGAAATAACACGAATTGTCAAAGGGATTGGTGCCGGTATCCACATCGGTCATGGATTCATAACCGGAAACGGCCTTGGAACGAGCCGTTGTGCTGTCATCCAAACGCAAATAAAAGCCGGTGGCGAGCGGGTCGGTGCTGCGATAGGCGGCCTTATCCGTGCCCGAAAAGGCCTTTTCCCATTGGCCAATGGGCGCGGCCTTGGCGGTGATGGTTCCCGTAGCGGTAGCGGGCGGCGTTCCGCTGGGCGTAAACTTAAAAGTGGTAGAGTCTACAAAGGTCACCCGCTGCTCGCCATTAAATTCGGACTCATTGGCACCCTCGATGAGCGCCACTTGATATTTTAGAAAGCCATGCCCACCGGATACGGTAGCGGTGGCCTCGCCCGTCCCGGAGTCATAGGTGAGGCTATCCAGCCCCTGGGTATTGAAGCCGTTAAGCAAGCAGGCATCCAGTACGCTGATCATTTCGCCTGGGGCCACATCGTTCCCGCTAATTTGCGGCGCGCCCACCATATCACTATGAAACCATTTCACCGGGATGGTCATGCGTCAATGTCTCCTCTGATTTGAATACAGAATTTATCCGAGCCGCTGGAGCCCTCCGATTGCTGAATGGAACGGGCGATCCAGAGGGGATAATTGGCTCCGATGGTGTTAAACCTGAGCACATTGCCGGTGGCCCAGCCCGCGCCCCAACCGGCGGCGGGAATGGTGAAATAGGGCTCGTTGGTGGCCGGATTCACCGGCGCGATATCGCCGGCGATGGCCCAGCGGTTTTCCCCCGCCAGCAATAGCCCGCCGACGTTTTCCCCGAAGATTTCTACTTCGGTGGTATTTAAAAACCGGCAATACCAGCGCTCGGTCAAGGCCCCGTCGTTAGTGACGACAATGGGATTTTGCACCTCGTTGAAAGTGGCGGTGGCCTCGGAGCCAATCACGGTATCCGACCACTCGCCGGTCCAGGAGGCCTGATCGAACAGGTTGGTGAACCGGGCCTGCATATCCCCGATAAGCAGCGTGCTGGAGGCCAGGGACTCATCCACCGGGAAATCATGGGTCAACTGCCGGGTCAGGGTCAGGGTGCCGTCGATTTGCACATCGGAGACCATGGCCATGTCGGCGATGGTGTGGAAAATCGTCAGGGGCGCGGTATAGGGGGCCACATTCACCAGAGTCACCGTCCCGGCATCCAAATCGGCGGAGAAATCCGCTTCCGCCATCACTTGCCCGTTATCATCCTCAATGCGCACTTTGGTCAGCCGATTTCTCAAAGTGTCGATGACCTGCCCGTTGGTGGGTGAGTTTTCGATGATTTGCCCTGTGTGATGGACCACCACCACCCCGCCGGGGCGGTAAATGGGCACCCGGCCATCGGAGGGCAGGCGCACCGGGTCCAGCCCCAGAATATCCGCATCCAGGGGCAGGAACTTGAACACCACTTCGTTATGGCGGACGGTGTTGGGAAAGACAAACGTGGGCTTCCAAATGTTGCCGTCCCCGTCCACATTGGCGGGGTCGTACCAAGGTTCCGACTTTTCCTCCGTGGTCAGGCTGCTATCCGCCACCAGCGCCCCAAACCGGATTTGCACCACGCCCATTTCCTGTTCCACTTGACCCTCGGCGGTGGCGCTGGACATCAACCCATTGGGGTCCGAGCTTTCAGTCAGGGCGGTGCCGTCCAGGGTGGTGGCGTTAACGATGAGGGAGCCGGGCTGGAGGGGGCTGCCGGAGGTGCGGAAGAAAAATTCATCGTCATACCAATCCCCAAAAACCGAAACCAGGGAATTGATGGTGAGGGTCGCCCCGGCGTTGAAGACGCTCAGGGTCACCATCCCCGCGTCGTACTCCACTTCCCCCGCCACCGTGCCATCGTCCAGGTACAACACGCCGCCGCCGGCCCGGTCCGAGTAATTCTGGCCGCCATAGCTAAAGCGCAAGGTACCGGGAATAATGGAGTCCGACACGTTCGGGAGCAAATCAAATTGCAAGGAAGGCAGGGACACCGGAGTGCTGTGGGTCACGGGAGTCCCCGAGTCCTGGGCGTAGGTGGCGACGATTTGGCCTTGAAAGCGAATGATAGTGGAAGAGCGGGTCCAATCCCCTTCCGCGCTTTGATAGAAACTGGACTCGGCGGTAATGGTGTCGGCGGTGTTGAAGATGACCGCGCCGGTGCCGTAGTTGATGCCCCCGTTGAGGGCAAGAGAGCCTTTATTGTCCACGTCCGGGTTGGCGTGATCCACCAAAAGGTAGCCCTTCTCGTTCTTCTCCAGGCTTTCGATATTCACCGGTGGGCTCCAGCCCAGCGCCTTCTGCCGGTTGATATCGTCCACAATGAAAAAGAAGTGATAGCCCTTTTTCACCCGCTCGAAGGATTTCTGGGATTTGAGGCGGATGGAGATCTCCACCGAGCCGGGCTTGACCGGGGGATTGGCTAGATTAAATTGGACCTGGGGGCCGCCCGTATCGGGGTTGAAGGTCTCGTGAAAAAGATTGGGCGCCTCGTCCCAGTCCACGGTGATCTGGGTGCCGTTGTCCGGGTACTCGGTAAACTCGATGTAGCCTTCCCCGGTGGCATGGACGAAGTTGCCGCTGGCATCGCCGCTAATCACCCCATCATTGGCCACGGTGGCGGACTTGGCCAGTCCTCCCGCCGTCCAGGAGAGGGTGACGCTTCCAGGCACCGCGCCGCCATTGAGCTGGATGGGCGCGATGGGCAGATCGTTGATGGTGGTCCCGGCCCGATTGACGTAGTGGACCGTGGTGCTCCAGGTAAAGACCACCGAGCTGCCCACATCCGGCAGGGCCTGGAGGGTGACGCTCACCGAGCCCGTCTGGAAATTCACCGAGCCGGAGCCGGCCCCGTCGAGAATGCCCGTGCCGTCGTCTTCCAGCCGTTGCCACTGCCCCAAGGCCCGGTATTCCACCACCAATCGGCCTGGGGAGGGAATCGGCTTGAGGGAGGCCACGTAACTAAAAGCCCGGTTGCCCAAAGTCACCTCGATGGCGTGGGTATGGCTCGGGCCGATGATGTCGAAGGTCTCCGCCCCGGAAGTGATGCTCACGGGTTTGGTGGGCAGGGGCGTATCCACCACCGGCGTCTCGGAACGGGCCGAGGGCACCAACTGCCCGTAAACGGAGTCCACGGTCAATTGGGTCGCGCCGGTCAGGGCTTGCTGGGCCAAGGGCTTAACCCCGAAATATTGGCTGGCGTCCGCCACTAAAGTGGTGCGCACCCTGGCGTCCGGGTTGATCACATCCTCCCGGCTGATATTGGGGCCGTGGTAAGTGTCCCGGAGCGGGTCGGAAATCTGACAGGTAAACACCTGGCGGTGGAAGGTCCCCTGGGTATCGGTGAAAGTCTGGTCCTCGCTACTGACCTCCGTCACCCGCACAAACTGGCTATATTCATCCACCTGATCTTCATTTTCGATGAGATAGAGCACATCGCCCACATTGGGCAAGCCATCTCCGACCCGGGCGAACATCAATAGCTGCTTTTGCCCCTCCACTTGGGTGTCGAACAAAAACCAGGGACCGATGGGACCGGCCACCACGTAACGCTCAATCACATCCCTGGCTTGGGTGCGCACGTCGTTCCAGTCCTCGGTGCTGAATAGCAGCACGTCGATGTTGTCGTCCTGGGGCGGCTGCTCCACGATGACATGGGCGCCGAAGTAGACATCCGTGTTTGGCGTCAGCACCGCCGGGAAGGTTTTGCGCAGGTTGACCCGGCCAAAGGTGCGATCCAGTTCGGACACATCGGGGAAAATATTATTGCTCTGCCCGTCCACGATGACGTTGCCGGTCATCCGGCCGCCGCCGTCGTCGAAGTCGGTCATGCGCTGGGATTCAAGGAGTTTAATATCGTCTTTAGTGATGGGCATTTAGATTTCCAGCAAGCGTAGGGTTAGGTCATAAAGGGTGTCGGTATCCGGATCGGCCAGGCCCTCCAACACCGGTGCGGCTTCCAGCGGCGTGTCCCCATGGCGCCAGCGGACCGTGAAGGCGCGGCCATCATGGAGGGTCAAGGTCATGTCGTTATTGGCCAAGAGCTTGGCCCGCAAGGCCTCCGCCGTGGCGCGGGTGGTCCACGCGCCGCCGGCGGGGGATTGCAAGGTGATGGGCCGCCCGGCCTGTTGGGTTCCCTCTTCCAAAATGAGGGCACCGGTTAAGGTGAACTCGGAATTTTGCACCACCGGCGACCAGCTATATTCATCGGTCCAGCTCAGGTCTTCCGGCAAGGTGATGGCGTCCAGGGTAATGGCCATAGATAACGCTTATGTCAACTCCAACATGGCAAGTTGAGAAAACTTATAAATAACTTATAATTTTTTCTCGTGAATAAGATTGATTGGCAGCCCAAGGCACTTAAACAATTGCGTAAACTGGACCGCCCCCGCCAGCAGCAAATCGTCACGGGTGTGCGCGTACTCAAGGACTTTCCCCATTGCGCTAACGTGAAGAAATTGATCCGGCACACTTACCCCTACCGGCTGCGGGTGGGCGACTATCGGGTGTTCTTCGAGTTCGACAGCCAGGTTTGCATTGTTCGCATTGAAGAGGTAAGAAAGCGCCATGAGCACACCTATTGAATACCAAACTATCAAGGATGAAGCGGGTAATCCGGCCTTTGTGGTGATTCCATATGCCGAGTTTCTACGGCTGCGCGAACGCGCCGAGCACCTGGTCCCCCAGGAGGTGGTGGAACGCGTGGTCATGGAAGAGATGACGCCCATTCGCGCCTGGCGTGAACATCTGGGGCTCACCCAAGGGGAAGTGGCTTCCCGCATGGCTATCTCCCAATCCGCTTTTGCCCAGATGGAAGCCTCAAGCGCCAAGGTGCGTAAATCTACCCTACGCAAGATTGCAGGGGCCTTAGGCCTCCATGTAGAGCAGTTGGATTTTTGACTGTCTGGAATGGCCATCAAGTCACCCGCTTGGCCCGTTCCAGCATTTCGATGAAGTCGATCAGGTTGTCCTCTTGATCGGCGGGAACGTCGAAGGAGCGGCCATTGCCGTATTCCACCCGGATCACCTTGGTCACTTGTTGGGGTGATGGCGCGGCGGCTGCCGTGGCCTGGGGGGTTCGCCGGGTGGGCGTGGTCCTCCGTGAGGTTTCCTCGGGCTCCTCATTGTTGTCCCTCTCCTCTCGCCTCTGCCGTTCTTCCTCCCGTTCTTTTTCCCGCTGGGCGCGCTCTCTCTCCCGTTGGGCCCGTTCTTCTTCCTCCTTGCGGATGTTGGCCAGCTTTTGTTCATGCAATTCTTGCGCGTTTCTCCGCGCCCGGGCGGCTTCCCGCCGGGCGGTTTCGCCGCCTTGGCGCTCCAGTTCGGCGATCCGTTCGAGCTGTTGCTGGAATCGGCGCTTTTCAATCTCTTCCTGGTTGCCGGCAATGCGATCCAGTTCGTCCTGAAGTTGATCGGCCATGCCTTCCAGGGATTCCCGCGCTTGCTCGGCTTGGTCTTCCAGTTGCTGCAAGCGTTGCCGGGCGCTTTCAATCTCGGCCCGGAGCCGATCCATTTTCTGTTTGCCGAGAATGGACAGTTCGTTGGTGGCCCCCTGGGCGACTTTCAGGAAATCGGTGGTGACGTTTTCCCCGCTCTGGAGCCGTTCAATGAGGCTGTCAAAACGATCATTGGCCCGGTCGATGGCGAATTGGGTGGTTTCCGTGGCCTCGATGAGCGCGCCGAAAAAGTCGGTGGTGTTGCGCCGGATTTTGGTGGCCTTCTCCAACATGCGGTCGTACATGGTGGCCGCCACTTCGCTGACCTTGCGAAATTCCTCCCGCTGGACAGCGAATAGGGAGGTGATGCTGGTGATTTTTTCTTCTTCTTCCTCGTGCCGTTGCTGCCGCCGCTCATGGATATCTTCCTCTTGTTCGTCGCCGCCCTGCTGGAGTTGTTGCAGTTCCCTAATACGCTGGGTGAGCCGTTCGGTGGCCTCGGAGGAAGCGTCCGTGCCGGCGGCCAGCTCGTTCATCCGGTCCCGCCCGGCGGCCAAGGTTTCCAGGTACTGCTCGGCGGTGATATGGCCTTCCTCGAATTGCTGACTGGCGAAGGCCAGGGCTTCTCCTAGCTGTCCAGAGGATTGGGCGGCATTGACCGATTGCAGGATTTGCTGGCTCAGGCCCTGGGTCAGTTGGGCCACCTTCTCGTTATAAGTTTTCGCGCTGATTTCACCCGCGTCATAGGCGGCCTTAAGCTTTTTCATCGCCAGGCCGACTTCCTCGGCGCTCTTGGCGTTTTCCACCAGTTTTTGCGCGGCTTGGTCGATGACGGGGCTACCGGACTCAAACCCCCGCACCACTTGCGTGAAGGAATCCGCTAGGGTGCTGAATTCGGTCCGAATGCCGGAGGTGGCCTGCTGGACATCGATCTCCAGGCGTTCAATGGCCCCTTGCACTTGCTCGGAGGACCGGTCCAGATCCTGACTCATCTCCCGGGCCGCCAGCGCGGTCCGGACCATTTCCTCGGCGGCCTTGCGGTAGGCGGTATTGAGGCGGGGCATTTCCTGGCTGGCCGTTTCCACCGATTGGGTCACCTGGTCGATGGCTTCCGCGCCGTTGCGATAGGTCCCGCTGGCCTCGTCGAAGACAATCCGTCCCTGTTCCAGGGCGCGATTGAAATCGTCCATGCTGTCCATGGCCACGCCGGTTTGGGCAGATATCTCGGCCAGTTTATCCTGTAGCCGGGATTGGGCGGTCTCCAGACTCTCCAGGGCTTCCGCCTGCTGGTTGCTGACCTTGATCCATTCTAGGGACAAGGAGATAAGCTGCACGAGTTCATTGGCGATGAGCGTGAAAGAAATGCCCCGCATGGCCGCGCTCAGTCCAACCACCGCTCGGGTGGCGCCGGTCGCCACGGTCCCGATCCGGCCGATGGATGAAATCACGCTGGCCATTTGGCCGAGAAACCTTTGCGCCACGATGGCGGCGAGCGCGCCCGCCAACAGCTTGGACGCGCCGATGACCGAATCGATATTGCGGGTCAAAAAGACCATCGCTTCGGACAGATTGCCGTAAAATTGTTCCAGCTCGGGATTGATGGCCTGCCCGGTGGCAATCCGCAGTTCCTCGAAGCGCTGATCCAAGGTGTCGATGACCCCGGCCAAACCCTCCGCCGCCGCGCGGCCCGCGCCGCCCACTTGACCGGCCACCGCATCCAGGATGACCGCTTGGGCTTTCGCCACCTCGCCGGTCTCCACCAAAGCGCGGATGACTTTTTGTTGATCCCGTGAAAAGGTCAGCCCCGAGCGGCGCATGGAATTAAGACCCAGGATGGGATCTTCCAGGGCTTTGCCCAGTTGCTTGGCGTTGCCCTCCAACGTCCCGAAGCCCGCTTGGGCCAAATCCTGGGAAAGCTCCAGCGCCCTCCCAAAGGACTCCTCTGAAATGGACTTGAAGGTGAGCAGCTCCGTGGCGGCCCGTTCGAATCCTTCCACGCTGCCGAGAGTCGCCAGGGCCAACTCCCGTGACATTTCCCGGATTTCCTTGGCGGTGAGCCCCGCCGCGCCGCCGGTGGCCTCGATGACCTGCTCCAGGGTCTTGAAACGGGTCTCGAACTCCGTCGCCTCCTGGCTGGAGGACTGAAGTATGGCCCCGATGGCGGTCAGGCCCCCGATCTCGGCCAACAAACTGCCGATATTGCCCCGCAGGGAATCGAATTGCCGGCCGGTTTCCTCGCCCGCTCGGCCCATCTCTCGGGTGGACCGGCCCGCCAATGACAGGCGGGTGCGCAGTTGGCTAGCCTCTCCAGAAGCTTCCCGCATCCGCTGGTTGAGGCGGATTTGCCCGTCTGCCAGGTTACGGGTGGAAAGCCCCGCTTGCTGCAATGAACCGCGCAGGCGCTGTAATTCCACCCGCTGATCCTGTTCCGCCTGGGACAGGCGGCGGACCGTTTGCCGGGAACGCTCGAATTGATTTTGCAGGCTCCGGCTGGGGTTTTCCGTGTTGCGCATCTCCAAGGCCAATTGCCGGGTCCGTTCCTTGGCTTTATCCAGGGCCTCGGTCGCGCCTTGCAGGGCCGTTCGCTGCCGCCGAAATTGGTCGATGAGATTTTGCTGCCGGGCGATTTCCGTTAATCGGGCCGAGAGCAGGGACACTTCCGGGGCGCTTTCCTTGGACTCCCGGCCTAGGGTATCCAGCTCCTTGGCGAGGCGCTCCAGGTCTTTCAATCCCTCGACCTGGGCGCCAATGTTGAATTCTACGTCACGACGAGCCATAGCGGATGCGATCCTCTTAATGAGCGGCGGTTAGCTCAACACCACGTCGGTTTGGACGATGTACGGCTCGGATTTGCCGCTCGGAGTCGTCATGGAACCACCTAGCTCAATCGGGGCAAAATCCTCGGAAAGGAAATCGAACTCACTAGACGGGGCCAAAGTCCCTTCCCACACATCCACAATCACCAAGGAATCATCGGCGAAGTTGCGCCCGTCCAAGCGAAACGCGCCCCGGATGAGGGGCTCCGCCCCGCCCTGGACTTGATTGCCGGAGATGGCGCCGTAGTCGTAATCCACCAGCAGCGCCGCCCCGTCGGCGATATTGCCGGTAGAGAGGATCTTCAACATGCCTAGCCGAGTATTCACCTCGTAGTCGGTGCCTTCCACATAGGTCTCGCTCATGGGATCGTCGGTGAGGACTACCGATGAAACGTTGCGGTTGGCCAGATCGACGTAAACGTCGTGTTTACCCGTCACCGATTCGTCGGTCACCGAGCCGGAGGATTGGCTGTAATCGCTGACGATGCCCATAAAGGCCAAGGCCAAGTTATCCTTGTTGATGTCGTCCAGGGTGACGCTAATCTGGGCCGGTTGCTTGATGGGGACCGTGTCCAGAACCTGACCATAAGTGGCCCGCATTCTGGAGGGCCGCTCTTTGATTTCGGATTGTTCTTGGATAGCGAATTTGGTGGCGTTGCCGAGCAAGATCCAGCCTTGATCCACGCCGCTCACTTTGCGGTTGAAATATAAATCTCCTGAGCCTAGAAACCCTGCCATTTTCTTTACCTCGTTGTTTGGTCTTGATGGGTTTCGCTACGCTCTACCCATCCTACGGTTGGCTTAATTGAATTATTCGATGATGCCGTGGGACTTGAGCCATTTGACTTGGTCCTCTCGGACATCCATCGTGTCGCCCGGCTTGAGCATTTTTCCTTTATGGGTGTGGTTTTTCTTGAGTTTCACTTTCACCCGGTTCATGGGCTTTTCCGTTTTTTGTGTGTCTTCTGCCATGGTTTGATTCCTCATTTATAACCGCATTGAATTGCACTGAACCGCATTACATCGCATCAGGGTATCTGCTCGGCATGTTCGCTAATAAATCGCACTTGCACCGCCGCCAGGCGGCTGCCTTCTTCCGGCCCGGCAAGCTGCCGCCCGGTATAGCGCAGGCTACGCACCAGGCCATCCAGATCGGGATTGGGGTCATGGACCGCCCGGATCACATCGGCCTCCATGTCATAGAGGGTTTCCTGGGCGGAAGGGCCGATTTCCGTGAGCGCCTCTACAGTCCATTCAATCTGTATCCGTAAATTTCCGCCCCGCTTGGCGTCGCCCAAAATCTCGTAGCCGGTTTCCACGACCGTCAAGTTGGGCAGAGGAAAGGAGTCATCCTGATGACGCCAACCCAGGGCCACGTCCTGCCCCGCATCGGTGCGATAGCCGTTGGCGGTGAGAATGTTGTCCAAGCGCGCTTTAAGGGCGTTGCCAATTTGGCCGGAAAGGGTCATCGGATCTGCTCCAATTCTTTGGCCCATTCTTCGTCAAAGGTCCGAGCCAGGTCCTCGCGGATGAACGCCTCGATGGCCTCCTCGTGCCACCCAACCACCTGATGCACGGAGGGGCCGTGCAGCACTTTGTACGCCTGCGGACCGCGTCCGGTGCGCACGGCCAGACCCACCGCGCCAGAGGTTTTAAGCTCCAAGAGAAAGCCGCCAGGAAGTCGCGCCCGGCTCCCGCCCCGTTTGACCTTGACGCTGACCCCGGCGAACTTACGCCCTGGCGGGATGCCGAAACGGGGAAAGCCCTGGGACCGCTCGGGATGTTTCACCCGTTGAGTTCTCGCCCGGGCCCCGAACCGGGACAGCAAGCGGGGACGGAAACCGGCAGTCAATTTAGCCTCGGGTCTTGATCGCGTGGCCTTTTCCACTTTCAGCCGTTTATTGATATCGGACTTTTTCAGATTCACGCTCTCAAACACTTTCTGGGCGGTGAACTTTTTGCCCTCCCTGGCCGTGCGGTTGATGGCTCGGGTTCGGGTCCGCGCCAAGCGGGTAGGCATTTGCCGTACCGTTTGCAGCGTCTCGCCCAGTCCTCGGCCTTGAAGGGTGATGGCCATCAGCGCAACCACACCGCCCGGGAAACGCCGTCGTCCGTGTCCCTGGCGTCCACCGTCCGTTCCACGTCATCCAGGACCACTCGATCCCCGATTTCCACCAAAACCTGGTGGTTCAGGAACCAGAGCCGATCCCGCCGGTCTATTCGTTGGCCGTATTCGCCTACAATCTCCACGTTCTTCTCCACTACCGCTAGGACTTCGATCTGGCTGTCATCTTTTTTGATGACCGTCACCGGCTCGCCGAAGACCGCCATGGCCGAGGTCATGGCGTTGACCAGGATGCCGCTGAACTCAGCCACCGTGATGGATCCACTGGTTCACCAGCCAAGCGCCGATGATGCACATCAGCCACAACCCCCGCTCCAACCAAGCGATGGAGACAGAGGATTGTCCATGTTCCGTATTGAGTTGCTGAATTTGATATTCCAGGCGCTCGATGCGCACGCCAAAGCGGGCGAAGGTGTCCGAGTGGGCTTGCTGGCGCTCCTCGATGCGCACCAGCCGCTCCACCAAACCCCGCAAGGCCCGGATTTCTTCCCCGTGGTCATCGAGGCGGGAAAGAATCTGCGCATGGAAGCTATCATCAGCCACGGCCATTAGGTGACCGTGCCGGGAACGCCCGTGAATTTGACCAGCAAGGTCGTGTCTCCATTACCCGCCGCGGCGAAGGCCACCGCCGGCGGTCCGGTCACATCCCCGCTGGCTGGCGTGGCGGCGTTATCATCGAAGGCCCCGGCGGACACATCCCAAGTGAGGCTTTCGCCCTGGGCAATGACCGCCGCGCTGACCTTGGGGCATTTGAAAACGCCGGTAATTTGCACCGAGCCGGTTTCGCCGGTGGCGATGTCGGTCTTGGCAACCCCGAGCATGTTGCCGATGACGACCACATCCCCGGAGGCAATGTCGCTGCCGGCGGTGTAGTCGATGACATTGCCCGGCTGAATATAATTATTGGACATGATCTTTAGCTCCTAACCTTACGTTCTTTCAAAATAGCGGTGATCTTCTCCACGCTGCGCCCGGCGAAATAGAAGCCGAAGGCGGCCATGAGCATTTCCTTGAGCATCCCCACATAAACCGCATCCACCATGCCGCCGGAAATGGACAGCACTGAAAACACCGTCCAGGCGATCATCAGATACACCAGCACCAAGGGGCGGATGTTTTTGGACAGCCAGGAATCGCTGGCCATGTCCGCGCCGTGGCGCTGGGTGCGCTCCCGCTCTTGGGTGAGCTGGTGGGCGGCCAGGGCTTGGGTCAGGTCCCGCTCCAACCGCGCCTTTTCCTCCGGCGGCATGTCCGGCGGGAAGTAGGACTTCACCACGTCCAGGGCCGCGTTGACGCCGCCTTGGATGAGATCACCGATAACAGGGGTCATGCCGGACTAGGCTCCCGGATTTTTAAATGCGCCCCGGTAATCGATGGCCGCCACCCCAAAGGGCAGCTCCACCTTCCAGGCCAGGCCGCTGGTGCGGAAGTTTTCTTCCATTTCAAGACGGGGCTCCCGCTGGCCGTTGAGGAAGACCACTTCCAGCACCGGGGCGATGGCCGGGTCCGCGAACAGATACCAGGGATTGGCGGCGACCCGTGGGGTGTCCACGATGTCCTGGACGATGCCGTTGACCTTGTTGGGCTTCTGGAGCTTGTTGGCGGTATCGGGATCGAACACCGCGTCCACCAATACCCGCATGTTGCCCCGCAGAGATGTATTCACCAGGGCCACGGCGGGACGAATGTCCAGGTATTCGGCGTCATCGCCGGGCGCCTTTTGCTGGGCCATGGCCACGGCGGCGCTGTCGAGTAGGTCCACGGTGGGCGCGGCTCCGCTGGCGGCCAGGTTGCCGTGATTGGCGTGGAACAGGGCCGTCCCGTCGCTCATGGTGGGATTGCTTTCCAGTAAGGTATACACCGCCCGCTCGATTGCCCGGCCACCGGCCCCGCCGAGACCGTTGGCCATGTCTTGGACATAACCCAAGTCGTCGTTGACGATGGTTTCCGGCGTGATCTGAATGATGTTGCCGTGGCGGCTGACCTGGATGGTGTTTTTTTCCGCGTCCGGGATGTTCTTGTTGAGATATTCCCCGGCTTGATTGACCCCATCCAAATTGCCGATGAGGCCCGGCACCAGTCGATTCCAGGCCCGGAAATCGGTCACGTCCCCCACTTTGCAGATCCGGTCCCAGGTGGTGGCGATGGCCATAAAGCCGGTGAGGATCATCTTATGGAGGGTGTTTTCCAGGATGACCGGGAAATCCGAGGTGGTTTGCGCGCCGCGAATCAAACCATGGCTGAGGGCCTTGGCGGCGTATTCCTCCGGCGTTTGGCCGTCCACGTTGAGCCCCGCATCCTTCAAACAGGACCGGGCGATCTCATGGAGCCGCATGCCCCGGTAGGGATTGGCCCGGTCGTGCTTCTCCGCGCCCATGCGGGCCAGCAGGGCCGAAGTCGCACCCCGGACGAATTTGTCCCGGCTGTCTTCACCGGAGACGAAGTTACGCCCCTGGATGGGCTCGACGCCCTGGCCCATGTGGGCCAAGAGCTGATCGGAGGCGTCCTGGGGCTGAATGCTGGGATCGTCCAGGCATTCCTCCAGCAAGGCGGCCACGCCCTCCCGGTTCATGAACCGCTGGAAGCGGTTTTTAATGTCCTTGCGGCGATTGGCTTCCAGGCGGAGGGCGGCTTGCACCGCTTCCGAGTGGCCCTCGCCGGCGCTGCCTTGGGGGGTGGCCAGGCGACGAGTCCCGAAGGCGGCGGGATTGCCCTCCTCGCCAAAGTTCACGCCATCGGCTTCGGCGGCGCTGCGCAGGTCTGCCAGGGGCATCTCCAGGGTTTGGCTAAAGCCTTCCAGCCGGTTGAGGGGCGGGCAGTCGATTGACCCGTTCAAAATTTGATTGACCGTATCCTCTCGAATGCCCGCCTCGCGGGCCATCTCGGCGATGATATCGCTGCGGGAGGTGTCCTCGTCGGTCAGGGCGTCAATGCGACCATTGAGCACCGCCGCCAACCGGGTCCCGGCCCGTGGCGCGGGTCGAGTTCGGGATTTTTTCTTGCCAAACAACATGTGTTGATTCCTTTTGTTTGAGTGAAAGGAGGGATAACGCCGGGCCAGCATCGCCGTCAGGTCCTCCGGCACGGGTTGCTCGCTCCCGACGGAATGGACGAAACCTAGGGCCTGGGCTTCCTCGGCGGTGTAGTAGTGATCTTCCCCGTCGGTCAACAGGGCCAAAATATCCTCGGCGGATTGGCCGGTGGCCTCGGCATAGGCCGCCGTCATGGCCTCGGAATGTTTGTCGAGCATATCCGCCATTCGCCGGAATTCTTCCGAGTTGCCTATGGCCAACGTCCACGGGGCGTGAACCATCAGCAGGGCATTGCTGGCCATGGTCCGCTCCTCGCCCGCCATGGCAATCAGGGAAGCGATAGACGCGGCGATGCCGTCGATAGTCGTAGTGACCTGGGCCGGATGGCGGACCAGGGCGTTGTGAATGGCCAGGCCGTCGTAGACGGAACCACCGATGGAGTTGATCCGCGCCGTGATCAGACGAGCTTCCAAACTGGCCAGGTCCTGGACGAAACGGCGGGCGTCGATGGATTCCTCGTCCCATCCGCCGATATCGCCGTAGATGTAGATCTCCGCCGAATCGTCGGCCAAGGCCCGGAGGCTGAAGGGGCCCCGGCGAATCTCGGTGGCTCTGGAGCTTCGCCTGCCCCGGTTGAACAGTCGAAATGGTTTTAATCGCATAGGTTTTACCGTGTGCTGCTTGAGACGGAAGCGTCGGAATCCAAGGTCAAATCCCGCTCCTTGGCTCGCTTGCGGAAATCGCTGATTTGCTCCAGCACGTCCTTGGGGTTGCGGCCCCGCTTGCGGATCACCTCCGCCTCGGAGGCGAAACCGGCCCGCACCAGACGCAGATAGCCCATGGCTTCCTTGAGAGGGTCGATCCAAGGCATGGATTGACCGATGTAACTGGCGTCGTTTTCCGTGCCGGGCACCACATCGGCGGGCACCGGCGCGACGCTAAGCGCGGCCACATTGACGAATTCCTCCCAAATGGGCTGGATGAAATCCCCCACAAAGTCATCGGTCAGGACCGCGTAATGGACCCATTGCTCCACCAGCTCCTGCCGCTGGGCGGAATAGGTACCATCGTAATCCCGGCTGACGCTGGAATAGCTGGCCCCCAAACCGGCGGCGAAGGCCTTGAGCTGGCCTTGGCGGAAGGTGACCACGTTGGGATTGGGCCGCTTGGAGTCGATGAGCCCGATCTCTTCTCCCATGTTGAGGGTGTCAATGACCATGCCGGGCTGGAAGTTAATCTCCCGAGGCAGGGGGTTGCCTTCTTCGTCCCGGGGCAAGGCGTTGGGGTCGTACAGGTCCGGATTGCCCCGCTTGACGTAGGCGGTGAGCATGGCGGCGATCTTGGCGGCCACCCGCTCGGACTCTTCGTAGTCCTTGATGTCCTCCAACCGGGTAATCACCGAGGCGAACTCGGACACGCCCCGCACCTGGCCGATACGGTCGATAAAGGCGGGGTGAAGCATCCGGCTGGCGGGAACGAATTTCAAATCCCGCTGGCTGACGAACCGGAGCCCATCGGTGGGATGGGATTTATAGACCCAATAGCCGATAGCGCGGCCCCACTGGTTGAGCTGGACTCCTTGCCGGATACCGCGCCCTTCGTCGGTAAACTCGAAGGGCACCATATCCGCCTCGATCAATTCCAGAGAGAACGGGACTCGAGTACCGTGATCGAGAAACGGCACCCGCCCGGGGAGTATTTGGGCGAACATTTCACCATCCCGTATCCAGGAGCGGGCGGCAATACGTTGAACCTTGGAAAAATGATGGCGATGGGTGACTTCCGGTTTGCGTGACCAGTCCCGCCAGGCTTCCAGCAAGATATTGGCGTATTCTTCGTGAATGCTGCCATCCGCCCGGCGGGGCTGAGGCTCGATGCCAATCCCGCCCGGACCAACGACATTATTCACCAGAGTACGGATGGCCCCGCGAGTGAGATCGTGGTTTTGCTCCAGGTGCCGGGCCTGAATGCGAATGGGGACCGCGCCCTGTTCCGTCTGGCGGTTGGGTCCGGCGTTATCCCGATAAAACTTGCGCTTGCGGGAGGGCCGGGCGGCCTCGTAATAGGCCAGCACCTGCCGGGCGGCGTGGCGCTTGAGGGCCGCCTGAGGGGCAAAGTATTCGACGAGCCTATCGATGGGGTTCAAAAGGGAATCCTCCAGCCCAGGCGCATTTGCTCGGCCAGCTCCGCGGCGCGGTTCCCCACTTGTTTCGCCCAAAGTGAATCCACCATTTCACAAGCCGCCAGGGTGTAATTGCGATCTCCCAGGGCGGCGATCATGCGCTTGAAGCTGAGCAGACCGCCCATCCCCAGGTTATAGGCCATGTTGATAATGACCCCCTGGCGGGTTTCGTTCATGACCAGGAACCAGGAATATTGTGATAGCCGGGACTGAAAATGGAGAACGTCGTTCATCAGCATCAGCTCCGCTTCTTGCTCGGAGATGCCCCGGTCCTCCAAATTGCGGCCATAACCCACGGTCATCTTGCCTACCGTGTCCCGGTAAGGCTTGAGCCGCAGGCCCTCATGGCGCTTGAGTTGCTGGAAGAGGTCTTCCATCAGCCGTCCAACCGGGCCACGGCATAGCCTAACCCGCCGATGGTGGGCGCTCCGGCGGCCTGGGCCTCCTCGGCGGCCACCCGCCGTTCCCATTCCTTGCGGCCTTTGCGGATTTCGGCTAGATCTTCACGGGTGAGCTGGCGGCCATCCACCCAACTGATACTTTTGCCTTCCGTTAAGGCGGATTCAGCGGCCAGATACTTGGCGAGCATGTCGGTGGCGGTACTCACGGCGATTCCCCCAAAAGTTGATTGGGGGCATTGTCCGCTAGGATGGAGTCTCATTTCAGGCCCAAAATGAGACTATTTTTTAGGGTGGGAAAATTATCCGCCGAATGGGTTTATGAGATGATTTGTCAAGCAAGCGGCCCCGCCACCGAAGCAGCGGGGCCGTTAGTGCCGCAAGTGCGCTTTAGTCTGGAAGATACTCCATGTCCTGCACCTGCTCCCAGGTCCAGCCCGTTTCCTCGAAGGTGGCGGGGAAGGTGGATTTTTCTAGGTTTGTTTCCCTTGCCGCCACGATGACCGCGATAGGATACGAGTCTTCCTCGCCCAATTCGGGCAGACGTGGCCGCAAACTCGGACTTTTCTTCAAACGTCTCGCAATTCGCTGTCTCTGCTCTTCAATGGTCAGGCGCCAGCTTCGGCTCCTACGCTCCGGCTGGTATCGCCACTTAAGCAAATGAGCCAGTAGCACCACAAGTCTATTCTCTAGCTCGTTGCGCTCACCGGCCCCCATATCTTCAATCTCCTCGATCAAGTCCTCCATATTGACCTCATTCCATTTGCCCTGACGCAGCTTCTCAATAGTCTCTTGAGTCCAGGCATAATAGTCTTGGGTAGGATTCGGCATAAACCCTCCAATCAGTTTTTACGCATTACACAAGTATAACGGTTATATTAGCCCCGCCACCTTGGCGGCGGGGCCGGAGTGGAGGGCTTCTAGTTATCCTCGGCTTGGCGCAACAGTTTCTCGCGCATGGCCAACCAATCCGGGCGGGGCGGCACGGTCTGCTTCAGCTCCGCCTTCCATTGCTTGGCCAGATGAGGAGTCCAGGGCGTGCCCGCGCCGATAATCTCCCGACAAAGAAAGCGCCGCTCCTTTGCCCTAAATTCAAAAAAAGCGCTGAGATCTTGTTTCAGCCGCTCCAGCTCCGCCAGCGCCAAGGGGAGTTGGTCGGGATGCATGTCCTCGATGCGGCGTAGATGAAGCATGACTCGAAGCCGGTTACAGACCCACTGCCTGCCCGTTTCGTCGCTGCATTCGTCCCAGAGACCCGTAAGGGCGTGTTTAATCGCCTGATCCAATTCGAGGCGCTGGGCCGGAGAAAGGTAACATTCGGGATCAGGGTAAGGGGCGTCATCCTTGCCGATGTACTCCCCTTCCAGGACGACCCGCTCCAGGATTTCGCCCACCAGGGTCATGGCCTTGGGGATTTGCTCCAGGGTGAGAGCTTCCACGCTGTCCACGCCCATTTTCAGGTTGATGATGCTGTGGGCGTCTTCATGGGTCAGGGGCCTACCCTTGGCGTTGGAGACGCTGACCAGACGGCGCACGGCTTTGATGAGGGGTTCGCGTTGTTCTTTGGTGGCGTAGGGAAGGTGGGGTGGTTCCTGCTCAGTGTTAAGGTTGTCTCGGCCAATGGCCTTGAAGT